>JBBQXP010000010.1:0-45451 GCA_038209555.1 Gaiellales bacterium
GAGATCGTTCGCGCTGCGATGCTGCTGCGCGGGAACGCTCTGGCGAAGGGATATTCGGGCGCGCGCATCGAGACCGTCGAGCTCTTGCTCGCGTGCCTCGTCCGCGGAGTGCTGCCCTACGTCCCGAGCCGAGGCTCGGTCGGTGCGAGTGGCGACCTCGCGCCGCTTGCGCATCTCGCCTTGCCGCTGGTCGGCGAAGGGGAGGCCTGGCACGACGGGAAGCTGCTGCCGGGAGCGGACGCGCTCGCAGCCGCGGGTCTCGAGCCGACGCGGCTCGCAGCGAAGGAAGGCCTCTCGCTCGTCAACGGCACGCAGTTCATGGCGGCGTTCGGCGCGCTCGGCGTGATGCGGGCACGTCGGCTTGCCAAGACGGCCGACCTCGCCTGCGCGCTGTCGCTGGAGGCTCTGCAGGGGTCACGCACGAGCTTCATCCCGCAGATCCACCGTCTGCGGCCGTTGCGTGGTCAGTCCGAGTCTGCCGCGAACGTCTTCCACCTACTCGAAGGGTCGGCGATCAACGAGGCGCACAAATGGTGCGACAAGGTTCAGGACGCCTACTCGTTGCGCTGTGCACCGCAGGTGCACGGAGCGTCGCGCGACCTGCTCGCTTACGTCGAAGGAACGGTGGCGGTCGAGCTGAATTCGGCGACCGACAATCCGCTCGTGCTCGTCGAAGACGAGCTCCTCGTCTCGAACGGCAACTTCCACGGGCAGCCGCTCGCATTTGGGCTCGACGCGCTGGCGATGGCGTGCGCCGAGCTCGCCAACATCTCGGAGCGCCGAGTCGAGCGTCTCGTCAATCCCAACCTGTCCGACGGCTTGCCCGCCTTCCTGACAGTGGACGGCGGGCTGAACTCAGGCTTCATGATCCCGCAATACGTCGCCGCGTCGCTGGTGAGCGAGAACAAATCGCTGTGTCATCCGGCAAGCGTGGACTCGATCCCGACGAGTGCGGGCCAGGAAGATCACGTCTCGATGGGGAATGCGGCGGGCCTGAAGGCGTGGCAGGTCGTCGCGAACTCCGAGCTCGCCCTCGCGATCGAGCTGCTCGCCGGCGCCCAGGCGGTGGAGTTCCTCGCGCCGCTCGAGCCGGGACACGGCGTGCGCGCAACGCATGCGTTCGTCCGCTCGCTCTCGCCACGCCTCGGCGACGACCGGTCATTGTCGCGTGACATCGAGCTGGTGGCGGGCGCCATCCGGGACGGTTCGCTCGTTGCGGCGGTAGAGGCCGAGGTCGGTGAGCTTGCATGAGCGCGACGCGCCCGCTGGAGGCCCTGGTGGAGGAGCTGTGCGGTGACCTGGGCCGGATCCGCGCTCCACGAGGTAGCGAGTTACACGCGCGCGCGTGGGCGACCGAGGCGCCGTTGCGGATGCTCCTCAACAACCTCGACCCCGAGGTGGCGGAGCGTCCGGAGGAGCTCGTGGTCTACGGTGGCTCCGGGAAGGCGGCGCGGAACCCGGAGGCGTTGCGCGCGCTCGTCCGCTCGCTGCTCGAGCTCGGCGAGGACGAGACCCTGCTGGTGCAGAGCGGCAAGCCCGTCGGCGTGTTCCGCACACACCCCGGCGCGCCTCGCGTGCTGATCGCGAACGCAATGCTCGTGCCGCGCTGGGCGACGTGGGACGAGTTCCGCCGTCTCGAGGCGCTCGGTCTCACGATGTACGGCCAGATGACCGCCGGGAGCTGGATCTACATCGGCACGCAGGGGATCCTCCAGGGCACGTACCAGACGTTCGCAGCGGCGGGGGAGAAGCACTTCGGCAGTGCCGACCTCGCGGGGCGGACGATCCTGACGGCGGGGCTGGGCGGCATGGGCGGCGCACAGCCGCTCGCTGCCACGATGGCCGGCGCAGCCTGTCTCTGCATCGAGGTTGATCCGTCGCGCATCGAGCGGCGGCTCGAGACGCGCTACTTGGACGAGGCGACGAGTTCGCTCGACGACGGGCTCGCTCGGATGCGGGCTGCGGCGGTCGACGGTAGAGCGCTGTCGGTCGGCCTCGTCGGGAACGCGGCGGAGATCGTGCCGGAGCTCGCGCGGCGCGGAGAGGCCTTCGATCTCGTCACCGACCAGACGGCCGCACACGATCCGCTGAACGGCTACGTGCCCGCCGGGCTGAGCGTCGAAGAGGCGGCGGAGCTTCGAGAGCGCGACGCGGACGACTATCTGCGCCGAGCCCGAGCCTCGATCGTCGCACATGTGCAAGGGCTGCTCGAGTTCGTCCGGGCGGGTAGCTATGTTTTCGATTATGGCAACAACCTGAGAGGTGAGGCGCTCGAGGCAGGTCTAGACGACGCATTTGGATATCCGGGCTTCGTCCCGGCCTATATACGGCCGCTCTTCTGCCGTGGTATCGGCCCATTCCGGTGGGCGGTCCTCTCGGGTGAGCCCGAGGACATCGCGGCGATCGACAAGCGTCTGGCAGAGCTGTTTCCGGACGACGTACTGCTTCAGCGTTGGCTCGAGCTGGCGGCGCGCCGGGTCACCTTCCAGGGCCTGCCGGCCCGGATCTGCTGGCTCGGCTACGGCGCTCGCGCGATCGCAGGGCTTGCGATCAACGAGTTGGTGCGTACCGGCGACGTCCGCGCACCGGTGGTGATCGGGAGGGATCACCTCGATGCCGGTTCCGTCGCGTCCCCGTACCGCGAGACCGAGTCGATGCAGGACGGCTCCGACGCGATCGCCGACTGGCCGATTTTGAACGCGCTCGTGAACGTCGCCGCTGGAGCCACGTGGGTGAGCGTGCACCACGGGGGAGGCGTCGGCATCGGCAACTCCATCCATGCAGGCATGGTGGTCGTCGCGGACGGGACCGACGACGCGGCGGAGCGCCTGGAGCGCGTTCTGACGACCGATCCTGGGACGGGCGTCCTGCGTCATGCCGATGCCGGCTACGACGACGCGCTCGCTGCGGCGCGCGAGCACGGACTCCCGATCCCAACGCGCGACGAGACCTAACGGGCTCGCTTTCAGGAAAGCAGCCCTAGGGCCGGTGCGCCGGACGCCGGTTTCCGCGTGTCGCCGTCCCCGGCGTCCGGCCCGGCAGCTGATGAGCCCGCCCGAAGCACGTGGGTTCACCCCTGAGTTCGGTGTTCCCGCGATTTCGAGTTCGCTAACCGGCGGGCGGCGGCTCTAGGCTTGCCCGAGTGACCGCCCTCCTCGTTCACGACCTGGCGCAAATCGTCTCGCCGGCGGGAAGAGACGCTCCACTACGCGGACCACGACTCCGGGAAGTGAGCGTTACGGCTGACGCGTACGTTCTCTGTGAGGAGGGGCGGATCTCCGAGGTGGGGCGGATGGCCGAGGTGCCGAAGCTCGGCGATGACGTCGAAGAGCTTGACGGCCGCGGCCTCTGCGCGATTCCGGGGCTCGTCGATTGCCATACGCACGCCTGCTTCGCGGGAGACCGGGTGGACGAGTTCGACCTCCGCTCGGGTGGGGCGACCTACGAAGAGCTTCATGCGGCCGGAAGCGGCATCCTCTCGACCGTTCGCGCCACGCGCGCTGTCGGCCGAGACGGGCTCGCTGCGGCACTGGGGTGCCACCGCGCCTGGATGCTCGAGCACGGCACCACGACCTTTGAGGCGAAGTCGGGCTACGGGCTCGATCGAGAGACCGAGCTTGCCATGCTCTCAGCCATTCGCGATGCGGGCGGGGTCCCAACCTGGCTTGGGGCGCATGCTGTTCCTCCCGAGTTCACGGACGCCGATGCCTACCTGGCCTTCGCGCTCGAGGTTGTATTGCCTGAGGCGGCGGCGATCGCGGAGGCAGCCGATGTGTTCCTCGAGCGGGGTGCGTTCGACGTTATCCAAGCCCGGCGCTACCTGGAGGCGTGCCGCGGTGCCGGCCTCGAGCTTCGGCTACACGCCGACCAGTTCACAGAGGCCGGCGGCATCCCACTCGCGGTCGAGCTCGGCGCCCGGAGCGTCGACCATCTCGAAGCGACTGGGTCGGAGGGCGTAAAGACACTTGCAGCCAGTGACGTGACGGGTGTCCTCCTGCCGGTAGCGGCGCTCTACCTCGACCGTCCGATGCCACCGGGGCGAGAGCTCGTCGATGCGGGCGCGGCTGTCGCGCTGGCGACGGACTTCAACCCCGGGAGCGCCTTCTGCGAGAGCCTTCCCGTCGCCTGCAGTCTCGCGTGCACGCAGATCGGACTCTCAGCGGCCGAGGCGCTCGCCGCCTGCACCGTCAACGCGGCCCACGTCCTCCGGCGTGCCGATCGCGTTGGCCGGATCGCCCCCGGCTACGACGCCGACCTCGTCCTCCTGGACGCACCAGACTGGCGCTATGTCGCGTACCACCTCGGTACGGATCACGTCGCCGCCGCCGTAAAGGCAGGGGAGCCGGTTTGGCCGTAACCGCAACAAGCCTCGAGCGCCTTCACCGTCCCCAGGTCGGGCGCCGCTCAGACCGGCCGGCGGCATAATCGCCCTATGCCCAGCCGAAAGCAACGACGGCGTCGCGAGAAGCTCCAGCGCCACGAGTACGAGTACGTGATCGAGACCGACGAGGGCGAAGAGATCCTCGAGACGCCGCGCGCGCTCGAGAAGACACCCCAGAAGCGCGAGCGGCAGTCACGCGGGCCGTCAGACCGGCGAGGCCGCCCGATCCAGCCCCCTTCGGTGGCTCGCGTCCTCAAACGGGGTGCGATCTTCGGGCCGTTGCTCCTCGTCGTCACTTATTTAACGGCGCCGAGCCTGACGACCGCGCAGAAGATCTTCAACGCGGTCCTTCTGATCATGATCTTCCTCCCCTTCAGCTACCTGGTCGACCTCGTCGTCTATCGCACGCTCATGCGCCGGCACCGGCGTCAGCAGCCCGGCGGCTAGCGGGAGCCGCGGAAGTGGCCCTCGCCGGGCCACGGCGCGAGCAAGAGGAGGATGCGGGCCCCGCCCTCGCTTCGCACGAAGTGGCGCTCGTCCGGCTCGAAGTGGACGAGCGTTCCGACGCCCGCCTCGAGCTCGTCGCCGCCTCCGCCGATCCGGGCTGAGCCGTCCACGACGACGAGCCAGGCGTGCTCCTTCACCTGGTGATCGCCCAGCTCCTGCCCCGGCTCGAGAGCGAGGAGGACCGCACGAGCCTCGTCCTCGCTCAGGAGGACCGACGGGGATCGGCTGCCGCCGGGGGCTTCGATCTCACGAAGATTCCAGCTCTGCATCGGGGCGGAGAGTGTAACCGGCCGTGGATAGACTCAACCTCCCCGTGAGCCTCGACGTCACCCAGCTCGAGCTCGGCCCGATCGGGACCAATTCCTACCTCGTGCGCTCCCCGGGAACCGGCGAAGCGGTGGTGGTAGACCCCGGCGGCGACGCGGCCGAGATCCGCCTCAGGCTCGCAGGCCTGGGCGTTCAGTGCACCGCGATTCTGATCACGCACGGCCACTGGGATCACCTCGGAGGCGTAGCCGACCTCGCCGAGGGGACGGGCGCGCCGGTGCACATGGCCGAGGACGAGCGGGCGCTGCTCGAGAACATCAACGACTACGCGCCTCCGACGGTCAGGCTCCGCCCTTATACCCCGGACGTGCTCCTCCAGGGCGACGAGATGCTCGAGCTGGCCGGAATATCCTTCGAGACGCTCCGCGTCCCTGGACATTCGCCCGCGCATCTTGCGTTTGCGGCCGCCGGCTGCCTCTTCTCCGGCGACGTGCTCTTCGCGGGCTCGGTCGGCCGCACCGACCTCCCGGGCGCGGACTGGGACCTGCTCGAGGCGTCGATCGCCACACTCCTCGAACGCTTCCCGCCGGAGACAGTGGTCTATCCAGGCCACGGGCCCGCCACGACGCTCGGGGCCGAGCTCGCCTCGAACCCGTTCCTCGGCGAGCTTCGGGCCACCCGACGGTGAAGATCGAAGCACCGCGCGGAACGCACGACGTCCTGCCGGCCGAACAGCCGCTCTGGCAGCGGGTCACGGGGGAGGCCGAGCGGCTCTGTGCGCTCTACGGCTACCGGCGGATCCAGACTCCCGTCTTCGAGCACACGGAGCTTTTCGAGCGGACGTCCGGCGCCGGGTCCGATGTGGTTCAGAAGGAGATGTACACCTTCGAGGACAAGGGCGGGCGCTCCCTGACGCTGCGCCCCGAGGCGACCGCGCCCATCTGCCGCGCCTACGTGCAGCACGGCCTCCATCGCGAGCCGCAGCCTCAGAAGCTCTACACGCTGGGGTCGATGTACAGATATTCGGCCCCTCAGAAGGGCCGCTACCGCGAGCACTGGCAGGTCTCAGTGGAAGCGGTCGGCTCCGACGACCCCGCGCTCGACGCCGAGGTGATCCAACTCTACGACGCCTGGCTCGGGCGCCTCGGGATCACCGACTACCGGCTCGAGCTGAACTCGATCGGCGACCGCAACTGCCGGCCGGCCTATATCGAGAGCCTGACCCGGTGGCTCGACGACCATGACGGCGAGCTGGACGACGAGACCCGCGCCAAGCGCGCCACGAGTCCGCTCCGCGTTTTCGACAACTTCGACGCGAAGCCCGCGGACGTTCGATCCGCCCTGTCCGGAGCGCCGAAGATCGGCGATTCGCTCTGCGACGCGTGCCGGGAGCACTTCGCCACCGTGTGCAGGCTCCTCGATGCCTACGGCGTCGCCTACGAGCTCGTGCCGACGCTCGTCCGTGGCCTCGACTACTACACGCGAACGACGTGGGAGTTCGTCGGACCCGCGCTCGGGGCGCAGAGCACGCTTTCGGGGGGAGGGCGCTACGACTATCTGGTGGAGGAGATCGGCGGCCCTCCGACTCCGGGCGTGGGCTTCGGGGCGGGCATCGAGCGGCTCCTCCTCGCTCTCGAAGAGGCCGGGGTGGAGGTCGAAGCGGAAGGCATCGACGTCTTTTTCGGCTACAGCGAGGGCGCCGACCGCCCCGCGCTCCTGGCCCAGATGGCCGAGCTCAGGCGCGCTGGCTGGCGTTGCGACGCGGAATACGCGGGGCGGTCGAAGAAGGGGCAGCTGACCCAGGCGAAGCGCCTGAAAGCACGGTTCCTCGTCGAGGCCGATTCGGAAGGCGCGACGATCGCTTCCCTCGACGGACATGCGGAGGAGCCGGCGGTGCCGGTCGGAGAGGTGGCTCGGCGCCTGCTCGAGCTGGGAGCGTCATGACGGCGTGGCGCGACCTGGGCTGTGGTGAGGTCCGCCCGGAGCACATCGGCGAACACCGCACGCTGGCCGGCTGGGCGGCGACCCGGCGGGACCACGGCAAGCTCGTCTTCGTCGACTTGCGCGACTCGACGGGGCTCTGCCAGCTCGTCGTGAACCCCGAGCGCGCCCCGGATGCGATCACCGCCGCGCACTCGATCCGGAACGAGTTCGTCCTCCAGGCCGCGGGGGAGGTGGTTGCCCGCGCGCCCGAGGCCGTCAATCCCAACCTGCCGACCGGCGAGGTGGAGCTCCAAGTCGACCGGCTCGAGATCCTCTCGCGGTGCCCGCCGCTGCCGTTCCAACTCGACGAGGAAGGCGTGGACGAGACCCTCCGCTTTCGCTACCGGTGGCTCGACCTGCGCCGCGACAGGCTCCAGCGGAACCTCCGGATGCGGGCGCAGGCCGTCGGAATCATCCGCCGGCACATGGAGGAGGCCGGCTTCGTCGACATCGAGACGCCGATCATGGGCAAGCCGACGCCGGAGGGAGCGCGCGACTTCCTCGTTCCGAGCCGGCTCCAGCGGGGCCGCTTCTTCGCCCTCCCGCAGTCACCCCAGATCTACAAGCAGCTGCTCGTCATCTCCGGCTTCGAGCGCTACTACCAGATCGCGCGGTGCTTCCGGGACGAAGACCTTCGCGCCGACCGGCTCCAGGAGCTGACGCAGCTCGACGTCGAGATGGCCTTCCCCGACCGGGAGTTCCTCTTTGAGCTGATCGAGCGGACGTACAGCGCGGTCTGGCGCGACTGTCGCGGCGTCGACCTCGAGCCGCCCTGGCCCCGGATGACCTGGGCCGAAGCGGATCGGCGCTTCGGATCGGACAAGCCGGACCTTCGCTTCGGCCTCGAGATCCAGGACGGGACCGAAATCACGCGCAGCTCGAGGTTCGGCGTCTTTGCGAACGCCCCGGCCGTCCGGTACCTCGTTGCGCCGCAGGCCTTCTCGCGCGGCGAGCTGGCGAAGCTCGAGGAGGTCGCGAAGGAGTGGGGCGCCAAGGGGCTCGCCTACATCGTGTACGACGATGAGGGCCAGGCCCGCTCGCCGATCGCGAAGTTCCTGTCCGCGGCGGAGCTCGAAGCGTTCAAGGGGGATCCGGGCTCGACCGTGCTCTTCGCGGCGGACGAGCCCACGATGGTCTCGCGCGTCCTCGGCGCGCTCAGACTGCACCTGGGCCGGGAGCTCGAGCTCATCGACGAAGATGCCTGGAAGTTCCTCTGGATCACAGACTTCCCGCTGCTCGAGTGGGATGAGGAGGAGGGGCGGTGGACCGCGGTCCATCACCCTTTCACCCGTCCCAACCCGGAGGGGGAGGCCTTGCTCGCGACCGACCCGGGCGGCGCGCTCGCGGAGGCCTACGACCTGATCGGGAACGGGGTCGAGCTCGCGGGAGGCTCGTTCAGGATCCACGAGCCCGAGCTCCAGGAGCAGATCTTCGACCTCCTCGCGATCACGCCAGAGGAGCAGCGGTTCCGCTTCGGCTTCCTGCTGGATGCGCTGGGCATGGGTGCGCCGCCTCACGGCGGGATCGCATCCGGCATAGACCGGCTGATGATGGTCCTGGCCGACGAGCCCTACATCCGCGACACGGTCGCTTTCCCAAAGAACCAGGCCGGGATCGATCCGATGAGCGGAGCCCCGTCGCCGGTGGGGGAGGATCAGCTCCGCGAGCTCGGAATCATGCTCCGGAAAGAACCCCCTTAAGTCGGCGGCCGATTCCAGCCGATGGATACAGGCATACTTAATCGGCCAGGCCGCACCTGCGGCCGGCAAAGGAAGCCGAAGGAGGATCATGGCGACGCAAGAACCCGGACGCGCGCAACCGGCCACGAGCCTGACCTCGTTGCCGCGCATCGACGACCTGCCGACCGCGGCTCAGGGCTATGAGCGCGTCAAGGTCGAAGAAGCCTTCGACGCATTTCGCCGCCACGTAACTTCCCTCCAGACGAACCTTCGGGTGCTCCAGGCGGCGCCGCGCAAGGGCGCCCCTGAGCCGATCGGCCATGCGGTCCGGATGGACACGCTTCACCTCATCCGTGCGGCCGCTGAGTTCGCCGACACGATCGAGCGCGATGCGCAGGAAGCCGCGACGACGCAGGTGGCTCGCGCCGAGCAGGAGATCCGCGAAGCGCAGATGGAGCTCCAGCAGCAGGAAGCGGAGATCGCCCGGATCAGGCAGGAGACCGAGCGCCAACGGGCCGAGATCATGAATGCGGCGCGCACGGAGGCGCGCGAGATCCTGACGAAGGCGAACAAGGACTCCTCGCAAGAGATGCGCCAGGCCGAGTCGAGCGGGGCGCGGCTGCTCGAGCAGTCCCGCCACCAGGCGACGGAGATGACCAATGCCGCCAGGGCCGAGGTCGAGCAGACGCTCGAGTGGGCTCGAGCCCAGGCCGACGTGATCGTGCAGCGCGCGCGGGGAGGTGCGGAGCAACTGCTGTCCGCAGCCGGCCATGGCGATCCTGCGATCCGGGAAGCCGTGGACGCGATCGTGCGCGCAGCCGAATCGACCGTGGCCGCTCGACGCGGCCCCGAGAGGCCCTCAACGCCGGAGGCCGTGCCGACCGCTGACCCGAAGCCGGGCAAGCCGAAGGAAGCACCTGCAGCCAAGGCTGGGACGGCCGGCGAAGAGGCTCCGGAGAGCGGGAAAGGCGACCGGTCGTCACGCAAGGAGCAGAAGCCCCCCGAAGCGTCCTAGCCGCATCTCGGAAAGGCGTTAGCCTGCCGAGCACGGCCTCGATCTTTCGTCTTCTCGCCCTCGCAGGGTTCCTCGTAGCGGTCGCCGTGGCGGCCTGGCTAGCCGACCTGTCCTGGCCCGCTGTCGTCGGCGTGATGGCGCTCGCGCTCGGAATCGCGTGGCTGGTCGAATGGGTCTCGTGGCGGGAGCCCCAGGCACGCATCGCCCCGCCCAGGCTCGAAAGCCAGTTCGTCGAGAGGGTCCAGGTCCTGCGAGCGCCCGACCCGGCGCCGGAGCCTCCACTCATGGGCACGGCGCTTCCCGATCCCGTCGCAGTCGAGGCCGATCCCGAGCCGGTTCCCATTCCGCCGCAGGAGCCTGATGCGCCCGAACTGTTGACGTCCGGGCCGGTCGAGGCCGCACCGGAGCCGCAGAACGACGAGAGGCGATCTGAGCCGGAGCCCGAGGCAGCGCCGGTGCCCGAGGCAGCGGAAGTGCCTGCCCGGAGGAACAGGCGTGCGTGGCGCGGGATGGGCGTTCGGCGGGTCGATCCGGCTGAGGCCACGACCCCTGGCGGCCCACCTGCACCAGCCGAGCGCGTCCCGGTCGAGGCACCGGAGCCGGTCCCGGCTACGGCGAGGGAGCTAGAGCCGCTCGCCGAAGTCGAGTCTCGACCCGCGTATGCACATCCTCGGGCGGTGCCCCAGCCGTCGTCCTACGAGCCCGCCCCAGGCGTGCCGCAGGCCCCGGCCAACGTCGTCCGCATGCCAAGGAGCCAGGAGCAGCGCGAGTGGAACGTCTGGGAGCTCGAGAGCCTTGCCCGTGAGCAAGCACGGCTCGAGCCCGAGCGCGGCGAGGAATGGTCGTATCTCTTCGTCCACCTTCGTCAGTTCGCCGATGCAAAAGGGAAGCTGCCCTCCGAGTTCGATGGGCTTGTCCGGGAATCGTTCGGCGAGCTCCTCGAGACGCTCGAACCCGCGTGAGCCCGGCACTCCTCGTGCGGCAGGCCGCGCTTGCGGGCGTGGCGTTGCTGGCCGCGCTGGGGGCGCTTGCGCTCGGAGGGGACGACGGTCGTGGGGTGACCCCCGTGCCCGATCAGGTCGCCACCGAGGCGCCTTGGCAGGAGGCCGTAGTTGGCGTTCAAGGGCGGACGGGCCGCCGAACGACGTGCGGAACGGTGCTCGGACAGGAGACCGCGGGCGTCATCCACCCGGTCTTGCCATGCGGGGCGAGAATCGTCCTCCGCTCGGGTCAGCGGACAGAGACGGCCGAGGTCGTCGACCGCGCAGCCGCCGGGGCGGGACGCGACTTCGGGGTGACCCATGCGCTCGCGGTCCTGCTCGGGCTGGACGGCGACACTCGGATCCGCTGGCGCTTCGCCGGCTAAGCGGCAGGCCTAGAGGTGTACAGTGCGTCCACGTGCTCGACCGCGTGCGTGGCTCCGCGCGCAATGTTGAACCAACACGACATGAGAAGGGAGCCTGAGTCCGGGACGCGCTCACGCGCCGATCGGCAGGGCACCCACCTGGCTCGCCAGGTTCCTCACGGGCGGAGCATCATCGGCGCGGTGGGGCACGTATCTCTTTTCGCTACGTTGGCCGCATGGACGTGATCGGGAACGCGGCCCTCGGGGCCGATTTGGCCTGGGTGCGACTGAACCTGCATGCCGGCCGCGTTCGGGACGCCGCCGGCGAGGGTGACGGGGTCCAGGAGCTCTGCCGGGCCGTCCGGGGGCTTCCTGTGCTGGAAGCAGCAGCGGTGCCTGCCCCCAGGCTGGCTGCCGAGGCCTTGCACGACGCCCTCGGACCGGCCGCGGTCGCATCCCCTGGCGAGCGGCGTGTTGCCGTTGCGATGAGCGGCGGGGTCGACAGCGCAGTTGCGCTCCTGCGCGCCCGTGACGAAGGCTTCGAGCCCGTTGGCGTCACGCTCCGGCTCTGGACGGACCCCGGCGGCCCCGACTCCGAGCGGGTGTGCTGCTCCCCCTCCGCCGTCGCCGCGGCCCGCGATGCGTGCCATGGTCTTGGCCTGCCGCACTTCACGCTCGATCTCCGTGAGCAGTTCCGCCGCTCGGTCGTGGCGCCGTTCGTCCGGAGCTACGCTCGAGGCGAGACACCGAACCCGTGCGTGCGCTGCAACGGCGGCTTCCGGTTCGCAGAGCTTTTGGCATTTGCGCGCCGCGTCGGCGCGGCCAAGCTCGCCACCGGCCACTACGCCCGGATCGTAGAACGGGACGGCACGCTCTTGCTCGCGCGCGCGACCGATCACGCCAAGGATCAGTCGTACATGCTCGCCCGTCTCGATCCCCGTTGGCTCCCTCGTCTCTGGTTCCCGCTCGGCGTGCAGGGGAAGGAGCAGACGCGCGAGGAGGCCCGGAGCGCCGGTCTGGCGGCGGCCGAGCGTCGCGAGAGCCAGGAGGCATGCTTCCTGGCCGGCGGCGACTACCGCGACTTCCTGACCCGCCACGGGCTCGAGCCTGCCGACGGCCCCGTCGTCGACGAGCAGGGTCGCGTGCTCGGCCGCCATGACGGCTTCTGGCGCTTCACGCCCGGCCAGCGGCGCGGCCTCGGCGTTTCGACCGGTGCCCCGGTGTACGCCCTGAGGACCGAGCCCAGGACGAACACGGTCGTCGTCGGGGCGAAGGAGTCGCTCGCGCGACGCCGCGTCGTCTCACGGACCGGCCGCCTCTTTGCGCCCGCGGACCGGGTCGAAGCGAAGGTGCGCTACCGGTCGCCAGCGACGGCGGCTTCGGTGACCCGGATGAAGCGGGGATTCCGGCTCGACCTCGAGGTGCCGGCGTATGGCGTCGCGGCCGGTCAGGCCGTCGTTCTCTACGACGGCGACGCGGTTGTCGGAGCAGGACTCATCTCCTCCGCGAGCTGAGGCTAAGATCGAGCGGTGCCTCTCGCGGACACAACGGCTGTGGACGTCCTCTGGATCGCTCTCAGCGTCTTCTTCATCGTCCTCGCTCTGGGGCTCGGCTATCTGTTCCTGCGCCTGGCCGGTGCCGTCGGCCGCCTTTCGGGTTTCATCAGAGGGCTCGAGCAGGAGTTGCTTCCGGTCATCCACAAGGTCGGTGGGACGATCGACCGGACGAACCAGCAGCTGGACAAGGTCGATCTGGTCACCGACAGCGCCGTGGACGTCGCCGAAAGCGTCGACACGGCCGTCCGTGCCGTCACGATGGCGGTGACCCGGCCCGTTCAGCGAATCTCGGGTCTCGCCGCCGGGATCACCCACGGCTTTGCGTCGCTCCTTGCGCGCCGCGACGTCTCGACCGCCTACAAGGAGGGCAGGCGGGCCGCGGAGCGCCGGGAGGAGGAGATCGCCGAGGAGCTCGCCCGCGAGGAGCCCGAGCCGTGAGCGATCGGATCAGCCTCACGTTCCCCCAGGACGAGTCGTACCACGGTGTCGCGCGCCTGGTCGTGGGCGGCCTCGCCGCTCGTCTCTCCTTCTCGTTCGAGTATCTGGAGGATCTGCAGCTCGCGCTCGACAGCCTGCTCGCGAACGGCGCCTACCAGGCCGGCTCGGACGTCACCCTCGAGCTCCTCGTCGAGGAAGACTGCGTCGAGATGTGCGTCGGCCCCGTAACGCCTGCGCTGCGCACTGATCTGGAGCGGCTGGACGAGAGCGAGGGAGTCGGCCTCGGCCGCCTGCTCGAGACGCTCGTGGAGAGCGTCGAGATCGAGTCCAGAGATGGCGGCGAGTGGCTCCGCCTCGCGAAGCGCAACCCGGTTCGCGGGGTAGCTGCCTCGACGTGAGCACAACCCCGGAGCGAATCGACCGGGATCTTCTCCGCCGGTATCACCACGATGGCGACGTCGAGGCCCGCGAGCGGCTGATCGAGCAGTACCTGCCGCTCGTGCGATCGCTCGCCCGCCGGTACTCCTACCGCGGCGAGCAGCTAGAGGATCTCGTCCAGGTCGGGTGCATCGGCCTCATCAAAGCGATCGACCGCTTCGACGTCGACCGCGGCGTCGAGCTGACGACGTACGCGACCCCGAACATCATCGGCGAGATCAAGCGCCACTTCCGGGACAAGGGCTGGTCGATCCGAGTTCCCCGCGGTCTGCAGGAGCTGAACGTGAAGCTTTCGAAGCTGATCGAGGAGCTCACGGTGCAGCTCGAGCGCTCGCCGACCATCCCCGAGCTCGCGAAGGCGGCGAGCGTGGAAGAGGAGGAGGTGCTCGAGGCGCTCGAGACCGGCCAGGCGTACTCGACCCTCTCCCTCTCGGCGCCCTCGTCCGGCGACGACAACGAGGATCTCGACCCGCTCGAGTCGCTCGGCGAGCTCGAGCCCGAGTACGAGGTGAGCGAGGACCGGGCGGTGCTGGCGCCGGGCCTTCGAGTCCTGGACGAGCGGGAGCGGAAGATCCTCCACCTCCGCTTCTACGACGGCCTGACGCAGTCGCAAATTGCCCAGCAGGTCGGAATCTCTCAGATGCACGTCTCGCGGTTGATCCGCCGATCACTCGAAAAGATGCGGGCGGAGATAGCGACGGATACCACCGACACAGAGCTCCGCGCGTCGTAGGCGCCTAGCCCCGTACCGCGTAGCATCGTCGCATGCTCGACCCTGCTCGACGCTGGGGGCGCTTCGGGAAGCCTGACTACGCGGGGCTGCTCTCCTACGCCGGGATGCCCTGGACCGAAGAGGCGGCTCAGCTCGAGGGTGTGGACGTCGCCATTGTCGGCGCCCCGATGGACGACCTCGTCTCCGATCGACCCGGAGCCCGCTTCGGCCCGAGGGGAATCCGGAGCGCAAGCTTCGGGCCCGGTCGCAGCGTGGAGGTCGGGATCGACCCGTTTGTCGCTCTCCGCGTCGTCGACTTCGGTGACGCTCCCGTGGTCCCGGCGGATGCCGCCCTCTCTCACGCTGCGATCGAGCGGACGGTCGGGGAGGTGCTGGCGGCCGGCGCTCTGCCGATCGTGCTCGGAGGCGACCATTCGATTACGGAACCGGACGTCCGGGCCTGTGCCGCGGTCAGCGGCCCGGTCGGACTCATCCACTTCGACACGCACACAGACACCGCCGCAGAGGTGTTCGGAGTCGAGGTTTCGCACGGCACTCCGATGTACAAGCTCGTCGAGACCGGTCTGGTCGATCCGCGCCGCTACGTGCAGATCGGCCTCCGCGGCTACTGGCCCGGGGAGGCAGAGTTCGCCTGGCAGGCCGAGCACGGGATCACGGCGTTCCGGATGGGCGACATTCGCGAGCTCGGGATCGGCACGGTCGTCGAGCGCACGCTGGCCACGACCGGGCCGGGGCCTGTGTTCCTGACGGTCGACGTGGACGTCCTCGACCCGGCCTTCGCGCCCGGGACGGGAACGCCGGAGCCCGGGGGCATGACGTCGGCCGACTTGCTCTGGGCCTGCCGCACCCTCGCCGCCGGCCTGGAGCTCGTTGGCGCCGATGTGGTCGAGGTGGCGCCGACGGAGATCGGGTCGGCCGACCGGACGGCGCTCGTCGCCGACCGGATCGTGCGGGAGATCCTGTCAGGCATTGCGCTCCACCGTCTGAGCTAGAGCTACTCGCGGCCGCCCGTACAATCGGTCCCATGCGCACAACCGCGGAGCTGCGCGAGGGATTTCTCTCCTTCTTCGAGGAGAAGGGCCACGTCCGGCATCCGTCCGGGTCGGTGATCCCGCCGGCGGAGGACCGCTCGACGCTCTTCACCGTCGCCGGCATGCAGCCGTTGCAGCCGTACTTCCTGGGACTGAAGGAGCCGCCGGCGCCGCGCCTTGTGACCGCGCAGAAGGTGATGCGCGCCGGCGGGAAGCACAACGACCTGGATGACGTCGGCCGCACGCCGCGCCACGGCTCCTTCTTCGAGATGCTCGGCAACTTCTCGTTCGGCGACTACTTCAAGGACGGGGCGATCGACCTCGCTTGGGAGTTTGTGACCGAGAGGCTGGGCTTCCCGAAGGAGAGCCTCTGGGCGACTGTCTTTGCCGGCGATCCGGAGCTCGGCCTGGGTGAGGACGAGGTCGCCATCGCCGGATGGGAGCGCGTCGGCATCCCGAGGGAGCGGATCGTCGGGCTGCCGCGGGCCGAGAACTTCTGGCAGGCGGCCGATACCGGGCCGTGCGGGCCGTGCTCCGAGCTCTACTACGATCGGGGCGCCGAGTACGGCTGTGACCGGCCCGACTGCGAGCCGGGCTGCGACTGCGACCGCTTCCTCGAGTTCTGGAACCTCGTCTTCATGGAGTTCGACCTCGGCGTCGACGGGTCGCTGACACCGCTGCCGAACCAGAACATCGACACCGGCCTCGGGCTCGAGCGAAGCGCCATGCTCCTGCAGGGCGTCGACTCGATGTTCGATACCGATGGCTACCAGTTGATCATGGAGTGGGTGGCGGCGGAGAGCGGGGTCGCCTACGGATCGAGCGAGGCGGCGACAAAAGCCCATCGCGTCCTGGCCGACCACGGGCGGGCGATGACGTTTCTGATCGCCGACGGCGTCATGCCGTCGAACGAAGCACGTGGCTACGTGTTGCGCCGGGTCATCCGCAGGGCGATCACCCACGGGAGCCGGATCGGGCTCGAGTCCCCGTTCCTCGAGCGCCTCGCAGACCAGGTGATCGCGCAGATGGGGGAGGCCTACCCGGAGCTCGCGTCGCATCGTGACGAGATCCACCGGGTCCTCGCCGCCGAGGAGGAGCGCTTCTCGCAGACGCTGGCCCGTGGGATGCGGCTCTTCGAGGACGTGGCCGCGACCGGGAAGAACATCAGCGGCGAGGATGCCTTCCGCCTTCACGACACCTACGGGTTCCCCCTCGAGCTGACGAGGGAGCTAGCCGAGGAGCGCGGACTCGCAGTCGATGAGGACGAGTTCAAGCGGCTCATGGCCGAGCAGCGCGAGCGGTCCCGCTCGGCCCGGGGGACGCACGACCAGCGCGCCGCGGAGTTTGCTCGTGCCGCCGGGTTCGTGACGGAGTTCGTCGGCTACGAGAAGACCGACGTGCTGACCGAGCTCGCCCTGGTCGAGGACCTCGAGGACGGCACCTTCCTCGCGAAGCTCCGGGAGTCGCCCTTCTACCCCGCTGGCGGCGGTCAGGTCACCGACGCAGGGTGGATCGAGGCCGACGGCCGCCGCGCTGAACTCGTCGGCGCCTATCGCTTCGGAGAAGATCAGGTGCTCCTCTTCGAAGGTGTGGGCTTCTCGGCCGGCGACCGCGTCCGGGCCGTGGTGCCCTGGAAGGTGCGGTTCCCGACGACGGCGAACCACACCGCCACCCACCTTCTGCACGAGGCGCTCCGCCGCATCCTCGGCGAGCACGTCCATCAGGCTGGGTCGGCCGTGCGCCCGGACAAGCTCCGCTTCGACTTCACGCACGGCGAGGCGCTGAGCCCGGACGAGCGCCGCCAGGTGGAGGAGATCGTGAACGAGCGCGTGTTCGAGAATCTTCCCGTGCACGCGTTTCTGACCACGATCGACGAGGCCAAAGCCCTCGGCGCCACCATGCTCTTCGGAGAGAAGTACGGCGAGGTCGTCCGCGTGGTCGAGGTACCCGGATTCTCCCGGGAGCTCTGCGGCGGCAGCCACGTCCGCTCGACGGCCGAGATCGGACCGTTCGCGATCCTGTCGGAGGGATCGGTGGGCTCCGGAGTCCGGCGGATCGAGGCTGTCACGTCCGGAGAGGCCTTCGCGTACCTGCGGGCCCGCTCCGAGGAGGTCGACGAGCTTCGGGCGGAGCTGGAGCGCACCCGCAAGGAGGCCGGGAAACGCCGTGACGCACCGGCCGTGGGCGCCGACGTTCTCGAAAGCCTGCTCGCCGGAGCGACCGAGAGGGGGGACGTGCGCGTCATCGTCGCCGAGGTCGGGGAGATGGACGCCGATACGCTTCTCGAGCTCTCGGACCGGCTCAAGCAGAAGGCGGCTCCTGCGGCGATCGTCCTCGGTGCGCGGGAGAACGGCCGCGTCCACCTCGTTGCCAACTTCGACCAGTCCGTCGTGGAGCGGGGGCTGAGCGCGTCCGAAATGGTGAAAACGGCGGCCGGTGTGGTGGGCGGTGGCGGCGGCGGGCGCCCGACGATGGCGCGGGCCGGAGGCAAGGATCCGGAGAAGCTCGGCGAGGCGATCGCGACGGCCGAGCGGGCCATCATCGAGGCCCTTACATAAGATCAGCGCCCTCGTGAAGGTGCTCGCACTCGACTACGGCTCGGCGCGGACCGGCGTGGCCGTCTCCGATCCGACCGGGACGATCGCGAGGCCCCTCGAAATCGTCGAGCGGGCATCGTCCGGGCCGGGCCTTGCTCGGGTCCTCGAGCTGGCCCGGGCGCAGGAGGTGGAGCGGATCGTCGTCGGCCTTCCGGTGACGCTGCGCGGAGAGCACGGGGCCCAGGCGCAGGAGACGGAAGCCTTCGTGGACGCGCTCCGTGCGGCCTCGGATCTTCCGGTCGAGAGCTTCGACGAGCGCTTCACAACCCGGCTTGCCCAGGCGACGCCGGGCAGGGCCTCCGAGGACGCGGCGGCGGCGGCGCACCTCCTGACGAGCTACCTGACATGGCTGAGCGCCCGCGCCAGGTAAGGCGCAGCTCCGGCCGGGGTGGGCGAACGGCCGGCCTCGTGGGCGTCGTCCTCGGAGCCCTCGTGCTCGTGGGCCTCGCCTGGGGGATCAGGTCGATTGTCGACAGCGCAGGACTCGGAAGCGACGAGGCGGCGGTCCAGACCACGCCGACCGCGACCGCACCGCTGGGCCCCACCCTCAAGATCGTCTTCCCGGAGGGGTTCACGCGGAAGGAGATGGCGACCAGGATCGCCGCCGTCAACGAGATCGCGCTCGAGAAGCGTGACGTGAAGACGAGGCTCTCTCCGAAGGCCTACCTGCGGCTGACCGTGCGAGGCGCTCTGCCGCGCGACTTCGCCAAGGCCAAGATCCCGAACCTCGAGGGGTTCCTCTTTCCGGCCACCTACTCCTTCACGAAGAACACGACCACACGCGGGCTCGTGACCATGCAGCTGGACGCCTTCACGAATGCGTGGGAGGGCGTCGACCTGAAGTACGCGAAGTCGAAGAACCTGACCGGCTACGACATCCTCATTATCGCGTCGATGGTGGAGAAGGAGGTCCAGGTGCCGAAGGAGCGGTCCCTCGTCGCCGCTGTCATCTACAACCGGCTGAAAGCCGGGATCAAGCTCGGGATCGATGCGACGATTCGCTACGGGCTCAACATTCCGTCGACGAAGGCCATCCTCGAGAGCCAGCTCGACTCCGACTCGCCGTACAACACGCGGAAGTTCGTCGGGTTGCCGCCGACGCCGATCGCGAATCCGGGGCTGGCCTCGATCCAGGCGGCGGCGCATCCCGCGAAGGTCAACTACATCTTCTTCATTCGCAAGCCGGACTGCAGGAGCCACTACTTCACTGCGAGTCAGGCGGAGTTCGACAACTACAGCCGCGAAGGGCTGAATTGCTGACGGGGGAGACCCGGCTCGTCGGCTTGCTCGGAAATCGCGTCTCACACTCGCTCTCGCCCCGGATGCAGAACGCCGCTTTCGCGGCCCGGGGACTTGACTGGGCCTACGTCCCTCTACCGGTGAACCCCGAAGACCTCGAGGCCGCCGTCTCGGGCCTCGCTGCCCTTGGCTTCGCCGGTGCCAACGTGACCATCCCGCACAAGAGCGCGATCGTGTCCTTCTGCGACGAGCTTGACGGGGTCGCCGAGCGCGCCGCGTCCGTCAACACGCTCGTGGTTTGTGACGGGCGACTGCTCGGGTCCAGCACGGACGGACTCGCCGTAACGGACGCCGTCGCGGCCGAGGACGCGCGCGTCCTCATCCTGGGCGCCGGGGGGGCTGCAGTCGCGGTGGCAGTGGCGCTTCTGGACGCTGGGGCGGCGAGTGTCACCGTGGCGGTGCGAGACCCGGACCGCGCCCCCGCGCTCGCGGCCCGGCTGCTTGCGCTCTTCCCAGACAAAGAGGTTGCGGCGGCGGATGCGTGGCCTCCCCGGCCGGCCGGCGCCACGCTCCTCGTCAACGCGACGCCGCTTTGGGACGAGCTTCCAGTGGAGCCGAGCGCCGGCCAGGCGGTTGTCGACCTCGCCTACCGCACCGGCAGTGAGCCGACGGCGCTGGTCGAGGCCGCTCGGAAGGCCGGCTGCGACCCAGTGGTGGACGGGCGGGAGGTGCTGGTGCGACAGGGCGCTGCGTCCTTCGAGCGCTGGACCGGCGTGACGGCACCTGTGGACGCGATGCGGTTTGCGATTTCCGCAGGCGAGTACGCTACAACGGACACGAAACGAGAGGAGTGAAATGCTGGAGACCTACTCCGAGCAACAGCTACAGAGGCTCGTCGGTTATGAAGTGAAGGACAGCGCCGGGGAGAAGGTCGGATACGTCGACGTCGTTTTCCTTGACGACCAAACGGGACAGCCGGAATGGATCGGTATCTGGAACGGTCTTCCCAATGGGCACCGCTATCTCGTGCCGCTTCAGGGCATCACGCACGAGGGCGATTCGGTTCAAGTGCCCTGGACGAAGGAGGAGATCGAGTCCGCTCCGGCCTACGACGAGCAGGACACTCGCGGCCTCATCATCGGTAAGGGCGATCACTTCGCGATCTCCGCGGAGCAGGAGGAAGCGGCGTACCGCCACTACGGGCTCGAGCCGCCCGCGACCGCGCTGGCGGGCACGCCCCGGCTCCGCATCTGGGTCTACGAAGTCCGGGCCGAGCGCATCCGGGTCTAAGGCGCGGCCGGGAGCCGCACTAGGCTTCGCCGTGTGACCCTCGAGCTCAGCACTGCAGGCGAGTCGCACGGACCCGCGCTCGTCGGCATCCTGACCGGCCTCCCGGCCGGGTTGAGGCTCGACCGGGAGGCCATTCAGGCCGATCTCGCGCGCAGGCAGGAGGGTTACGGCAGGAGCCCTCGCCAGCAGATCGAGACCGATCAGGTCGAGGTTTTGGCCGGGCTTCGGCATGGACGCACGCTCGGCACGCCCCTCGCACTGGTTGTGCCGAACCGCGACCACAAGAACTGGACCTGGGGGATGAGTCCCTGGGCTCCCGAGGGAGAGGCGACCGGGAAGGGCAAGGAGACGGTCACACTTCCGCGCCCCGGGCATGCCGACCTTGCCGGGGTCATGAAGTACGGGCACGACGACGTGCGAAACGCGCTCGAGCGCGCGAGCGCGCGCCATACGGCGGTGATCGTCGCGGCGGGCGGAGTCGCGAAGGCTCTCCTGCATGAGATCGGCGTCACCGTGAGCGGCTCGGCGGTCGTTGTGGGCGGCGCCGAGGGCGAGGAGGGGATCCGCGAGGCGATCGACGCGGCTCGCGGCCAGCGAGACACGCTCGGCGGCCTCGTCGAGGTTCGGGCGCGCGGAGTTCCGCCCGGACTCGGCTCGTACGCAACGAAGGAAGAGCGCCTCGACGCGCGCCTTGCCTGGACTCTGCTCGGGACGCAGGCGGTGAAGGGCGTCGAGATCGGCGAGGGGTTCGCGCTGGCCGGCCTGCGGGGCTCAGAAGCCCATGACGAGATCCTCCGAGACGAGGCTGGATACCACCGCGAGACGAATCGAGCGGGCGGGATCGAAGCGGGAGTCTCGAACGGGGAGGAGATAGTCGTCCGGGCTGCGATGAAGCCGCTGCCGACCTTGATGCGCCCGCTCCGCTCCGCAGACCTCACGACCGGAGAGCCCGCCGAGGCGCTCGTGGAGCGGTCAGATGTCGCCGCCGTCGAGGCACTCGCCGTCGTTGCGGAGGCGTGTGTTGCCCTCGAGCTTGCCCGCGCGGCGAAAGAGAAGTTCGGCGGCGACGCGGTCGGAGACTTCGTCGCCGCCTACCGCGCGTACGTGGAGCGGATCCCCTGGTCTCCGAGGTAGGGGCGCTCGGGAAGCACCTCGTTCTCGTCGGCTTCATGGGGGCCGGGAAGTCGACTGTCGGACGCCGGGTCGCCCTGCTGACAGAGCGACGCTTCGTCGACGCGGACGAGGAGATCGAGCGCCTGCATGGGCCCATCCCGGCGCTCTTCGAGCGCGGCGAGCCCGAATTCCGACAGATCGAAGAGGCTGTCGTTGCCGCGGCGCTACGAGAGCCTGAGCCGGGCGTCATCGCCTTGGGGGGAGGGGCCGTGCTCTCGGAGGCGACTCGCAGGCTCCTGCGCCGACACGCTTTGACGGTGTGGCTTCTTGTCGACCCTGGGACCGCCTGGGAACGTGTTCGCGGTGCAGATCGGCCGCTTGCCAAGGAGGAATCCGCATTTCGCCGGCTGTACGACGAGCGCGTGCCCGTCTACGCTGACGTGGCCGACGCGAGTGCGACGGATGTCGAGGATCTGCTCCTCGCAGGTCTCGCCGTGACGCTCGTCGACTCCTCGACTGCCGTCGGCGTGCGCGCCGACGCCCTCGTCGCCGACGAGCGCGTCCTCGGTCTCCATCCTCTCGACCTCGGGTGCAAGACCTATCCGGTGCCAGCGGGCGAAGCTGCCAAGCGGGTCGACGTCGCCAGGGGGCTCTGGGAGGTCCTCGAGCTCGACCGCGGCGGCACACTGGTGGCCTACGGCGGTGGGACGACGACCGACGTCGCCGGGTTCGTCGCGGCGTCATACAAGCGCGGCGTGAGTTGGATCGCCTGGCCGACGACGCTCGTCGGGCAAGTCGACGCTGCGATCGGCGGCAAGACGGGGATCGACCTCGACGCGGGCAAGAACCTCGTCGGCGCGTTCCACTATCCCGCGCAGGTTCTGATCGACCCGGAGCTCCTGACGACGCTTCCCGACGAGGAACGTCGCGCCGGCATGGCGGAGGTGGTCAAGACCGGGCTTCTCGCCGGGGAACCCCTGTGGGAGCTCACGGACGAAGAGATGGTGCGCGCCTGCGCGGCCTTCAAGGCGGCCGTCTGCCTCGCGGACCCGTTCGAGCAGACCGGACGGCGTGCGATCCTGAACCTGGGGCACACCTTCGCGCACGCGCTCGAGGCGGCGTCCGGGTTCCAGCTCCGCCACGGCGACGCCGTCGCCCTGGGCCTCCTCGCCGCGCTGCGCTTGTCCGGCCTGGAGACGGACATCGTCGCCGAGCTGCTTCGTCCGGAGCCGGTCCCGGTCGACGGAGACCGCGCCTGGGCGGCGCTCAGGCGGGATAAGAAGACCGTTGACGGCCGCTCGCGCCTCGTCCTCCTCGAGGAGATCGGGAAGCCGATCTTTCCAGTCGAGCTGCCCGACGAGGACATCCGGCGCGAGCTCGATGCTCTGATCGCAAAGTAGACTCGCCCCGTGCAGGTTGCTGTATTGAACGGGGTGAATCTCGATGTGCTCGGCGAGCGCGATGCAACCCTCTACGGCGGCATCGGCCTCGGGGACCTCGAGACGCGGATCTACGGGTGGGCAAAAGAGGTCGGCCTCACGGTCCGTTGCCTTCAGACCAACCACGAGGGCCAGTACGTCGAGTGGTGCCACGATGTGCGCCGCTGGGCCGGGGGCGTCGTGGTCAACCCGGGCGCTTGGACGCACTACAGCTACGCGATTCGCGACGCGCTCGAGATCGTCGACGTACCCGTGATCGAGGTCCACCTCTCGGACATTACGGAGCGGGAAGACTGGCGCAAGGTGTCTGTGATCGAGGACGTCGTTACCTCTCGCATCCTCGGCAAGGGCCCCGAAGGCTACAAGGAGGCGCTGAAGCTCCTGGCGGCTCCACGGTGAGTCGGGCCCGCATCGACCGCCTGGTGGCCGAGCTGGACGGCTTCGGCGCCGAGAGCTTCCTCGTCACGCATCCGGTCAACGTCTTTTGGCTGACGGGGTTCGAGAGCTCGAACGCAGCGTGCCTTGTCAGTGCCGACGATGTTGTCCTCGCAACCGACGGGCGATACATCGAGGCGGCACGGCACGTGGACGGGGTCGAGCCGTTGCAGGCCGAGCGCAACGTCACGGCGTGGATCGCCGGGAAGCTCGGGGACCTTTCGCAGGGTGGGGTGGCGTTCGAGGCCGATCACGTCACCGTCGCCCAGTACGAGCCGCTCCGAGAAAGCGGTGTCCAACTCGTGCCGACGAAGGGTGCGCTCAAGGGCATCCGCGCCGTCAAGAGCGCCGAGGAGCTGGACGCGATTCGGGCTTCCGCGGCCGTGAACGACGCGATGTACCGGCGCCTGGCCGGGGAGAGGCTCGTGGGACGAACGGAGTCGGAGGTGGCCTGGTGGATCGTTCAGACGCTGCACGAGGAGGGAGCGGACGCCGTCGCGTTCGACCCGATCGTCGCCGGCGGTCCCAATGCCGCGGTGCCGCACCACCATCCCGGGGAGCGTCCGATTGGCCCGAACGAGACCGTGATCGTGGACGCGGGCGCCACCGTCGACGGCTATCGCTCCGACTGCACGCGGACCTTCGCGACCGGCGAGCTTCCGGACGAGCTCGCGCAGGCGTACGACCTCTGTCGGAGCGCCCAAGCAAGCGCGCTCGCCAAGGTGCGGGCCGGGGGAGATGCGCGCGCCATCGACGCAATCGCAAGGCACGAGATCGAGGCGGCCGGCGTCGCTCCTGTGCTCCACGGGCTCGGACACGGTGTCGGGCTCGAGGTGCACGAGCTGCCGATCCTCTCCGACTTCTCGGAGGACATGCTCGCGCCGGGGAACGTCCTAACGGTCGAGCCCGGCGTCTACCTGGCCGGCAAAGGCGGCATCAGGATCGAGGACCTGGTGATCGTCGAGGAGGATGGCACCGAGGTCCTGACCCCGTTCACCAAGGATCTCGCAACGCTCGTCTAGATGGTTGGTCGGTAATTGGCGCCCGCGAGGACGGGCCGCCATCCGAGGTGGGGTACTTGTCGATCAACCATCTAAACTGGCCAACCGTGGCCGAGGTTGTCTCTACCAACCAGTTTCGCAACGGCATGCACGTCGAGCTCGATGGGCAGGTCTGGCGCATCGTCGAGTTTCAGCACGTGAAGCCCGGGAAGGGCGGCGCGTTCGTGCGGACGAAGTTGAAGAGCCTCAACTCCGGTTCGGTCGTCGACAAGACCTTCCGCGCCGGCGAGAAGATGCCGCGCGTCCACACGGAGACGAAGAGCGTCCAGTACCTCTACGACGCCGGCGACGAGGTCGTGTTCATGGACGAGTCTTCTTTCGAGCAGGTAAACCTGCCCCGTACTGAGGTCAAGGAGGAGCTGGACTTCCTCCAGCCCTCGAGCTCGGTGATGCTCCTCACGGTCGACGGGCGCCCGGCCGGCATCCAGCTCCCTGCCTCCGTGGAGCTCGCCGTCGTCGAGACCGAGCCCGGAGTCAAGGGCGACACGGTCTCCAACGTCACGAAAGCCGCGACGCTCGAGACCGGTGCGGTCGTCCAGGTGCCGCTATTCGTCAACCAGGGGGACCGGATCAAAGTCGACACGCGCGAACGCCGCTATATGTCGCGCGCCTAAATGGTTGATCGACAAGTACCTGACCCCCGGAAGGCGGCCCAGACACGGCGCCAGTCCGCACCCTCGCTCTTCTCAAGGCTTCTAGCCTGGGCTGCCGGCGATGGCACACCCCGGCTCGGTCTGACCTGTCCCCGCGGGCACGCCGATTACGGACAGGCCATCTAGATGCCAACTCTCGTCGACACGACCATCCGCCTCCTCTCGCAGGAGCCTCTCGCAGGCCGCGTCGATACCTCACGCCTCCTCGAGCTCGCCGACATCCTGGATGGGGCGGGGTTCGCGTACCTGGAGGTGTCCGGTGGCGGCTGCTTCGACACGGCCGTCCGCCGCGGGGTTGAAAGCCCCTGGGAGCGAATCCGAGCCCTGAAGGCCCGCTGCCGGACGCCGCTCGGAATCGCGCTTCGCGGGCGCTTCCTGGTGGGTTCGCGGCCCGTCTCGCGAGATCTCGTTCGGCGCTTCGTCCACAGCGCTGCCGAAAGCGGCATCGATGTTTTTCGGATTCACGACCCCCTGAACGATCTCGAGAACCTCGAGGACGCTGCCGAGGCGATTCTTGGTGCCGGGAAGGAGCTCGCGATCGGGCTCGTGCACAGCCCGGGCCCGGCGGACGCGAGCGACGTCCTCCTCGAGCGCGCTCATCAGCTGAACGAGCTCGGCGCTTCGCGGGCGCTGGTACACGACCCGGCCGGATCGCTCGACCCGGGCCGCGCCCGCGACCTCGTCGAGCGGGTGCGAGAGGCGAGCGGCCTGCCGGTTGGTCTCTACTGCCAGGGGGCGGCAGGGGCCGCGCTCGCGGCGTCGATCGAGGCCGCACGGGCGGATGCGGACGTCATTGCCTGCGCCATCTATCCGATCGCACTCTCCATTCACCGTGTGTCCGCCGAGGCGCTCTCGCAAGCGCTCTCGGGCATCGGTCTCGACACCGGCATCGAGGTTGCCGCCCTCTGGCGTGCCTGCGAGCTGGTCGACTCGGCGCTCGGGGACGATCCCGTGCCGCCGCTCTCGCCTCGGGTCGCAGTGAGGGCGGCCGAGCACGGGCTGCCTGCAGGCCTCGTCGCCGAGCTCGACGCAAACCTTCGCGCGCAGGGGTTCGCAGACCGCCTCGACGAAGTGCTCAACGAGCTGACCGAGATCAGGCGCGAGTGTGGCTGGCCTCCGCTCGCGTCGCCGATCGGTCAGGTGCTCGGCTCGCAGGCCCTCATCCACGTTCTCTCGGCGCAGCGCTGGCAGATCGTGGTGGACGAGATCCGCGACCTGATCGAGGGTCGCTACGGGAGAACCCCGGCCCCGGTCGATCCGGTCGTCGTCCGCGCACTCGGGCTCCTGCCGGACCACCGGGACGACGACGACGGCGTGCCGGTCGGGCTGGACGAGCTGCGCGAGGACGCGGAGGGGCTTGCTGCAAGCGAGGAGGAGCTCCTGCTCCTCGCGCTTTTCGGAGAGGAAGCCGAGCCCCTCCTCCGAGCGGTCCGGAGCCGCGGACGCCGGGACGCTCCCGAGGGAGCCGGTCTCGACAGGCCCGGGACGGAGCGGTTGCGCGAGCTGATCAGAGTCGTGCAGGAGTCCGGGATCGGCGAGGTGACCGTCGAGGAGGGGGAAACGCGAGTTACCGTGCGAAGACGCGAGGAGGGCCCCGAGCCTGAGATCCCCTCAATGGCTCCGATGGCGATCCCCGAGCCCGCCGGCGAGGCCGACGTCGCGCCGGCCTCCAACGAGGTGTTTCGAGTCGAGTCCCCGATGGTCGGCACCTTCTACCGGGCCGCTTCGCCCGGCTCGGCTCCGTTCGTCGAGGAGGGAGACGTGGTAACCGTCGGCCAGACGCTCTGCATCCTCGAGGCCATGAAGCTCATGAACGAGGTCAAAGCCGACCATGACGGCCGGGTGCGGCGAATCTGCGTCGAGAACGAGCACCCCGTGCAGTACGGCGATCTCCTCTTCGAGCTGGAGCCGCTGAACGGCCGGCCGCTCGACGCGCTCTAGATGGTTCTGTCTTTCCCCCGGGGGGGCCCCCGAGTTACTTCCCCCCGCGTCGAGCCTAGCTTGGCGAACGTCACAGGTGGCGCCGTGATCGCGCCGGAACCGTCACGCTCACGTCACGGGGCGGAGGCGACGCGGTGTTCCGGCGAGTCCTGATCGCAAACCGCGGCGAGGGTGCGGTTCGGATCGTCCGCGCCTGCCGTGAGCTCGGCGTCGAGTCGGTCGCCGTGTACTCGACCGCCGACCGCGACTCCCTCCACGTCTCGCTCGCCGACCAGGCCGTCCAGATCGGTCCACCTCCGGCGGCGCTGAGCTATCTGAACATCCCTTCGCTCGTGGCCGCGGCGACGACGACAGGTTGCGAGGCCGTCCACCCCGGGTGGGGCTTCCTGGCCGAGAACGCCGAGTTCGCCCGCTCCTGCGAGGACAACGAACTCGTCTTCGTCGGACCACGTCCCGAGACGATCGAGGTGATGGGCGACAAGGTGCAGGCGAAAGAGGCGATGCGTGCGGCCGGGCTACCGCTCGTGCCCGGCTCCGACGGCGAAGCCACGCTCGCTGAGGCCAAGGCCCTCGCCGGCGACGTCGGCTTCCCCCTGCTCCTGAAGGCTTCCGCCGGGGGCGGCGGCAAAGGGATGCGCCTCGTTGCCTCGGCCGAGGACCTCGAGAGCTCCTTCCGGACGGCCTCGGCCGAGGCGGAGGCGAACTTCGGCGAGGGCGGCCTCTACGTGGAGCGGGCTCTCGTCGATGCGCGCCACGTCGAGATCCAGGTACTCGGGGACGGCGAAGGTGCCGTCCTGACCCTGGGGGAGCGCGACTGCTCGATCCAGCGGCGCCATCAGAAGCTCGTCGAGGAGGCACCCTCGCCGGCCGTCTCTCCCGACGTTCGTGACGCCATGGAAGACGCTGCTCACCGCGCGTGCGAGACGCTTCGCTACCGCGGCGCGGGCACGATCGAATTCCTCTTGACCGAGGACGGCTTCTTCTTCATCGAGATGAACACGAGGCTCCAGGTCGAGCATCCGGTCACTGAGGTCCTGACCGGCGTGGATCTGGCCCGGGAGCAGCTCCGGATCTCGGCGGGCGAGGGGCTCCGGGCCACCGGGCGGGCGGAGCTCCGCGGCCACGCGCTCGAGTTCCGGATCAACGCCGAAGATCCCTCCCGCGACTTCATGCCCTCGCCGGGGCGCGTGACACGCTTCCGCCCGCCCCTCGGGCCTGGAGTGCGCGTCGACACCCACGTCGTCGAGGGCTACGCGATCCCACCGTTCTACGACTCGCTGGTCGCCAAGGTGATCGTGTGGGCTGAGGATCGCCGAGCGGCGCTCGGCCGGGCGAGGCGAGCCCTGTCAGAATTCGAGCTCGAAGGTGTCGCGACGACCCGCGACCTGGCTCTGGACATCGTGCAAAACGACGATTTCGTCAGTGGGGAATACACGACCGCGTTCATCCAGAAGGCGGCGTCCTCTCTCTCCACCCTCGGTCCATTCCCGGCATGACCGGCCGCCGCGAAGCGCGCCGGACCGCGCTCTTCCTTCTCTACCAGTGGGATCTCACCGGGCAGCCGCTCGCGTCGCTCTTCGAGGGTGAAGTCGATCCGTTCGCGAAGGACCTTGCCGAAGCGACGAGCTCGCATGCGCGCACGCTCGACGGCCGCATCTCCGAGGCGTCGATCGGCTGGCCTGCGGACCGGCTGGGCGCGCTCGAACGGAACATCCTCCGGATCGCGCTCACCGAGCTCGATCGTGGGGATCCGCCCAGGGAGATCGTGATCGACGAGGCGGTGCACCTCGCCAAGCGGTACTCCTCGCCTGATGCCGGCCGTCTCGTCAACGGGATTCTCGGACAGCTTGCGAAGGAGGCGGCGTGAGACGACGCGAGTCAGCCTCGACGCTGCGCCCGTCCGCCGGCGGACGGTGCGCGTGAGCGAGCCCGAGTCCGTCGTCCGGCTCCAGGAGCTGCTCGCCCGCTTGGAGGCGACCCTGGCCGAGCTCGAAGGGACGGAGGACCCCGGGGTCGCCGTCGAGAAGCTCGCCGACATGGCTGAGCTGGCGAAACAGGTTCAGTTCGAGATCGACCGGGCGAAGCGGGAAGGACCGGATGCTCTCCCCTGAGGAGCTTCGCGGGCGGGTCGAGCGGTTCCTTGGCGAGCTTCCCTTCACCGCTGAGCTCGGCCAGCTCGAAGAGGCCCTCCGCTACTCGCTCCTCGGTGGCGGCAAGCGCATCCGGCCGGTGCTCTGCCTGGCGGTGGGCGACGCGCTCGGTCGTGACCCGGACGAGGTGCTTCCGGCCGCCTGCTCCCTCGAGCTCGTGCACACGTTCAGCCTGGTCCACGACGACCTGCCGGCACTCGACGACGACGATCTGAGGCGAGGGCAGCCCAGTTCCCACGTCCGCTTCGGCGAGAACGTGGCCATCCTCGCGGGAGATGCCCTGCTCGCCGAGGCGCTTCGCCTGGCGCTCCGCTACCCGGAACCGGACGTCGCGCGCGAGTTGACCAATGCCACCCTCGGCATGATCGGCGGGCAGTACCTGGACGTGACGACGAACGGGTCCGTGGACGAGCAGGGGCTCAGGGACCTCCACGAGCTGAAGACGGGACGGCTGCTCGAGGCGTCTGTCGTGATGGCGACGGCCGTGGCCCGATTGTCTGCCGCCGAGCGAGCGCCGTGGAGCGCGTTCGGAAAGGAGCTCGGCCTTCTTTTCCAGATCGTGGACGACATCCTCGACGCCACCGGTACGGCGGAGGAGCTCGGGAAGACGCCCGGGAAGGACGAGGCAGCCGGGAAGGTCACTTACGTTTCCCTCCACGGACTCGAACGAGCGCGCACGTTGGCGGACGAGGCGAGGGCGCGCGTCGGGGCCTGCCTCGAGGCACTCCCGGGGGACACGTCTGTTCTCGCCGAGCTCGTATCAGCCATCAGGGAAAGACGAGCCTAAGGAGCTAGGCTCCCTCCATGAAGAAGAGGCTCGACGTCGTCCTCGTCGAGCGCGGCCTGGCCGAGAGCCGTTCCCAGGCGCAGGCGCTCGTGCTCGCCGGCCGCGTGCCCGGATTCTCGAAGGCGGGGACGCCCGTGGACGAGGCAGCCGAGCTTGCCGTAGACACGCCGCCGCGCTTCGTATCGAGGGGTGGCGACAAGCTTGCGAATGCCCTGGAGCACTTCGAGCTCGACGTCACGGGCGAGGACTGCCTCGACGTCGGCGCTTCAACCGGCGGCTTCACGGACTGCTTGCTTCAGGCTGGCGCGGCAAGGGTCTGCGCCGTGGACGTCGGGTACGGGCAGCTGCATCCCAAGCTGCGCGAAGACCCTCGGGTCACAGTGCTCGAGCGAACGAACGTGCGAGCGCTCCGGGCGGACCAGCTCCCGTTCGCGCCTACCTTCCTGACCTGCGACGTGTCGTTCATCGGGCTCGACAAGGCATTCCCTCCTGCGCTCGCAACCGCCGCACCGGGGTGGCGCTCACTCGTCCTCGTGAAGCCGCAGTTCGAAGCAGGCCCAGGAGAGGTGGGCAAGGGTGGAGTGATACGGGATCCGGTGCTGCGGCAGCGGATCGTAGACGGAGTTGGCCGCCAAGTGCCCGACTGGGGCGGGCGAGTCGTCGGAGTCGTCGACTCCGGCCTGCCAGGGCCGAAGGGAAACCGAGAGTTCTTCCTCTATGTCGTCGACGCGAGCTGAGACCGTGAATTCCACGTCTCGCGCTGTCGCCCGCGCGGCGGTCGTGACGAATGGGCGCCCCGAGGTCGATTCGACCGCCGCCGCGATCGTGGAGCGCGCTGCCGCCGAGGGGGGCATCGAGCTGGTCGAGCCGGAGGCTGATGCCGATGTCGTGATCGCGCTCGGGGGCGATGGGACGATGCTACGGGCCCTCCGTGCCAAGCTCGGCAGCGGCACGCCGGTCTTCGGCTTCAACTTCGGGCGAGTCGGGTTCCTGACGAGCGCGCCCGGCGACGAGCTCGAGTCCGTGCTCCCACGGGTCTTCGCCGGGGACTTCGAGGTCGTGGCCCTCTGCACTCTCGAGGCCCGGGTTGCCGGCGACACCCAGACGGCGGTCAACGATGTCGTCGCGACGAGTGCCAGGCCGGGCCGCATGATCGAGCTCGGCTGGGAGATCGGCGGCGAGACGCTCGCCGACCAGGCCTGCGATGGGATCATCTGCTCGACGCCCACGGGCTCCACCGCCTACAACCTCTCGAACGGCGGGCCCGTGATGATGTGGGGGCTCGAGGCGATGGCGATCACATTTGTCGCGCCCCATTCGCTTCACGCCCGCCCGATCGTCGTCCCGACGGGGCAGAGCCTCCGGATCTCGAACCTGACCGCCGACAGCTCGGTGTCCGTGCTCGCTGACGGCCAGGGTTGTGCCGAGCTGGCGACGGGTGAGACGCTCGAAGTCGCCCTGGGGCCGGAGAAGAGCTTGCTGGCCCACCTGCCGGAAGTCAGCTTCTTCACCCGCTACCACGAGGTCTTTCCCTGATAGTTGATCGACAATTGCCGCACCCCCGGATGTCAGCCCGCAGACGCCCCAATTACCAACCAACCATCTAGGAATGCTTCGTTCCCTGCGCATCGAGAACTTCGTCCTTATCCGCGAGGCGGACCTCGCCTTCGGGCCGGGCCTGAACGCCGTCACCGGCGAGACCGGTGCTGGGAAGACGATCCTGGCGCAAGCGTTGGGACTCCTCCTCGGCGCACGCGGAGACGCGGGCTACGTCGGCCCCGGGGCGTCGGAGGCTTACGTCGAGGCGGAGCTCGACCTTCCCGAGGGCATCCTCGACGACGAGGAGCTCGCGGCGCTCCGCGAGCTGCGGCCAGACGGAGAGGAGGGGCTGGTTGCCGCCCGCCGGGTCTTCGCCGACGGACGTACGCGAGCGTATGCGTGGGGACGCACGGTGCCGCGCGAAGAGCTCGCGCTCGCCGTCGACCGACTGCTCGCCATGTCCGGCCAGTTCGAGCAGCGGCGGCTGTCGAGGCCGTCCTTCCAGCTCGACCTTCTCGACGCCTTCGTTGGGGACGAGCAGCTTCGCCGGCGGGCTGAGCTCGTGCGCGCGTGGCGTGCGCTCGTGGCGGCCCGGAGGGCTCGGGACGAGCTTGCCCAGGCGGAGGAAGGGCGCGCACACCAGCTCGACGAATTGCGGCAGCTCGTCGAGCGCACCGAGGGATTCGACACCGGCAGCGAAGAGCGGCTCCAGGCCGAGCGGATACGCCTGCGCCATTCGGTCGACCTCTCCGCCGCCGCTTCGAGCGCGGCGGAGGCCCTGGCCCCGGATCAAGGGGAGGGTGCCGCCGAGCTCGCGGCGCGCGCCGGGCAGGCGCTTACAGGCGTCGCAGCGTTGGCGCCGGAGCTCTCCGAGATCGGCGCCGAGATCGCAGACACCGAGTTGCGCCTCCGCGAGGCGGCGTCGAGCGTGCGCTCGTACCTGAATGCTCTCGAGGCCGAGCCCGGTCGACTCGAGAGCGTCGAGGAGGAGCTCGACCGGGTCGCCGAGGCGAAGCGGCGCTTCCAGGCGACCGACCTCGGCGACCTCCTCACCCGAGCCGAGGCGGCTCGGGCTGAGCTCGAAGCTCTAGAGGAAGGCAAGGACCCTCTCGAAGCGGCTGAGCAGACGCTTCTGGAGGCCACGGAACGGGTCCAGAGTCTCGCAGCCAGTCTCTCGGAGGCGCGTCGCAAGGGGACTGAGCCGTTCTCCAAAGCCGTCGCCGAGGCGCTCGAGGGCCTGGCGATGGGCGAGGGCGACTTTCGGGTCGAGCACCTGCCGCGCGACCCCGGGCCGAGCGGCACCGACAGCGTCTCGTTCCAGGTCCGCCCGAACCAAGGCCTGCCCTTTGCGCCGGTCGCCGAGACCGCTTCCGGCGGCGAGCTCTCGCGCGTGGCGCTGGCACTCCGCACCGTGGCGCATGCGGGAGCGGGTGAGCCGACCATCGTCTTCGACGAGATCGACGCCGGCGTCGGGGGCCGAACCGCCCACGCTGTCGCCGAGGCCCTCGTTCGGATCGCCGAGCGGGCACAGGTGCTGACGATCACGCACCTGCCGCAGATCGCGAGTGCCGCGGACACGCATTTTCGCGTCGAGAAGGTCCCTGGCGACCCAACCCACACACGCATCGAAGAACTAGCCGATTCCGACAAGAAGGAGGAGCTCGAGCGAATGCTCGGCGGCGCGGAGTTCCTCTCGACCCTTTGATGGAATGAGGTTCACCGAGTTCACCGGTACCGCGCGCCTGGATCGGCGTACGAAACACCTGGTCAAACGGCTCGGTCCGGACGCGATCGCGATCATCGACCACACGGACCTCGATCGGGTCTCGGCTGAAGAGCTCGCAGAGAGCGGCGTCCGCATCGTCTTCAATGTCGCGGACTCCGCGTCGGGCAGGTACCCGAATCCAGGCCCGCTCGCACTCGTCCGCGCAGGTGTCGTCCTGATCGATGTCCCGGGGGCAGAGCTCTTCGACGAGGTGGACGACGGTGAGGCTCTCGTCGTTCGTGGCGCCTCCCTCTACCGAAACGGCACCAGGCTCGCGGCTGGCCGAGAGCTGACGGTGCGGGAACTGGAGGATGCCCTTGTCATCCAGGAGGGGCGTGTGGCCGAGGCACTCGAAGGCTTCGCCGAGAACACGATGCGCTTTCTGCGGGATGAGGGAAAGCTGCTGGCGCAGGGCCTCGAGCTGCCGCAGCTTCAAACCCGCTTCCGGGACCGCCACGCACTCGTGGTTGCACGCGGGCCCGACGCCACTCGTGACCTCAGGATCGTGCGCCCGTACATCCGGAATTTCAAGCCCGTGCTCGTGGGAGTGGACGGGGGTGCGGACAAGCTGATCGAGGCCGGCTACAGACCCGACGTGATCGTCGGCGATATGGACTCGGTCTCCGACGAGGCGCTCGGCTCCGGGGCCGAGTTGGTCGTCCACGCCTACGCAGATGGGCGTGCGCCCGGGCTCGAGCGCCTGGGTCAACTCGGGCTCTCGTCCGTAGTCGTGCCAGTGCCCGGGATCAGTGAGGACGTGGCGATGCTGCTTGCCTACGAAAAAGGGGCGGAGCTGATCGTCGCGGTCGGGACGCACTTCAACCTGGTCGAGTTCCTGGAGCGGAACCGCCAAGGCATGTCGTCCACCTTCGTGACCCGGCTTCGGGTCGGCGGGAAGCTCGTCGACGCCCGCGGGGTCTCGAAGCTCTTCCAGAGTCGCGTGGGGCTCGGGCCGCTGGTGGCGTTCGGTCTCGCAGGGCTCACGGCCGTGGTCACCGCCGTCGCGGCCTCGCCCGAGCTTCGCCACTTCATCTCGCTTCTGGGTAGCCGCATCCGCTCGCTGCTCGGCCTCGATTGACCGCGAGGGCAGAGCGAGAGCTCCTCGCTCCCCGTCAGGACGTGTGGGCGCTCGTGGCGGAGCCGTTCCATCTCCCGGACTGGTGGCCCGGGTACAACGGGGTCACGCCGGACCGGCGCGGGCTCGCCGAGGGAGCCCGCTGGGAGGTTACCCGCGGCCGGGCTCCGGGGTTCCTGCGGCGCCCAGGTGGGCGAGGCACGATCGTGCTGGAGCGCGTCGTCCCCGGTCTCGAGCTTCGCTGGCACGACGTAGCCCAGGGGCTGACGGTCGGGATCGAGCTCGCGAACGCCGGCGAGGGCCGGACGAGGGCCACCGCCTACGTCGAAGGACCCGTTTGGCGCATCTGGCTCGAAGGCGCACAGGCCGCCCCTCGCAAGGCGCTCTCGCGGCTCCACGACCTCTGCCAGACTGCTTCAAACATCTAGATGTTCGATCTCCGCTATCACGTCGCTTCCCTCGCGGCGGTCTTTCTCGCGCTCGCTGTCGGGATCATCCTGGGTGTCGCGCTGTCGGGAAAGATCCGCGGAGCCGAGGATTCCCTGAGCGCGGGCAGGATCGCCGAGCTCGAGTCCCAGCTGGACGCGGAGCGCCAACGCGGGTCGAGCGAGCAGGAAAGGCTCCAGGACTCGGAGGCTCTGATCAACGACGCCTACCCGGCGCTGATGGAGAACCGGCTGGTCGACCGCGGATACGCGATCGTGTTCCTCGGCCGGGTCGACGGCGAGCTCCGCGCTGCGATCGAGAAAACGCTCGCGGACGCGGATGGAACACCGGTCAGGCTCTTTGCCTTCGAGCTGCCCATCGACCCGGTCGCCCTGACCAACTTCCTCGAGTCCAGAGAGAGTTTGTCGGAGTACGCGGGTGACCCGCTGGCGCTCGGCCGCGCTCTCGGCAAAGAGCTCATGGAGGAAGGGGACACCCCGTTGCTCGACGAGGTCTCGAGCGAGCTGGTCGAAGAGCGGTCTGGAACGACCATCCCGGCCGTCGACGGCGCGATCGTTGTCCGCTCCTGGGTTCCCGACTCGGAGGACGGCTCGACCGCCTCCGAGCGTGCGAGCGAAGCCTTCGTCGAGGGAGTTCTGCAGGGCCTGCAGTCGGCCTCGCTGCCGGTCGTCGGGGTGGAGACATCCGACGTCGAGACACGGACTTCTGCCGTTCCCGTCTTCAACGACGCCGGGGTCTCGAGCGTTGACGACCTCGACCTTCCCGCGGGGCGTCTGGCGCTCGCGCTCCTCCTGGGCGGGGGCGAGCCCGGGAACTACGGCGTCAAGGACACCGCCAGCGACGGAATCGTTCCTCCGGTCGACGCAGTCCCCGTGCAGCCGATTGGCGGCTAACGTGATTTCGAGCATCCTCGTCGCGGCGAGGAACGAGGAGAGCTGGATCGGCGACACGGTCGCGCAGCTCCGGAAGGACTTTCCCTCCGCCGAGGTGATCGTGGTGGTCGGAGCCTCGACGGACGAGACGGCCGAGCGGGCGGAGGAGGCGGGAGCAGTCGTGATCCGGCTGGACCGCCCTGGAAAAGGGGAAGCGCTCTCGGCCGGTGAGCATGCTGCAGCCCCGGGCGCGCTGCTGCTCTGCGACGCGGACCTGCGCGGCTCGCTGGCGCCGCTCGCCGAGAGCAACGCCGACCTCGCGGTCGCCGTCTTCGAGCACCGGGTCGGTGGAGGGTTCGGAATCGCCAAGCGCGCCGCGACCGGCCTCATCCACCTCCGGACCGGCTTTCGCCCACAGGAGCCGCTCTCCGGCCAGCGCTACGTGGGAGAGCGGGCCCGGATCGTGTGCTTCCCGGTCGCCGGCGGGTTCGGCTGCGAGACGCGGATGACGATCGACGCACTCCGGGTGGGCCTCCGCCTCGAGGAGATCCCACTCGACCTCGATCATCGGGCCACCGGGCGGGATGCCGCGGGCTTCGCGCACCGGGGTCGCCAACTCGTGGACGCGGTCCTTTCGGCCGGCCCTCTCGGCGTCAACCATCGCGGCGTCCGCTTGCCGCTCCTCGGCTGGGCCGTCGCTTTCCCCGGCCTCTGGGCTCCGAGGCGTACCGGGGTCGCAGTCGCCGCGATCGCAGCCATCGGCCTCGCGGACGACCTCTGGAGCGGCCCCGAGCGAGGCGTTGCAGGACACCTACGGGAAGGGAGGACGACCGGCGTCCTGAAGCTCGTCGGCATCCCCGCCGTTGCGGCAGTCGCGACTCGCTCCCTGCGTGGCGCCTTGCTCGTCGGCCTCTCGGCCAACGCCCTCAATCAGCTGGACACAAAACCCGGGCGGGCTCTCAAGGCTTTCCTCGGCGTGAGCCTCTTCCGAGGGATGCCGGAGGGGGGCTACGCGCTCATGGCCGTCCTGCTCGTTCCCTACGATCTGCGCGAGAGGATGATGCTCGGAGACGCAGGATCGAACGCCCTCGGGGCCGTGCTAGGCTTGAGCCTCGTGGCCTCGCTTCGAGGACGAGCGCTCTGGCCGGCGATCGCATTGCTCGCCGCGCTGAACGTCCTCGGCGAACGGCGATCTCTCGGGAAGCTGATCGAGTCGACACCCTGGCTCGCGCGCATAGACCGTCTCGGGAGACTGAGGTGAGCGTGTAGTGGCACGCCGACCGACGAAGTACGTCTTCGTGACGGGAGGCGTGGTCTCGTCTCTCGGGAAGGGCATCACCGCAGCGTCCCTGGGTCGGCTCCTCAAAGCTCGCGGCCTCCACGTCCAGGTTCAGAAGTTCGACCCCTACATCAACGTCGATCCGGGGACGATGAGTCCCTTCCAGCACGGTGAGGTCTTCGTGACGGAGGATGGGGCCGAGACCGACCTCGACATCGGTCACTACGAGCGCTTCGTCGACGAGAACCTCTCGCGGAACGCCAACCACACCTCCGGGTCGGTCTGGTACGCGGTGATCCGGAAGGAACGGAAGGGTGAGTACCTGGGCTCGACGGTCCAGGTGATCCCGCACATCACGAACGAAATCAAGGATCGGATCCGCCGGATCGGCGCCTCGAGCGACGCCGACGTGGTCATCTCAGAGATCGGAGGGACGGTCGGAGACATCGAGTCGCTGCCGTTTCTCGAGGCGATCCGCCAGTTTCGACGGGAGGCGGGGGCGGAGAACGTTCTCTACCTGCACGTGACCTTCGTGCCCTTCATCGAGACCGCAGGAGAGCTGAAGACGAAGCCGACCCAGCACTCGGTCAACGAGCTGCGCCGCATCGGAATCCACCCGGACATCGTCGTCTGCCGCTCCGCGGAGATCCTCTCGCACGACATCCGCGAGAAGATCGCGCTCTTCGCAGACGTCGACTCGAAAGCCGTGATCATGAACGAGGACGTGAGCGACGTGTACCTCGTGCCGCAGCGGCTGCGCGAGGAGGGTCTTGACGCGCTCGTCTGCGACAAGCTTGGCCTACCGGACGGGGAGGTCGACCTCGGGGAGTGGGACGAGCTCGTAACCCGGATCGGGCAGCGGCATGGCGAAATCGAGATCGCACTCGTCGGGAAGTACGTGAAGCTCCAAGACGCGTACCTCTCGGTGCATGAGGCGCTGAAGCACGCGGGCATCCACCACGGCACCAATGTGCGGGTCCGGTGGGTCGACGCCGAGGGCATGAGCGTGGAGGAGGCCGCGGTCGAGCTCGAGCGCTCACACGGCGTCCTCGTCCCCGGCGGATTCGGCTCACGTGGCTGGGAAGGGAAGATCCTCGCGTGCCGGGTGGCACGGGAGCGTGAGATCCCCTACCTCGGCATTTGCCTCGGCATGCACGTCGCCGTGTCGGACTTCGCTCGCCATGTCGTCGGTCTCGAGGGCGCCAACTCGACGGAGATGGACCCGGAGACGCCGTATCCGGTGATCGACCTGCTCCCCGAGCAGAAGGAGATCGAGGATTTGGGCGGCACCATGCGCCTCGGCGCCCAGTCGGTCGACCTCGTCGAAGGAACACGTGCTTGGGCGGCCTACGACGAGCCTGTCGTGCACGAGCGCCACCGGCACCGCTACGAGGTCAACAACCACTTCCGGCCACGCCTCGTCGAGGCGGGACTGGTGGTCTCGGGGACGTACCAGGAAGGCCGGCTCGTCGAAGTGGTTGAGCTCCGCGACCACCCATGGTTCGTCGCAAGTCAGTTCCATCCCGAGTTCAAGTCACGGCCGACGCGTCCCGCACCGCTCTTCCGCGACTTCGTGGGAGCTGCACTCGAGCGCGCCAGGCGCTCGGAGACCGCCTCGGTCACCGCGACCGTCGCTTAGATCTGCGACCCTGACAGGGTGGCGCTTCCCGACGTCCTGACCCTCTTCACGGACCTCGCCGCGATCTCCAGCCCGCCGGGAGAGGAGCGCGAGGTGGCCGATCGCGTGGGCGAGTACCTGAGCGAGCTCGGCCTCTCCGCGCAGGAAGACGACGCCGGAACCAGGATCGGGTCGACGATGGGGAACATGCTCGCGCGGCTCGAGCCCACGAACGGCGGTGGCCTTCCGATCTTCCTCTGCGCGCACCTGGACACGGTGCCGGCAACGGATGCGATCGAGCCCGTCGTCGAGGACGGGCTCGTCCGGAACGCCCGAAACACGATTCTCGGGGCCGACAACAAAGCCGCAGTCGCGGTCATGCTCGAGGCCGCCAGGCGGATCGTCGAGACCGGTCGCGCGCACGCCGGTGTCGAGCTTCTCTTCACACCGAAGGAGGAAACCGGGCTCGAGGGGGCCAAAGCGTTCGACGCCTCGAGCCTTGCCGCACGGACCGGCTACGTGTTCGACCACGCGGGCCCGATCGGCGAGGTCGTCGTTCAGGCTCCCTACTCGACGGCCGTCGACGTGGTCTTCAAAGGTCGTGCCGCACACGCGGGCATGCACCCGGAGGAGGGACGGTCCGCGATCCTGGCCGCCGCGCGCGCGATCTCCGACTTCAGGCTCGGCCGGATCGACGACGAGACGACGGCGAACGTGGGTGAGATCCACGGCGGCACCGCCAGAAACATCGTGCCCGACCGCTGCTCAGTCGTCGCCGAGGTTCGCTCACAGAGCGAGCAGAAACTCGCGAGTGTCGTCCAGGAGATGGTGGACTCCTGCGCATTCGCGGCTGAGGTCGCCGAGTGCGAGCTCGAGACGGCGCTCGAGGAGAAATACCGCGGCTACCGATTCGAGACTGACGACCCGACCGTCAGGCTCGCTTTCGGCGCGCTCGAGCGCGCCGGCTTCGCGCCGTCGGGCATCCGAGCGGGCGGGGGCGCGGACGCGAACGTCTTCAACGCACAGGGGATCCCCTGTGCGAATCTCGCCAACGGGATGGCCCGGATTCACAGCGCCGACGAGCACATTGCGGTCGCCGACCTCGAGAGCATGGTCGACGTGACCCTCGAGCTCGTCGACGCGGCGCGGCGTGCTTAGCCTCCGGCGCGGCAGCGTCACCGCGATCAGCGAGCGGGTGGAAGGCTTGGTCCGGCTCGAGGTCGACGGCCGTCCCTGCATCGCCTATCCGCGCCTGACCGGTCCGGTCGGGCTCGGCGACGACGTCGTCGTGAACATCGAGGCGGTCGAGCTCGGATTGGGCTCCGGCGGGTTCGACGTCCTGCACGTCAACCTCACGCGCGGCCTTGGCCTCGATGCGGCCTCCGGCGCGCACGTGATGAAGCTTCCGTACACATCCCTCCAGTACTCCGTGCGGCATGCGGAGGAGGACGGCGCAGGCGCGGAGCAGCTCGGCGAGCTCCCCGTGGTCTGTTGCTCGCTGCACAGCCAGCTTGCGCCAGTCTGCGCAGGGATCGGGCCGAAACCCAGCGTCGCGTTCGTTCAGCTCGAAGGAGGTGCGCTCCCTGTCTCCCTCTCCGACACCGTGCGGGCACTGAAGCAGCACGGCCTGCTCGAGACTACCGTGGCGGTTGGAGCCTGCGTGGACGGGGACGTCGCCTGCGTCACGCCCGCGTCGGCGCTCGCCTGGTGCGCCGAGGAAGGCTTCGATGTCGTCGTCTGCGGGATCGGGCCCGGAATCGTCGGCACGGCGAGCACCTTCGGGCACGGCGGGCTGGCCGCCGCGACCGCCGCTGCAACCGCGCGGGCACTTGGCGGCTCTCCGATCCTCGTCGCCCGGATCTCCGGAGCGGACCAGCGGGAGCGGCACCACGGTGTCTCGCACCACCTACGAGCTGTCCTTTCCCTCGCCGGGCCCGTGGACGTCGCCTGGCCCGAGGAGGAGGGATTCCCGACGCCGATCGACGAGGCCGTGCCCGTGCCGGTGGACGGTTGGCAGGAGGCGTGCGCGAGCCTGCCGCTCCTCCACATGGGGCGCGGACCGGCCGACGATCCCTGGTTTTTCGCGGCCGCGTTCGCCGCCGGGCGTCTCGCGCGCGAGCGTCTGGGCTAGAGGCCTGATGTGAAGATTCCGCCGGGCCGGATGCCGTCCCAAACACGGCGCTGGCTCAGCACAGCCGCTCACGACACGTAGCGCTGCTACGCGCCCCGAGCGACCGCGGTGCCCAGCTTGGTCTGGAGCGCCCCCCGGCCGCGGCCGAATTTCACACCAACCCTCTAGCGAGCCTGGAAGGCGTCGAGGCCGACCGCGAGCGCGATCGCGAGCCGGCGGTCGAGGGCGCGCTCCGCGTCGGCGGAAAGGTCGAGGATGTACTTGTCCCGAAGCCCGAGCACCCGTGAGAGCTCGCCGATCTCGCGCTCTCCCCGGAGGAAAGTGAAGTGGTACGGGACGGGGATCGCCTCTCCGTAGGGGACGAGATCCTTGACACGTCGCACGATGGCGATGGCGGCGCTGCGCTCACGGGCCCAGGCGATCTGGTCCTCGGATGCGTCGAGGATCGACCACGTGGAGCGGATCAGCGATTGCTTGAAACGCTTCTCGAGGGTGCCGATCCGCTCACCCGACGGCTGCGTCACGTCGTAACGACCCCCGATCTCCACGACACGCCGTGCCTTGAGCCGGAAAAGCTCCTCCGTCTCCGAATCGTCGGCGAAAAACCGCAGGTCCTCCTTGAGCGCCATCCGCTTCTGGCGCACAAATGCGACCGCCTGGCCCGCGGACTTGCCGTCCGGGCCGAGCGTCGAGACCGTGTAGAGGTTCACCATCGGCCGGAGCAGCTGCTCGACCAGGAACCGGTCGTTCTCGAAGAGTGAGGCCTGCACGCGGGGAGCCTAGCGGGCTGGGATTGCGTCCGAGCGTCGAGAGCGCGGGCGCGATCGTTGGCCGCATGGCCAGCGGCAAGGCGGGTATCGTTCGCGCGCCAATGAGGGTCGGCGTCGCGAAGGAGATCAAGCCCGACGAGCACCGTGTCGCGCTCACGCCGGCCGGGGCCCGCGAGCTCGCGCAGCGCGGTCATGAGGTGATCATCGAGGCCGGCGCGGGGGCGGGGAGCTCCTTCCCCGACTCGGCCTACGAGAGAGTGGGCGCGCGCATGACCTCTGTCGACGAGGTCTGGGACTCCTCCGACATGGTCCTGAAGGTCAAGGAGCCGCTCCCCGAGGAGTACGGCCGCCTCCGGGAAGGCCTTGTGCTCTTCACCTACCTCCATCTCGCAGCCGACCACCGGCTCACGCAGGCTCTGATCGACAGTGGGGCAACCTGCATCGCCTACGAGACGGTCGAGACGCAGGACCGCCGTCTTCCGCTCTTGGCGCCCATGAGCGAGGTCGCCGGCCGGCTTGCGACCCAGATGGGCTCCTGGGCGCTCGAGAAGGCGCAGGGAGGCCGCGGAATCCTGCTCGGGGGAGTTCCGGGCGTGCCTCCCGCGAAGGTGGTGGTGCTGGGCGGAGGCATCGTCGGGTACAACGCAGCGCTGATCGCCGTTGGCATGCAGGCGGACGTGTGGGTGCTCGACAAGTCCGTGGAACGCATGCGGGACCTCGAGATGATGCTCGACGGCCGCATCACGCTCGCCATGTCGAACCAGCTTCAGATCGACGAGGTCATCGTCGACGCCGACCTCGTGGTCGGGGCTGTGCTCATTCCGGGCGCGGTGGCGCCGAAGCTCATCTCCCGTCCGATGCTCGGCTCGATGAAGCCGGGTGCTGTGCTCGTGGACGTAGCGATCGACCAGGGCGGGTGCTTCGAGACCTCGCATCCGACCACACACTCTGACCCGATTTTCGAGGTGGACGGGATCGTCCACTACTGCGTCGCGAACATGCCGGGTGCCGTGCCGGTGACCTCCACCAAGGCGCTGACGAATGTGACCCTTCCGTATGCCGAGGCTCTCGCCGACTACGGAGTGCGCGACGCGATTGCGCGCGACCCCGCGCTCGCACGCGGAGTGAACGTGATGGACGGCAAGGTCACATACGAAGCCGTCGCCGAGGCCCACGGCCTCGAGTACTCGCCGCTCTCCGAGCTCCTACCGCTCGAGACCATCTAAGAGGACTTCGGAAGCGCGGCGTCCTCGGACTTGCGCTCCGGGAAGAGCTTCACCGTGACCCACGTGACCGCCATGGCGAGGGCGATCACGACCACGACCCAAACGAGGATCCCGAGCATGCCGAGGACGATGTCCATCGGGCCTAGAATAGCCGCATGCCGCGGGCGTGCGTGATCGTGCTCGATGCGGTCGGCGCGGGAGCGCTGCCCGACGCCGAGGACTACGGGGACGAGGGCTCCGACACCCTCGGGAACGTCGCGCGTGCGGTGGGCGGGCTCGATCTTCCGAATCTCGAGGCGCTCGGGCTTGGCAACGTCGAGGAGCTCGAGGGCTGCCCACCCCAGCCGGGCGCCCCGGCCGTCGCCGGCCGCCTCGTCTCGCGGTCGAAGGGCAAGGACACGACCACCGGCCACTGGGAGCTCATGGGAATCGTCACCCCGGTGGCGATGCCGACCTATCCGCACGGCTTTCCCTCGTCCATCATCGAGGAGTTCGCGCACCGCACGGGGCGGGGTGTCCTCGGAAACAAGCCGGCGTCCGGAACCGAGATCATCCAGGAGCTCGGCGAGGAGCACCAGGAGACCGGCAAGTGGATCGTCTACACGTCGGCGGACTCGGTCTTCCAAGTCGCTGCGCACGAGGAGACGATTCCACTCGAGGAGCTCTACGAAGCTTGCGGGGTAGCTCGCGAGATCCTCACGGGCCCGCACGCGGTCGGGCGTGTGATCGCGCGTCCCTTCACGGGAGAGCCGGGCAACTATGTGCGGACGCCGAATCGTCACGACTGGTCGCTCAAGCCCAAGCAGCCGAACTACCTGACCCTGGCCCGCGATGCCGGTGCGACCGTGCACGGAGTCGGAAAGATCCACGACATCTTCGCGGGGGTCGACATCGACGAGTCGAACCCGACGAAGTCGAACGGAGAGGGGATCAAGCTCACGGAGGAGCTTCTCCGGGGCATCGATGACGGGATCATCTTCACGAACCTCGTGGAGACGGACATGCTCTGGGGGCACCGGAACGACCCGGTCAACTTCCACCGCTGCCTGCAGGACTTCGACCGCCGTCTGGAAGATCTGCTCGATGCGCTCCGGCCCGGCGACCTCCTCGTACTCACGTCCGACCATGGGTGCGACCCGACGACACCCTCCACCGACCATTCACGCGAGCACGCGATGCTCGTTGCCTATGTGGAAGGCAAGAACGCCGCGGGCCGGGTGCACCACGGCGAGTTTGCGGACGTGGGCGCGACCGTGAACGCGTGGTTCGGGGGCAAGGCCCCTCCCCGCGGCATTCCGGGCGCTCCGATCGTCGAGCCGTGACCGCTCCCTGATGCGCGCGGTCGAGCTGATCGAGCGCAAGCGTGACGGCCACGTGCTGGCGCCGGAGGACGTCCGCGAGCTCGTCCTCGCGTATGTGCGGGACGACGTTCCCGACTACCAGATGTCCGCGTTACTGATGGCGGTGTTCTTCCGGGGGCTGGACGAGGTCGAGACCCATGCTCTGACCGACGCCATGGTGGCGAGTGGAGAGACGATCGACCTGAGCTCCCTGGGTCGCCGTGTCGTCGACAAGCACTCGACCGGCGGGGTCGGCGACAACACTTCGCTGATGCTGGCGCCGATCCTCGCCGCCTGCGGCTGCTACGTGCCGATGATCTCCGGCCGCGGCCTCGGCCATACCGGCGGCACGCTCGACAAGTTCGACGCCATCCCGGGCTACCGGACCAGCCCGGACCTCGCCCTGTTCCGCAAGGTGGTGTGCGAGGCCGGCTGCGCCATCATCGGCCAGACCGCCGATCTCGCCCCGGCCGACAAGATCCTCTATTCCATCCGCGACGTGACCGGCACCGTCGAATCCGTGCCGCTGATCACCGCCTCGATCCTGTCGAAAAAGCTCGCCGCCGGCCTCGGCGCGCTGATCCTCGATGTGAAGACCGGCACCGGCGCCTTCATGCCGACGCTCGAAAAGTCCCGCGCCCTCGCCGATAGCCTCGTCTCCGTCGCCAATGGCGCCGGCCTCCGCACCGCCGCGCTCATCACCGACATGAACGAGCCCCTGGCCTCCGCCGCCGGCAACGCCCTCGAAGTCCGCAACGCCGTCGATTTCCTCACCGGTAAGCATCAGGACCCGCGCCTCCGCGCCGTCACCCTCGCCCTCGCTGCCGCCGCGCTCGAACTCTCGGGCTTTTCGGGGGATGCCGCCGCCGCCGTGGCGCACGCCCTCGATAGCGGCAAGGCGGTCGAGCACTTCTCGCGCATGGTCGCGCTGCTCGGCGGCCCCACCGACTTTGTCGACACAATGGATACCCACTTGCCCCAGGCGCCCATCATCCGCGACGTCACCATCGAGGGGGACGGCTTCATCGGAGAAATCGACACCCGCGCCATCGGCATGGCGGTGGTCACCCTGGGGGGTGGCCGGCGCCTGCCGACCGATACAATCGACTTCCGGGTCGGTTTTGACCGTATCGCGCCGCGACTGGCAGAAGTTCATGGTCCAACCATAGTCGGACGTGTGTTTTCGGCCGACGAATCCATGCTCGTGGAGGCCGTTTCGCGCTTCCGCGGCGCCTTCACCATCACCCCCGATCGCCCCGCCGCCCGTCCCCTGATCGCCGACCGTGTCCCCCCTTCCACCCCCTCGCCCCT
>JBBQXP010000011.1:0-44948 GCA_038209555.1 Gaiellales bacterium
CGGAGGCGCTCCAGGAGGTCGCGGACGCGCTCGACCTGACGCCCGCGTACTGCCAGGCCGTGGCGAGCTTCTACGACATGTACCACCTCCAGCCGATCGGCCGGCACATGGTCGAGGTCTGCACGAACATCTCGTGCGCTCTGGTCGGAGCCCAGCAGGTGCTCGAGGCCTTCGAGGAGGAGCTGGATATCCGCGCGGGGGACACGACCGAGGACGGGGAGTTCACGCTCAGGACGCTCGAGTGTGCCGGCGGCTGCGGCTGGGGCACCGTCGTCAGCATCGACCGCCGCTACCGCGAGCCGGTGAAGCTCGAGGACGTGCATGGGATCGTGGAGGAGCTCCGTGGCCGCTAACCCCATCCGGAACCTCATCCTGGAGCACGCCAGCGACCGTGACCTCAAGCAGCTCTCCGAGTACGAGGCGGTCGGCGGCTACGCCTCGCTCCGGAAGGCGCTCGAAACCGACCGCGCCGCACTGATCGAGAGCTTGCTCGCCTCAGGTCTCCGGGGCCGTGGCGGAGCCGGCTTCCCGACAGGGCGCAAAGCCAGCTTCCTCCCGAAGCCGGGCGAGACGGAGAAGCCGATCTACCTCACCGTCAACGCGGACGAATCTGAACCGGGCACGTTCAAGGACCGCGAGATCATGTTCGCGACCCCGCATGCACTCATCGAGGGCACGGTCATCGTCAGCCATGCGATCGGCGCCGAGACTGCCTTCATCTACATCCGGGGGGAGTACCTGACCGAATACGAGATCATCCGGGCGGCGCTCGAGCAGGCGCTGGAGGCCGGGTACGTGGGCCCAAACGTGCTCGACTCGGACACCTCGGTCACGATCGTCCTCCACCGGGGGGCCGGCGCATACATCTGCGGCGAGGAGACCGCGCTCCTCGAGTCGCTCGAGGGCAAGCGTGGGCAGCCGCGGTCGAAGCCGCCTTTCCCTGCCATCTCGGGCCTCTACGCCTCCCCGACGCTGATCAACAACGTCGAGACCATCGCCACCGTGCCCGACATCATCCGGCTCGGCGCCGAGGAGTACGCGAAGCTCGGAGTCGAGAACTCGACGGGCACCCGCGTCTTCTCCCTCTCCGGCAACGTCGTGAACGGCGGCAATTACGAGCTCGTGCTAGGCACGCCGCTCAGCACGCTGATCTTCGATCTCGGTGGCGGCGTTCCAGGCGGGCATGAGCTCAAGGCGATCATCCCCGGCGGCTCTTCGGTTCCCGTCATGAGCGCCGACGAGGTCGACACACCGCTCGACTTCGACTCGATGGCGAAGGTGGGCACGATGCTCGGCTCCGGAGCGGTGATCGTGATCGACGACCGCTGCTGCATGGTGCAGCTCGGCCTCCGGGTAGCGCAGTTCTACATGCACGAGTCGTGCGGGAAGTGCACACCCTGCCGCGAGGGGACGCGCTGGATGGTGCAGATCCTCAAGAAGATCGAGGAGGGCGAGGCGTCCCAGGCCGACCTCGACCTGCTGCTTGACGTCTGCGACCGGATTCTCGGCAACTGCCTCTGCCCCCTCGGCGACGCCGCCGCGATGCCGGTGGCGAGCTACGTGGCGAAGTTCCGCGACGAGTTCCGGCGGCACATCGACGAGGGGGGCTGCCCGTTCGGCGGCGAGTCGACCCTCGACCACGTCCTCGCCCCGGTCGACCAGCACCACGCCCACATGCGTGCGCAGATCGAGGTGCCGATCCATGAGTTGGCATAGACCGCCGGGCCGGGCATGCCCGGCCCCTACGGATGGTAGGGGCGACGCATGCGTCGCCCGCGGCGACCATGAGGTTGGCGCGTGACCCCGGAGCTCGTCACCGTCTCTGTCGATGGCCGTGAGATCCGCGTCCCGAAGGGCACCGGCATGATCGAGACAGCGCTCGCGGCAGGCATCGAGATCCCGGTCTTCTGCTACGAGCCGCGCCTCGGGCCACCCGTCGGGGCGTGTCGTATGTGCCTCTGCGAGGTCGAGGGCATGCCGAAGCTCCAGGCGGCCTGCACGATGACCGCACAGGACGAGATGGTGCTCCGCACCGCCCAGACGAGCGAGAAGGCATCGCAGGGCCAGGATGCCGTGCTCGAGTTCATCCTCCTCAACCATCCGCTCGACTGTCCCGATTGCGACAAGGGCGGCGAGTGTCCGCTCCAGGACCTGACGTTCCGCTGGGGCCCCGGCAAAACGCGCATGGTCTTCCCGAAGCGGACCTTCGACAAGCCGATCCCGATCTCCCCGACGATCACGCTCGACCGGGAGCGCTGCATCCTCTGCTACCGCTGCACGCGCTTCTCCGAAGGCGTCTCGGAGGACGGCCAGCTCGTGGCGAAGAACCGCGGCGCAAGCTCGCTGATCGCGACCTTCGAGGATGAGCCGTACCGGGCGCACTTTTCCGGGAACGTGACGGAGCTCTGCCCGGTCGGCGCGCTTCTGCCGTCCACCTATCGCTTCAAGGCTCGCCCCTGGGAGGTCGACAACGTCCCGACCGTCTGCGGTCTTTGTCCCGTCGGCTGCAACACGTGGGTAACGGTCCGCGAGGGTAAGGCGCAGCGCGTGCTCTCCCGGAACCATTCCGAGGTCGACGACGGCTGGCTCTGCGACAAGGGCCGTTTCGCCTTCAGCCATCTCCGGGCTAACGACAGGATCCGCGAACCACTGCTCAGAGTCCGCCGGCGCGGCTTCGACCGGGTGCCGATAGAGCAGGCGCTCGACGAGGCTGAGCGGGGGCTTCGCGAGGCCGGCGGCTCCGTCGTCGTCGCGTTCTCCGGAGGCGAGTCCGTCGAGCACGCGACCGCGCTCGCACGCCTCGTCCGCGAGGGTCTCGGCGCCTCCGGGGTGGCGCTCATCCCCGACGATCTCGATCCCGTGCTCGACGGGTTCCGGGCACCGCTCTCCGCGATCCGGGACTCGGAGGTCTGCCTCGTCGTCGGCGACGACCCGGTCGTCGAGCGCGCTCCTGTTGTCGACCTCTGGCTGAAGGCCGCGCGGCGCCAGGGCGCGGAGGTGATCCTGGCCGGGCCGGCCGGACGCGTGCAGATCGCCCCGGGCGGTGCCGGCGCATTTTGTGCCTCCCCGCCCCCCGAAGTCGCAGAGCGGCTCCAGGCTGCAGCAAGTGTCGCAATCGTGTGGTCGCAGGATGCACCCGACGGCGGCCGGGCCGTGGCCGGGCTTGCGGCGTCGCTCCCGGGCGAAGTCGCGCTCTACGTCCTGCCTCGAACGCCGAACGGCCGTGGGGTCGCGTCGGCGTGGTACAGAGCGGGGGAAGGGCGGGGCTCCGGGCCCTCCGAGGAGGGGGAGATCGGGGCGCTCGTGATCTCGGGCGACGAGGCGGTCTACGATCCGCGCGTCCTCGAGCTTGCGGCCCGCGCGCGCTTCGTCCTGACGACCGCCATGTTCATGGGCGAGCACACTCTGCAGTCCCACCTCGTCGTTCCGGGCGCCAGCTATCTCGAGCGGGACGGGACGACGGTCAATCTCGAGGGTCGCCGGCAACGTCAGCGCCGCGTGGTGACCCCGCCGGCCGGGTGGGACGAGCTCGAGTTCTTCGCGCGGCTCGCCGAGCGTTTCGCCGTCACCGTCTCACCGTGGGTCGAGCTTCTCCCCGCCGAGCAGGCCGAGCTCGCGCCGCGAAGCGAGCGCAGGCCGGTCGAGGCGGAGCCGTCAATACCGCCTCCGACCCCACCCGGCTCCGGCCTCCAGCTCGTCCGCTACCGGCCGCTCTTCTCCGGGCCCGCCGTCGAGCGGATCCGGGAACTCCAGTTCCAGCGCCCCCCCGCGGAGGTCGAGCTTGCCTGGGAGGACGCCGAAGCCAGCGATATCGCGACCGGCGAGATCGTGTCGGTGGAATCGAACGGAACGAGCCGCGAGCTTCGCGCGCGGGTGAGCCGCAGGCTCCTGGCGGGAGTAGTTCGCATCGCCGAGGATCACGCTGTGGGTCTAGAGGCTCCACTCTCCATCAAACCCGTAGCGAAGCGGAGGGTTTGATGGAGCTAAACCAGCCGTGGTGGATCGACATCATCAAGGCCTTCATCGTCGTCAACCTCGTGCTCGGAGCGTTCGCCTACCTCACGTGGACCGAGCGGAAGGTCCTCGGGCGCATGCAAAACCGGTACGGCCCCAACCGCGCCGGCCCCTTCGGGCTCCTCCAGCCGATTGCCGACCTGGTCAAGCTACTTCGGAAAGCGAGTTTCGAGCCCGCCGCCGGGATTGACATCCTCTACTACGCGGCGCCGGTCGTCGCCGGGTTCACGGCGCTCGCGGCCTTCAGCGTCATCCCGTTCGGCGGCGTCTGGCACTGGGGCGACTATGACGTCACCGGCTGGGTCGTGAACGTGTCGATCGGGCTCGTACTCCTCTTCTCGCTGAGCGCGATCGGCATCTATGCGTTCGTCGTCGGAGGCTGGGCGAGCGAGTCGAAGTACTCGCTTCTCGGCGCCATGCGGACGTGCGCCCAGCTCGTCTCCTACGAGGTCTCGCTGGGCCTCTCCGTCCTCGGGGTCGTGATCATGGGCCAGTCGCTCTCGCTCGTCGACATCGCCGAGAAGCAGCAGGCGACGATGTGGTTCGTGATCCCGCAGTTCGTCGGCTTCATCGTCTTCTTCATCTCGGGGATCGCGGAGACCAACCGCGCGCCGTTCGACCTGCCGGAGGCTGAGCAGGAACTCGTCGCGGGCTATCACACTGAATACTCCGGGATGCGGTTCGGCCTCTTCCAGACGGCCGAGTACATCAACATGGTCACGCTCTCAGGCCTCGCGGTGACGCTCTTCTTCGGCGGCTGGGGCGGGCCCTGGCTGCCCGGGCCGATCTGGTTCCTCCTGAAGCTCGGAGGCTTCATCTTCGTCTTCATGTGGCTTCGCGCCACGCTGCCTCGGCTGCGCTACGACCAGCTGATGAAGTTCGGCTGGAAGGTTCTCTTGCCTGTTGCAACAGCGAACGCGGTCGTAACCGCGGTCCTCGTGACGGTGATCGACTGATGACAGCCCAACCACTCGGATCGCTGAAGGGCTTCGCGGTTACCTTCCGGCAGATCTTCAAGAAGCCGATCACGCAGCAATACCCGGAGTACAAGCGGCCGCTCTACCCACGCTTTCGCGGTCGGCACCGCCTTCACCGCCACCAGAACGGGCTGGAGAAGTGCGTCGGCTGCTCGCTTTGCGCCGCGGCGTGCCCGGCGGACTGCATCCGGGTCGTCGCTGCCGAGAACGATCCCGACGACCGGGTCTCCCCCGGCGAGCGGTACGCCCGGATCTACGAGATCAACATGAGCCGCTGCATCTTCTGCGGCTACTGCGAGCTGGCGTGCCCGTTCGACGCGATCACGCTCGGAAACGAGTACGAGCTCTCCGAGTACAACCGTGACGACCAGATCTACACCAAGGAGATGCTGCTCGCCCCACCGGTGAAGAAAGTTCCAGTCGCCGACCCGGACCTCTACGACACCCCGCTCCCCGTGTGGAGGACCGAGAGCTAGATCATGCCCGACGTCGGCAACATCCTCGTCTGGGTTGTCTGGATCATCGCAGCGACGGCGCTCTTCTCGTCGGGGATCGCGGTCATCCTGTTTCAGAACCCCTTCTACAGCGCGCTCGCGCTGATCCTGAACCTCGCGTCGCTGGCGGTCCTCTACCTGCTGCTCGCGGCGGAGTTCGTCGCGGCCGCCCAGGTGCTCGTCTACGCGGGTGCGGTCGTGGTCATGTTCCTCTTCGTGATCGCCTACCTCGGGGGGCGGGCGGACGCCCCGCTTGCAGGCGGGCCCACCTTTCAGGTCGTGGGAGCGATCGTCGCCGCGGGCGCCATCGGGGTCGAGGTCGTCGTCGCGATCGCCCTCAAGGCCGGCGACCGGCTGAACGACACGGACGAGATCGGGGCGCGGTTTGGCTCGCCGGCGGAGATCGGGCGCCTGTTCCTCTCCAACCACCTGCTCGCATTCGAGGTCACCTCGATCATCCTCCTCGTCGCTGCCGTGGGCGGCGTCATCCTCGGCAGCGCCGTTCCGAGCGACCACAGGGCCGAGGGGAGCGCCGAGCAATGATGGGACCGGGGATCGCCGCCTACCTGATCGTCTCCGTGATCCTCTTCGCGACGGGTGCGCTCGGCGTCCTGATCCGCAGGAGCCCCCTGATCATCCTGCTCGCGCTCGAGATCATGCTGAACGCAGGAAACCTCGCGCTGATCGCCTTCTCGCGCCGCTTCGCAGACGGAGACGGCCAGATCTTCGCACTGACCGTAATGGTGGTCGCAGCCTCGGAGGCCGTGGTCGGCCTCGGCCTCATCGTGGCGATGTCGCGGAAACACGTCGAGCTGGACGTCGACAAGCTCAGGACCCTCAGGGGCTGATTTGGACGTTGCTGCCTGGATCTGCCTCGCCTCGCCTGCCGTCGCGGTCGTCCTGATCGCGCTCGCGGGCGACCGAATGCCGCGCTTCGCAGCCGGGGTGCTCGCAGCGCTTGCGGCCCTCGTGTCGTTCATCGCCTCGGTGATTTGCCTCATCGTCCTCCTGGGAGAGGAGCCGGAGGGGCGCGCCGGCCACGGGTCGACGCTCTGGACCTGGCTCTCGGCCGGAGACTTCCGGATCGGGCTCGACGTCGTCGTCGATCCGCTGTCCGTCTTCATGATGCTGGTCGTCTCGGGGGTCGGTTTCCTGATCCTCTCCTACGCGGTCGGCTACATGCGGGGCGACGTCGAGGAGCGCCGCTACCACGCCTACAAGGCGCTCTTCCTCTTTTCGATGCTCCTGCTCGTCCAGTCGGGAAACCTCCTCCTCCTCCTGGCGGGCTGGGGGATGGTCGGGCTCTCCTCGTACCTCCTGATTAACTTCTGGCACCAGCGGGAGACCGCGGTAGCGGCGGGCAAGAAGGCGTTCATCATGAACGCGGTCGGGGACGCGACCTTCGCGCTCGCCCTCTTCATCCTCACCCAGCACGTCGGCGCGCTCGACTTCGCCACGGTCTTCGACCGGGCTCCGGAGGCACTCGGGGACGGGACGACACTCTCTGCGCTCGTCGCGCTCGGTCTTCTCGGCGGTGCAGTCGCGAAGTCCGCTCAGATCCCGCTCCACACGTGGCTGCCCGACGCGATGGAAGGCCCGACCCCGGTCAGCGCGCTCATCCATGCGGCGACGATGGTGACGGCCGGCGTCTACCTGATCGCCCGTACGCACACGCTCTTCGAGCTCGCCCCCGACATCCAGCACCTGGCCGCGATTCTCGGCGGCGTCACGATCGTCGTGGCCGGGTTGATCGCCCTCGTCCAGACCGACATCAAGCGGGTGATCGCCTACTCGACGATGAGCCAGATCGGCTACATGTTCGTGGGCGTCGGGCTGGGCGCGTACGGCGCCGGCCTCTTCCACCTGATGACGCACGCCTTCTTCAAAGCGCTTCTCTTCATGGCGGCGGGCATCGTCATCCACGCACTCGCCGGTGAGCAGGATATCCGGAAGATGGGGGGGCTCGGCCGCGCCCTGCCCTGGACGTACCGCTTCTTCTTGGTGGGCGCGCTCGCACTCGCCGCGATCCCTCCTTTCGCGGGCTTCTTCTCGAAGGACGCGATCCTTGCAAGCGCCGCGAACGAAGGTACGCTCGGGTGGTCACTCTGGGGCGCGGGGGCGTTTGGCGCGTTCCTGACCGGCCTCTATACCTTCCGTCTCCTGTTCATCGTCTTTCGCGGCGAGCCGTCGGGCTTCGTACGTGAGCACCTGCACCGGGAGCAGTTTGAGGGCCCGTTCGCGATGGCGTGGCCTGTTGCGGTGCTCGCCGTCCTGTCGGTGATCGGCGGGTTGCTCCAGATCCCCGGCGTCTGGCACGCGGTCGACGACTGGATCCACCCCGTGGCTGGGTCCATCGAGGAGGCGCCCGGCTCGACAGCGCTCTTGTCTGCCCTCGCGGCGCTTGGCCTTTCGCTCGTCGGCATCTGGCTCGCGTGGTCGTTCTACGGACGGCCGGGCTATGGACCGGCCCGCGCTCGCCGCCGCTGGCCGTGGGCGGCGACGGCCCTCGAGCGGAAGCTCTACTTCGACGACGCCTACGACGTCGTCTTTTATACGCCGAGTACGCGCCTCGCGACAGGCCTCGAGCGCTTCGTGGAGCGCCCGCTCTTCCTGCGCTCGCTGACGGGTCTCGGCGGCGCGGTCCGCCTTCTCGCCGGCCGGGTCGCTGCAGCGCAGACCGGGCTCGTCCGCTCCTACGCGCTCGCTCTCGCAACAGGGCTCGCGGTGATCACCATCGTCTTCCTGGCCGTCACCTGATGATCACGACCGCCCTCATCGTCCTGCCGTTCGCAGGCGCGCTCCTCCTCTGGATCCTGCCCTGGCGGACGAGCACCGCCGCCGGCGGGCTCGCGTTGCTGGTCGCGCTCGGCGAGCTCGCGCTGTGGGTTGGGACGGTGGTCAACTTCGACTTCGGAGTCTCGGAGCTCCAGTACGACGCGGAGCGGGCCTGGTTCTCGGACCTCGGCGTCTCCTACAAGGTCGGCCTCTACGACTTCTCGCTCTGGCTCGTTGGGCTGACCGCTCTCGTCGCGGTCGCGTCGATCGGCTACGGCATGTGGGCGGGACGCGCTCGCCCGGGTGCCTATTTCGGCCTCCTTCTCTTCCTGACGGGCGCCACCGTGGGGGTCTTCACGGCCCAGGATTTGCTCCTCTTCTACGTCTTCTTCGAGGCGATGCTCATACCGCTCTACGTGCTGATCGGGGTCTGGGGCGGCGCCGGAAGGACGGGCGCGACGATCAAGTTCATCGTCTACACGATGGGCGGCTCGCTCCTGATGCTGGTCGCGATCATCGCCTTCGGCCTCGACCGCGGCAGCTTCGACATGACGGAGCTCGGGACGAGCGATAGCACCTGGATCTTCCTCGGCTTCGTGATCGCGTTCGCGGTGAAGGCACCGCTCTGGCCCTTCCACGGCTGGCTGCCGGATGCCTATCGCGAGGCCCCGGCCGAGGTGTCGGCGCTCCTCTCCGGCGTCGTCTCGAAGACGGCCGCCTACGGGCTCCTCCGGATCGTCTTGCCCTCGTTCCCCGAGCAGGTGGCCGACTGGCGGACCGTTGTGCTCGTCCTCGCGTCGATCGGGCTCGTCTACGGTTCGCTGCTCGCTTTCCGGGCGCCCGACGTGCGGGGCGTCATCGCCTACTCGAGCCTCGCCCAGATGTGCCTGATCGTGATTGGGCTCTTCGCCTTCAACGACTCGGGACTGAACGGCGCGCTGCTCCAGATGGTGAACCACGGGCTCATCTCGGCCTCGCTCTTCCTGCTGGCGGGAACGGTCGAACGGCGGACTGCGACCGGCGACCTTCACCTCCTCGGAGGAATGGCCCGCGGGCGGCCCGTGCTCGCGACGCTCTTCATCGTCGTCGGCGTCGTCGCTCTGGCCGTGCCGGGGTCGACCGCGTTCGCAGGGGAGTTCCTCGTCCTGAACGGCATCTTCCCGGTCGGCTGGGGCTGGGCGGTGGTCGGCGCCGCCGCGATGGTGTTGGCTGCCATGTACGTCCTCCGGCTCGTCTCCGCCGTCCTCCATCGCGATGTCGGGACCATGGTCCCGGACGCTGCGCTCGATCTGCGACCGGGCGAGACAAGCCTCGTCGGGATGCTGGTGATCGCCCTCTTGGCGCTCTCGTTCTGGCCCGCCGGGATCACCGACCACGTCTTCGGCGGCCAGCCCGAGCAGGCCGTGACGACGAGGTTCTCGGAGTAGATGGAGACGTTCGTCAAGCCGGATATCGACTGGGCGGCGCTCTCGCCCGTCCTCGTGCTGCTCGGCGGCGCGGCGCTCACCATGCTCGTCCCGCTCTTCCTGCCGGTCGGCGTGCGGCGCGGCTTCTCGGCCTTCGTCGCGGCTGCCGCGCTGATCGGGGCCGGTGTCGCCGCAGCGATCCTCTTCGCGCACGACGATTCGGGGCGCGGGATCGTCGCCGATGCGCTTCGGCGCGACAGGCTCGCCGAGCTCGCTCAGGTCATCCTCGCCGGCTCCGGGCTCCTCGCGATCGGCGTCTCCTACCGCGAGCCCGGCCGCCGTGAGGGGATCGGGGACTACTACACCCTGCTCCTGTCGGCCGTCGGGGGCATGTGCTTCTTCGTCTCGGCGAACAGCCTCATGACCCTCTTCCTCGGGCTCGAGTGGTTTTCGATCTCGCTCTACATCATGTGCGCGATCGCAGTCGACCGGCTCGGGTCCCTCGAAGCGGGGCTCAAGTATCTGATCGTGGGAAGTTTCGGTTCGGCGATCCTCCTCTTCGGAAGCGCGCTGGTCTACGGCGCGACGGGCGAGATCGGCTTCGAGGCGATCGAGCGCGCCGCCGCAGGCGACGACCGCTTCCTGCTCGTCACCGGTCTCGCGATGCTCCTCGTCGGCCTCGCCTTCAAGGTCTCGGCCGCGCCGTTCCACATGTGGACGCCGGACGTGTACCAGGGCGCACCGACCCCGGTAACCGCCTTCATGTCCGCAGCGACGAAGGTCGCCGGGCTCGTCCTCACGCTACGCCTGCTGACCACGGCCTTCGGGAGCCAGGAGGAGCTCTGGACACTCTCCCTCGCCGTCATCGCCTGCATCTCGCTGGCCTGGGGGAACCTCGCTGCCCTCGTCCAGACGGACGTCAAGCGACTGCTTGCGTACTCGAGCGTCTCCCACGCCGGCTTCCTCCTGATCCCGATCGCAGTCGGCACGCCACTCGGCGGGCGGGCTCTTCTCTACTACCTGATGCCGTACGCGGCCATGAACGTGGGCTCGTTCGCCATCGTCGCGGCCCGCGAGCGCGAGCTCGCGCGGCCGGTGACGGTCTCCGACCTGTCCGGCATGGGCTGGGAACGGCCCTTCCACGGGATCGCGATGGCGATCTTCATGTTCGGCTTCATCGGCCTGCCGCCCGCGGGGCTCTTTCTCGGAAAGTTCTACGCGTTCTCGGCAGCGGTCGAGCGAGGCTGGACCTGGCTGGCGATCGTCGGCGTCGTCGCCACCGTGGTCTCGATCTACTACTACCTGGGAGTCGTTCGCGCCATGTACGTGAGCCCGGGAGAGCTTCGCCTCGCACCCGCGGGAGGCTCGCCGCCCCGCGACCCTGCGCTCACGACCGCCGTCGCTGCCTCGCTCGCCGTCACGGTGGGGACGTTCTTCGCAGCGGGCCCGCTGATCGACCTCGCACGCGACGGCGTCGAGTTCCTGCGGTTCCCGTTCTGATGGCCGAGCGCGTGGTCGTTCTGGGAGGAGGCGCCGCCGCGCAGGCGTTCGTCGCGGCGCTCCGGAGGCTCGACCGCGACGTCGACATCAAGCTGGTCGAGCGGGAGCTCGTCGGCGGCGAATGCTCCTACTGGGCGTGCATGCCCTCGAAGACGCTGCTCCGGTCACCGGAGCTCGTGGCGGCCGCAAAGCGCGCGCCCGGGGCAGCGGAGGCCCTGGACGGGGAGCTCGCCTCCGACCGGGTCTTCTGGTGGCGCGACCAGGTCGTCGGGGACTACGACGACTCGAGCCAGGAGACGTGGTTGAAGGAGCGGCGGATCGAGCTGGTCCGCGCCAGCGGCACCGTCCGCGAGCCCGGCGTCATCGAGGCCGCAGGTCGCGAGATTCCCTACGACAAGCTCGTAATCGCGACGGGCTCGGACTCCGCTGCGCCTCCAATTCCCGGGCTCGACGAGCTCGACTACTGGACGAACCGCGAGGCGACCGGAGCCAAGGAGGTGCCGCAGAGCCTCGTCGTGATCGGCGGCGGCGCCGTCGGGTGCGAGCTCTCCCAGGCTTACCGCCGGCTCGGCGCCGACGTCGACCTCGTGCATGTGTCCGAGCGACTCCTCCCGCGAGAGGATCCGGAGGCCAGCGAGCTCGTGGCCGAGGCATTCCGGGAGGAGGGGATCGGGGTCCATCTCTGCGCCGACACGGAGAAGATCGCGTGCGCCCGAAGCGGTGAGCGGTTTCGGATCGAGCTTCCGGACGCCGAGCCGCTCGAGGCTGAGCGCCTGCTCGTGGCGACGGGCCGAAAGCCACGGGTCGAGGGCCTCGAGCCGCTCGGGCTCCAGATCGAAAAGTCCGGGATCAAGGTGGACGAGCGGATGCGTGCCGGGGAGAACGTCTGGGCGATCGGCGACGTGTGCGGGGTCGCGCTCTTCACGCACGTCGGCAAGTACCAGGGGCGGGTTGCAGCCCACGATGTCGCGGGGGAGGAGGCACGGGCCGACTACCGCGCCATTCCCGCGGTCGTGTTCACGGATCCCCAGGTCGCCTCTGTCGGAGACACGCACACGGAAGGCCTCGTCACGGCCTCGAGGGCGGTCGACAAGACCTCGCGGACCTCGACGTACGAGCGGCCGAAGCGGTCCGGGTTCGTGAAGCTCTTCGCCAGGCCCGACCGCCGCGTTCTGGCAGGAGCCCTTGCGGTGGGCCCCGAGGCGGGCGAATGGCTCGGACAGCTGACCCTGGCGATCCGCGCCGAGGTGCCGCTCGACGTGCTCGTAGACTCGATCCAGCCCTACCCCACCTTCTCGGAGGCGATCTTCTTCGCCGCTCGCGAGCTCGTCGCCTAGGACGCCCCGTTGCACGGCCCGGCCTCGCCGCGTTAGCCTCTACGCGCCGTGAGCGTAGACGCCGATTTAGCTTCGACCCTCGCGGGGCTGCGCCTCTTCTCCGATCTCGACCGGCCGGAGCTCGAGGAGATCGCTCACACCTTCGACGAGGAAGTCATCCCCGCGGGCCAGCGGGTCCTGCGGCAGGGCCTCTCGGGTTCGAACGTCTACGTGATACTCGAAGGAGAGGCCGGTCTCGTCCTGAACGGCGAGGAGCGAGCGAGCCTCCAGCGTGGCGAGTTCTTCGGCGAGGTCTCCGTCCTGCTCGGCGAGTCTCCGACGAGCGACATCGTCGCGAAGACGACGCTTCGGTGCCTCGTCATCCCGGGCCCCCAGCTCCGCGGGTTCCTGCTCGCACACCCGGAGGTCATGCTCCAGATGCTCCTGAGTGTCACGTGGCGCCTCCGGACCACCCTCGCGTGGCTGAGCTAGACGCGCGGCCCTTCCCTCCGGGCGAGTATCCCGTCGTCGTGGTCGGGAGCGGCCCCGGCGGGCTGCAGGTGAGCTACTGCCTGAAGCGGCTCGGCATCGAGCACGCGGTCGTCTCCCAGGACGATTCCCCGGGCGGGATGTTCCGCAAGTGGCCGATCTACCAGCGCCTCCTCTCCTGGACGAAGCCCGACGCGCCCGCCGAGCGGGGTACCCGTGCCTACGAGTGGTATGACCACAACAGCCTGCTGGGCGAGGAGAGCGGCGAGCAGGCCCTCGTCGCCGAGTACATGGACCGCACGTGGATGGTTCCGTCCCGCCCGGAGATGGAGCAGGGACTCGCGACGTTCGCGGACCGGGCCGGAGTGCCCGTCCGCTACGGCTGCCGGTGGGAATCAACACGCCGCGAGGACGACGGCTTCGTCCTGGTCACGTCGGACGGCGAGTACCGTTGCAAGGTCGCGGTGTTCGCGATCGGCGTCACCGACCCGCTGAAGATGCCGATTCCCGGGATCGAGGACGTCCCCCATTACGTCGAGACGGGGAAGCCGCGCGAATACGAAGGAAAGCGCGTCGTCGTGATCGGCAAACGGAACTCGGCCTTCGAGATCGCCGACGGGTTGGTGCCGTGGGCGAAGCAGGTCCTCCTCGTCTCGCCGCGACCCGTAGCCGCGGACATACTCGGCTTGTCCACGGTTCGCGTCCGCTACCTCCAGCCCTACGAGGATCATTCCTGGGGCGGGGGCACGTTCGCCCTCGACGCCGCGATCGAGCGGATCGACAAAACGCCCGGCGGCTACCGCATCGTCGCGAACGGGACGACGTATCCGGGCGCGATGGAGATCGGCGCCGACATCGCCATTGCGGCAACCGGTTTCTGCACGCCTCTGCGAGATCTCCCGACCCTCGGCTGCTCGACGGTCAAACAGGGCACCCTGCCCGCACAGACACACCACTGGGAGAGCGCAAGCGTCCCGGGTATCTACTTCGCCGGCAACGCGACCCAGGCGGCCGCCGGGCTCCGCAAGCACGGAATCGGAAGCGCGTCCGGGACGGTGAGCGGCTTTCGCTACAACGCGAAGCTCCTCGCGCTGCACATCGCGGAGAAGCACTTCGGCCGTGCGGCTCAGCGCTCGGCGCTTGGACGCGACCAGGTCGTCCCGTTCCTCGCCTCCGAGCTGACCCGTGCGCCCGAGCTCTGGACGCAGAAGTCATATCTCGCACGGGTGGTTGGGCTCGACCCGGACGTGGGCCCGACGGATGAAGGGATCCAGCCGCTCGCGGCCTTCCTCGACGAGGGCGAGGGGAACGCGCTCGCACTCGCCGTCGAGATGGACGAGCAGGCGCGGATCTACCCCGCTCTCTACCTCCGCAGCGGCGGAGAGCTGCACGAGGATGTCTGCCCGCCTCATCCCTTGCACGACTTCGAGACCGAGGGCTACCGCGCCCAGCTCCAAAGTCTCGTCAAGCGAGCCCTCGGTTGACCCCGCCATCGCGCACGCGCTTCGCGGTCTGGGCATTCCTCATCGCGCTGCCCGTCGCCGGGCTTTGGGTCTTGCTCGCAGCGCCGCGGCTCGACCTCGTCTGGGAGAACCACCCGGGCCACTTCTGGCTCGTGGTCGCGGCCGCCGCGATCAACGCCGTTCTCGCTTACGCGACCGGCGAAGCCGCTCGGCGCCGAGGGGACTCGCGCCTCTTCCTGATCTCCCTCGCCTTCCTCACGAGCGCCGGGTTCCTCGGCATGCACGCACTCGCGACGCCAGGTGTCCTCCTGGACGGGAAGAACGCCGGCTTCGTGATCGCCACACCGATCGGCCTCCTTGCCGCGGGGGCCCTCGCCGCGCTCTCCGCCCGTGCCGGCGGAACGGACATACGCCGCCTCCTGCCCCTGCGAAGCGTGATTCTCGTCAGCCTCGTCGTCTGGGCCGTTTGGTCCCTGACGTCGCTGCCGCCACTCGACCGCGAGCTTCCGGCCGAAGTCGGGAGCCCGCCGCTGATCGCACTTGCCTCGGTGGGTGTCCTCCTCTACGGCTACGCGGCCGCCCGCTATACGGAGGTATGGCGCGCGCGCCGCCGTCTCCTGCCGGCCGCCGTCGTCACCGCCTTCGCACTGCTCGCCGAGGCGATGCTCGCGATCGCCTTCTCACGGAACTGGCACGCCACCTGGTGGGAGTGGCACCTGCTCATGCTGGTCTCCTTCGGGCTCGTGGGGTACGCGGCCCGGCGTCAGTGGCACGAAGAGCGCTTCAGCGACCTCTACCTCGACGAGATTCGCGGCTCGATCCGCGAGATAAGTGTCCTCTTCGCCGATCTCCAGGGCTTCACGGCGTTCTCCGAGCAGGTTGGGCCGGACGAGGTGCAGCGGATGCTGAACGAGTACTTCGAGACCGCAGTACCGCTCATCGCGGGCGAGCACGGAGGCGAGGTGGACAAGCTGATCGGAGACGCGATCATGGTCACGTTCAACACGCGTGGCGACCAGCCAGACCATCCTGAGCGCGCCGCCCTGGCCGGCCTAGCCCTGCAGCGGGAGACCGGACGGATCCGCGGCCGCCACCCGGACTGGCCCCCCTTCCGCGTCGGGATCAACACCGGCGAGGCGAGTGTCGGCCTCCTCGGAGCCGAGGGCGGCCGCGGCTTCACGGCCGTCGGGGACACGGTGAACCTCGCGTCGCGCCTCGAAGGTCAGGCCCGGGCGGGAGAAGTAGTGATCGGCGGCGCCACCCGGGAGCGGCTTCCCCGCGCACTCGAGGTGGAGCAAATCGGAGACCTGGAGGTGAAGGGCAGGGAGCGGCCGGTAGCCGCCTTCGTCCTGCGGCGTCTACTCGCGGAGGGGTCTGGCGGCCAGAGCGACGAGCGCCTGGCAGAGCAGCACGAGGAAGGCGAGCGCTAGGGCACCGCTCCCGATGGCGGGGATGCCCTCGGCGGTCATGGGCGCGCGGCCCGCCGCGCCGACGATGAACAGGGCAAGGAGGATCCCTGCCAGCGCGGACTGCAGTGTGCCGAGCGGGTCCCGATCGGCCTCCATGCGACGCGCGAGACACACGAGCCCTGCGGTGGCGCACACGGGCACTCCGACGAGCAGTAGCAGGAACGAGATCGATGCAAACCCGAGCGCGTCCGAGACCGCGGTGGCGAAGAGGAGCCCGGCAGTCAGCTCGACTGCCATCGCGCTCGCTGCGCTACCCCTCTCCATGGCGTCCGGGTTCGACGCCCGAGGGAGAGTTCCTCCGTTACCCTCACCCCGTTTCCGCGACCAAGGAGGGATGGATGCCGGACGTGCCCGTGACCTGGCTCGGCCACGCGAGCTTTCGCATCGACACACCGGGTGGCAAGCGAATCTACCTCGACCCGTGGCTCGGCAACCCGAAGTGCCCAGAGGGCGAGCATGAGCCGGAACGCGTCGACGTGATCGCCCTCACGCACGGCCACGACGACCATGTCGGCGAGACTGTCGAGCTCGCCAAGAAGTTCTCGCCCCGTGTGATCGCGATGGTCGAGCTCCGTGGCTGGCTGACCGGTCAGGGGGTCGACGAGGATATGAGCAGTGCCATGAACAAGGGCGGCTCCGTCGACGCTGACGGCACCAGATTCACGATGACGGATGCCAAGCACTCCTCGAGCTGCCAGGACGGCACCTACGTCGGCGAGGCCGCCGGCTACGTGGTCACGTTCGAGAACGGGACGACGATCTACGTCGCCGGCGACACCTGCGTCTTCGGCGACATGCAGCTGATCGGGCGGATCTACCGTCCAACTGTGGCCATCCTTCCGATCGGCGGGCACTACACCATGGATCCACCCGAAGCCGCGGTCGCGCTCGAGCTGCTCGATGTCCAGACGTGCATCCCGTGCCACTACGGCACGTTCGGGCTCCTGACGGGCACCCCAGACGAGCTTCGGGAGAACCTGCGTGAGGCGGGCGTCGAAACCGAGGTGCTGTCGCCGGAGCCCGGGGAGACGGTGACGGTCTAGTGCGCACACGCTGGCTGGGTGCGACAGGTGTCCGCGTGCCCGAGATCGCGGTCGAGGGAGAGGACGTCGAGGCGCTCGACGACCACCACATCCGGATCGGCGAAAGCGACATCGAGGCACTCGTCCTCGAGGAGATCGGAGACCTGGAGGCGCTTCACGAGGCGCACCTGCGCGGAACACCGGTCGTCGTTCGGGCTGCCGGCACCCAAGAGGTGGCAGCAGCCCTCGAGCACCCGGAAGTGGCATGCGTGCTCGTCCCACCCGGACGCGACGACCTGAAGGAGCTCGATCTGCGGCGCCTCAAGTATGGGTAGCGACGCACCTCTCGTTTCGACGTACTCGATCGCTGCCTGCGACCTCGAACGAGGGCAGTGGGGCGTCGGGGTGCAGTCGAAGTTCCTTGCCGCCGGGTCGATCGTTCCCTGGGCCGAGCCTGGCGTCGGCGCGGTCGCGACCCAGGCGCTCGCCAACCCGCGCTACGGCCCCGACGGCCTCGCGCTCCTTCGCGACGGGCTCTCTGCCGACGAGGCTGTCGCAGCGCTCGTGAAGGCCGACGAAGGGCGGGACGACCGCCAGGTCGGCGTCGTGGACGCCCAGGGCCGGGCCGCGACGTATACGGGGAGCGCCTGCCTCGACTGGGCAGGCGGAAAGTCCGGTCCGGGCTACGCGGCCCAGGGAAACATCCTGGTGTCGGAGGAGACCGTGGCCGGCCTCGTACAGGGCTTCGAGGCGGGTGCTGGACGCCCGCTCGCGGAGAGGATTCTCGAGGCGCTCGCCACGGCCCAGCTCGCCGGCGGCGACCGGCGGGGCCAGCAAGCGGCGGGGCTCCTCGTCGTTCAGAAGGACGGCGGCTACGGGGGCATGGACGACGTCCTCGTCGACCTGCGGGTCGACGATCACGCTGAGCCCGTGGCGGAGCTCAAGCGGCTCTACGGCATGCATCAGCTCCTCTTCGGCAAGACGCCGGCGGCCGAGTGGGTTCCGGTGGACGAAGAGCTCGCCGAGGAGCTCCGCGGCCGCCTGGCCGCCCTCGGCTACGCCGACCCGAGCCTGGAGAAGTCGTTCAACGCGTGGGCGGGCACCGAGAACCTCGAGGACCGCGTTACCGGAGTCGAGCGGTTGGACCCCATCGTCCTCGCGGAGCTCCGCAAGCGCTAGAGGGCTTCTAGCCGTCGCCCGGGAGCCGGATGCCGCCGGCCCGCTTGCGAAGCGCCGGGACCGGATCCGCCTGGGGCCGGGCGACGAGGAGCACCGCGCCGTGCCCCTCGCCCGCCAGGGCGTCCACGAAGAGCTGAAGCCCGACCGCGAGGGCGAACGCCTTGTGCGCCTGGAGCCCGCCGAAGGGCACGAGCTCCTCGGGCGTCGCGCTCCCGGCCAGCACGTCGCCGTGGGTGACCTTCCCCATCGCGACGTCGGCCACCAGAGGCCGTCCGTCGGAGCTCGGGACCGCGATCGAGAGGGGGTTCGTCCCCGCGAGCGGAGGCCCGCCGTCCGGGGAGGCGAGACGGGCCGGCGACGTGGCGGTCAGAGCCGCTGCAAGTCCTGACTCCGCAAGCCGCCGCGTCCAGTAGCCGAGAACGCCGGTCGGGAAACAATGCGAGGCGACGATGACGCGCGCCCGCTCGGGCGGCGTCTCGAGCTGGCTGCGAACGATCGCGTCGAGCGTCAGGTACCCGAGTGCGCCGTTGCCCTCCCAGCGCTCGTAGCCAGGCTCCGCGAGCAGCCGCTTCGGCTCCGCCTCCGGGCGCAGGTCCGGCAACGTCGAGAGCCAGTCCACGCGGGTGAGGCCATGCCCCGTGCGCCCTCGCGCCTCCGCGTCCAGAAAGTGGCGGGCGAGAACCTCGGTCGCGTCCTCGCCGAAGCCGAGGCGGCTGATCTTCCGGCGAACGGTGTCCTCCACGGCCAATTACCCTAGATGCTCGATCGACGATTACCACACCCACGGATGGCGGCCCCAGACACGGCGCCAGGCCGCACCCTCGCCCTTGTCAAGGCTTCTAGCCTTGCCTGCAGGCGATGGCGCACCCTGGCTTGGTCTGGCCCGTCCCCGCGGGCACGCCAATCACCGACCAAGCATCTAGACGGCAATGGCTCTTGCGTTCGCCGCCCGCGGCCTGGCCAAGCGATACGGGACGATCGAGGCACTCAGCGGAGTCGACCTCGAGATCCGTGAGGGCGAGCTCGTCGGACTGCTCGGACCGAATGGCGCGGGCAAGTCGACGCTCGTGAAGATCGCCTGCGGGCTGGTTCGACCCTCGTCAGGCTCCGCTGAGATCTGCGGTGCGCCGGCGGGCTCCCGGGCCGCGCGAGCCTCGCTCGGCTACCTCGCCGAGCTCTTCCGATTCCCCGGCTGGGCGAGCGCGAACGAAGTGCTCCAGCTCCACCAGCGCCTGGCGGGGTCCGAGGGTGGCGCGGAAGAGCGCGCCGAGCTCCTCGAGCTCGTCGCGCTGACGGACGCCGGCGAGCGGAACGTCGACGCCATGTCGAAAGGGATGCAGCAGCGTCTCGGAATCGCCCAGGCCCTGGTCGGCTCGCCGCGCCTTCTCCTCCTCGACGAGCCTACGAGCGCACTCGATCCTGTCGGCAGGCGCACGGTGCGCGGGCTGCTCGAGGAGCTGCGCCGCCGCGGCGTCTCCGTTCTTTTGAACTCGCATCTGCTGAGCGAAGTCGAGCTCGTGTGCGACCGGGTCGTGATCCTGCGCCGGGGAGCCGTGGTCGCGGCGGGACGACCCGAGGACCTGGCCGAGCCGGGCGTGATTGAGATCGAGACAGCGAAAGGTGTCCGGCGCTTTCCGGGCGCCGGCCGCGAGGAGGCTCCCCGCCTGGTTGCCGAGCTCGTCGCAGCCGGCGAGCAGATCTACGGCGTCCGCGTGGTGACGGCGTCGCTCGAGGAGACGTACATCGAGGCGATCGAGGGGGCGGGCGGATGAGCGCAGTCGCGACGATCGTCGCGTACACGCTGCGCGAGAGCCTCAGACGCCGCGTCTTCCTCGTCGTACTCATCCTGACGATGGCGTTTCTCGGCCTCTATGCGCTGGGCACACGCCAGGCCTTCAAGGATGTGGAGGACTTTGCGGGCGGCGTCACGGCGGGGCTCGACGCGACCACCCTCGCCGGTGCCACGCTCTTCGGGCTGTCGATGTTCGGCACGCTCTTTCTCGGCGCCGTCCTCGCGATCTTCCTGACGCTCGGCGTGGTCCGGGGCGACGCTGAGCGCGGTCTCCTCCAGCCCCTCGTCGTCCGCTCGGTCGGCCGGGCCACCTTCCTCCTTTCGCGGCTTCTGGCCGCGAGCGTCGTGTGTGCCGTCTACGTGTGCCTCGTGTACACGGCCACCCTCCTGATCACGCACTGGATCGGGGGCTGGTGGCCTGACCGTGTCGTCATCCCCGCGCTTGCGCTCGCAGGCGGCGTGATGATCGTCGCAGCACTCTCGCTCCTCGGCTCGGTGTTCCTATCGGCGACCGCAAACGGGATCGCGATCTTCATGACGTTCGGGGCGGGGCTCGTCGCAGGGCTCCTCGGACAGATCGGCGAGGCGCTCAACTCGCACACGCTCGAGCGCGTCGCCACCATCTCGTCCTGGCTCCTCCCGTTCGAAGCGCTCTACCAGGACGGGCTGAATGCGATCAGCGCGGACAGCTTCGGCCTGACCAGGGTCGCACTCCAGCTGGGGCCCTTCGGGGGCGCCCAGGCAGGCGGGGATTTGCTCTGGCCGTATGCGTTCGCCTACCTGGCCGCCCTCGTCGGCCTCGCGCTACTCGGATTCGCGAGGCGCGATCTCTAGACGATCGGTCGGTAATTGACGTGGGTAGTTGCCGATCGATCGTCTAGTGCCCTCCTAGCAGGTCCCCCGTCTGACCCAGCTCAGGGTTCCGAGCGCCACGAGCCCGCTCGCCAGGTGCTTCGTGCGTGTGACGAAGTCATAGCGCCCGGGCTTCCAGCGCCCGTCGGAGCACGCCAAGCCGACCGACGCCGCGGTCCGGCTGAAGCCGAGGTTCGGACCGCCCTCGGCGCAGTTCATGACGGCGGACTGCCGAGTTCTGATCCGGTGCTGCCCGGTTCCGTCCGGCCGTGTGCGGAAGATCTCGGCCGTTACCCGGAGTGCACGAAATGCGGTGCACGGCTTGCTCTCGTCCGTCCAGCCGCCTCTCTGGTCGACGGCCTTCGACGTGACAAAGATGCTGCTGGTCACGTCGAGGCTGCCCTTGCGCGCGGTCGCGAAGGTCCCTGGCTCGGCCGAGGCGAGCGCGGGGAGGGTCGCGCCAACAAGTGCGGCAAGGGCGATGCACGTCATAAGCTTTCGCATCGCTCCTCCTTCTCGGATTAGGAGGAGGTTAGACCCTGAGCGAACGGATGCCTAGAGCCGGTTCCCGCTTGCGCGAGGAGGCGCCTGTCGGAGAGGGTCGCGCCGTGGCTACGAACCGACCACCTGACCTCGTCCTCACACGCGGACGCGTCTACACGATGGACGCCGCCCGGAGCTGGGCCGAGTCGATCGCCGTTCGCGCGGGCCGCATCACTGCGGTCGGGTCGAGCACTGAGATCGAGGCGTTGCGCGGTCCCGAGACGCACGTGGTCGACCTGCGCGATCGCATGCTCCTGCCCGGCTTCCAGGATGCGCATCTGCATCCAACGAGCGGTGGCCTCATGCAGAGCCGATGCGACCTGCACGGGACATCGACCCGGCAACAGAGTCTCGAGCGCGTCGCCCGCTATGCGGACGCGCACCCCGAGCGCGTCTGGGTCCTCGGCGGCGGCTGGGGGATGGACGCGTTCCCGGGCGGGACTCCGTCGAAGAGCGACCTGGACGCGATCGTTCCCGACCGCCCGGTCCTCCTCACGAACCGGGATGGGCACGGGGCCTGGGTGAACTCGAAGGCGCTCGAGCTCGCGGGCATCTCACGCGAGACCGCCGACCCGAGGGATGGACGGATCGAGCGAGACGAGACCGGTGAGCCGTCCGGGACCCTGCAGGAGGGTGCGATGAGCCTCGTCGAGCGTCACGTCCCGGACACGTCCCCCGACGAGTGGGAGCAAGCGATCAAACTCGCTCAGGCGTATCTCCACACCCTCGGGATCACTGCGATCCAGGATGCGATGGTCGTGCCGGAGACGCTCGACGCCTACCGGGCGCTGGCGGATCGCGGCGAGCTGACCGTCCGGGTCGAGGGCAACCTTCTCTGGACGCGGGACAAAGGAGACGAGCAGGTGGCCGATCTCGTCGAGCTTCGGAGCAAGGGCACGGCCGGCCGGCTTCGAATCCGTGGCGCGAAGATCTTCCAGGACGGCGTCATGGAGAACTTCACGGCGGCCGTCCTCGAGCCCTACCTCGACGGAAAGGGCGACTCCACCCAGGGGAAGGGGCTCGGAATGCACGAGCCCGACGAGCTCGCCAACATGGTCACTCTCCTCGACGCCGAGGGCTTTCAGGTGCACATCCATACGATCGGGGATCGTGCCGTCCGCGAGTCACTCGACGCCTTCGCGGCCGCCCGACTGGCGAACGGCACTCGCGACTCGCGACACCACCTGGCGCACATCCAGCTCATCCATCCCGACGACGTCCCTCGCTTCCGCGAGCTGGGAGTGGTCGCGAACGCACAGCCTCTCTGGGCGACGCTTTCGGGCTACGTCGAGGATCTGACGCTTCCCTTCATCAGCGAAGAGACGGCGCGGACGATGTACCCGTTTGGAAGCCTCCACCGTGCGGGTGCCACGATTGCAATGGGAAGCGACTGGACGGTCTCGACCGCGAACCCGCTGCCACAGATTCAGGTCGCAGTGAACCGCGCCGATCCCGATGAAGGCGACTCGGAGCCGTTCCTCCCGGACGAGCGGCTCGAGCTTCCGACCGCGCTCGCCGCCTTCACGATCGGCTCGGCCTTCGTCAACCGGCTCGAGCACGAGACGGGCTCGATCGAGGCCGGCAAGCTCGCCGACCTGGCGCTCCTCGACCGGGACCTGTTCGCGGAAGACACGAAAGAGCTTGGCCACGCCCGCGTGCTGCTCACGCTGGTCGAGGGCGAGCCCGTCTTCAACGACGACGAGAGCGGCTGGTAGGGGCCGGACGTGCCGGCCCCTACCGCACCGTCAGCTAGCTAAGAGACGAATCCACGATCCGCAAAGGCGTCGTGGACCGCCTTCTCCGCCTGGTTTCCGTAGAGCCGCTTCGCAGTCGCGATCGTCGTCAACGCCGCGGCGTTGAACGACGTGTCGGGCGCATACGAGAACTGTGCCTCGAGGATGATCGTGTCGGCCTTCACGTGGCCGAGCGCCTGCCGGATGTCCCAGAGCGCGCGAGACCAGATCCGGCCATCCGCGTGCACTTCGCCCCGCACGTTCTCGGGATAGTGCAGGTTCAGATCGACCCGCCGCAGGCAGTGCGGCACGGTCGAGGTGTAGGAGACCGCGTCCCAGTCCGCGACGCAGGGTGCGTCCGGAGTCGGCGCGACCACGTTTGAGACCGTGACGGCGAGGTAGTCGCCCCACGCCTCCCCGATCGATCCGGCTTCGAGGCTCGAGCCGAAGCCCGGCACCTGCGCATCGTGGACTGCGTGGCCGTACTCGTGGAGGATCACCTCAGCGTCCTCGGCATCGTCGACGCCGCCCTTCCCGAACCTGAGGACGTCCTTCTTGTCCCAGGAGTAGGAGTTGTCGATCCCGAGCGTGTTGATGCGGAGGTCCTGCGACTCCTTGTTGACCGGGCGGTACTTGCCCGTCCCGAAGCCGAGGCTCTGGATGTAGAGCTGGGCCTGCGTGACCCAGTAGTACCCCATGACCTGTTCGAAGCGATCGTCGTTACGCCGGTAGATGAACGAGTTCGTCGACGAAAACGCCGGATCCCCTGTCTCGCTGAGGACGTTGGCGTAGTCCCCGACGAGGAAGCCACTGCCGTCGAGATTCGTGAGCGTGACCGTGCGGTATGCAGGCGCCAGCGCCGCGTAGTCCGCATCCTTCTGATCGGTCAGGCTCTGATTCTGGAGCTGAGCGACCGGGTTCGGGAAGAACACCTGTCCCGATCCGGTCGAGCTGTTGCTGGGCGGCCCGTTGACCGCATTCGCCACGCCGACTGCCACCGTGCAAACGGCAGCGCCGACGAGCACCGCAAGCGCTTTTCTCACCGAGTACCCCCCTTTGGACCCTTATCCCGAGATTGACCGCCTGACGTTAGCACCCTTGGGGCTCCCCTCCAACCCCTGCTCGACTCGGCCGTTTGCCATCCTTACAACCTCGTCGAAGTATGCGGAGACCTCCTCGTTGTGCGTGGCGACGAGGCACGCAGTGCCGTCGGCAGCGGCCGCCCGCAGACAGCCGAAAACGCCACGTGCCCACGTGGCGTCTTGGTGGCCGCTCGGCTCGTCGGCGAGGAGGAGGCGGGGACGAAGCACGAGTGCGCGCGCGAGCGCCGTCCGCTGCTGCTGGCCGACCGACGTCTCGCTGGGCGCCCGGCGCTCGAGCTCCTCCAGCCCGAGGGCGCCCAGAAGCTTTTCCACCCACTTGCGCACGGATTCCAGGGAGCCGTGCAGGCGGGCCGGATATTCGATGTTCTCCCTGACGGTCAGCTCTTCGATGAGCCCGAACTTCTGCGGGAGGACGGCGATCTCGTGCCAGCGGCGCTCGGCGAGCCGAGCCTCCCGATCGCCGAGCCAGACGACCGATCCGGCATCGGCACGCTCCCAGCCCGCGAGCACGTTCAGAAGCGTGGTCTTGCCGGAGCCCGACCGGCCCATCAACCCAATCATGCGGCCCGGCTCGAGACGGAGCGAGACCTGGTCGAGGGCGTGGACCCCCTCGGGCCCGCGGCGGTATGTCTTCGTGAGGCCGGAGACCTCCGCGACCGAATCGCCAGGGGTGACGGGACCGGCCTTAGGAGTCTTGATCAGGATGCCCTGCTGCGCTCCGAGCGAGTCGCGCTTCACGCGGCCGTGGTCGAGCTCGACAACGTCGTCGGCCATCCGCGTCACGCCGGGATCGTGGGTCGCGATCACGAAGGCGACGCCGTGCTCCGAGAGGCCCCGGATCATGGCGAGCAGATCCTCCGCCGACCGGCTGTCGAGCTCAGCCGTCGGCTCGTCCGCAACGACGATCGCCGGGCCGGCCAGCAACACCTGCGCGAACGCGGCACGCTGCTGCTCGCCTCCAGACAGCTCCTCCGGTAGATGGTCCCGCCGGTGTGCGATCCCGAGAGCATCGAGGAGCTCCTCGGCTCCGGGACCGTCCGCTCGCTTCGCTGCCCGCGCGGCCAAGCGCAGGTGCTCGTCGACTGTCAGGTAGGGGACGAAATTGTCCGAGGGCCGCTGGAAGACGAACCCGACGGTCGAGCTTCGCACCGCGCGCAGGCGCCTGGGTGACATGGCCGCGAGGCTGAGCCCGTTCACGAGCACCTTCCCGCTCGTCGGCAGATCGAGCCCTGCGAGGAGGCGGAGGAGGGACGACTTCCCGCTTCCCGAGGCGCCGACGACAGCGGCCAACGCGCCGCGGCGAAACGACAGGTCGACTCCGCGCAACGCCTGGACCTGCTCGCTCGCGGTCGCATACGTCTTCACGAGCGCCTGACAGGCGGCGACGGGGCGCTCAGTCGGCAAGCCGCATCACCTCGGCGAAGTTCGCCCGCTCGGCGGCTCTGTTGGCCAGCAGGCCACCCACTAGCGCGATCCCGGCCAGGGCCGCCGCCGCGGCGAAGATGAGAGCCACGGGCGCGCGGAAGAGCGGTGCCGGCGGGATGTTAGCAAGCGGATCGACGTCGCCAAGCACGAGCTGGGCAGCTGCGATCGCAAGGACTGCGCCGATCGCGAGTGCTGCGAGCAGCATCGTGCCGAGCTCGAGTGCGAGGGAGAGGCGATGGCTCCCGTTCGCAAGGCCCATCCGCCGCGAGAGTGCATAGGAAACGATCCGGCTTCGCTGGCGCGCCTGCAAATAGAGTACGAGGCCGACCACGGCGAGGAGGCCGGCCCCGAAGCCGAGAGACTTCAGGAACCCGAAGGTTCGCGTCACCGCTGTGATCGATGGGTTATCCCGCACCTCCTCGGCGGTGACAATCGGGAACGGATGCGTATCCGAGGCGGCGAGCGCCGACGTCACCGCCGCAGTGGGACCCTTCGCCCAGAGCTCGGTGTCGCTCCCTGCTACGGCAAGCGGGTTCGAGACGCCGGCTCGGTCCGCGAAGCGCTCGACGAGAGCCGCGTCGGCGACAACCAGTGGGCGTCCGAGCGCCATCGCGGGCGCGGCACGAGTGGTCTCGACGACCCGAATCGGGATTCTCGCGCCACCGAGCTCGAGCTCGTCGGTTGTCAGGGCTCCCTCGCCTGCAACGAGGACGGGGAGCGTCTGGCCGGAGGTCGAGCGGAGCTCGCGCATGAGCTCGTCGACGGACCGGGACGCCCAGCTCGCGTCCCAGTAAGCAGCGGCGGCAAACGACCCGGTGTCGATCGCCAGGAAGTCCACCTGCTGCCCGTCAAGGTCGCCGCCGCGAAGAACCTTCGTCGTCTTTGTGACGGGGTAGGGGAACCCGCGGGGAGCGTTCTGCTGGTAGTTGATGACCCCGTGGACGTCGCTCCCGACGAAAAGGAGGGACTTGGCCGCCACAGTCTTCTCGAGTGATGAGACCACGGTCTGTGCGTAGACGAAGGTGCCGAGAGCGAGGGCACAAGCCGTCACGAGCAGGATCGCGAGGCGCCGCGCGCCTGCGAGGCGGTGCACCGCGAGGTAGGGGGCTGAGGGGAGGGAGTCGGCGCGAGCGCGGAGGGCGTTCAGCGGTCGCTGAAGCAGCCGCGCAGCGAGCCCTGCAAAGCCTGCGATGAAGAAGATCGGAAAGAGGAGAAGCCAGACGCTGGGCTGAGATACGCCGTCGTCGCCCTCTCGGACGAACGCGCCGTGCGAGCTCAGGCGCTGAAAGGCGATCGCGGCGAGGACGAGCGGCACGATCTCCCAAGGCACGCGGTTCAGGCGTCCGAATCGCGCCGTGGCGCGCTCGGAGCGTCGCAGAAAGACGACGGCAGCAACGAGCCCGAGCAGGAACACGGCCGCGGGAAGCCGCAGCAAGACGGCCTTCGCCGCCTCTCGGAGAGCCTCCCCGTCCGCAGCCCCGCCGGGTCCGAGCAACCGGACGAGAGCGACGGCTGCGGCGAGACCGAGAGCGGTTCCGGTGACGACCGGAAGCAGAGACTCGAGCGCGGTCTTCAGGCCGATCCTGAAGGGGCTCATCCCACGCGCATAGAGGAGGGTCGCCTCGACGCGGCGTCGGGCCATCGCGAAAGCCCCGGCTGCGGCGATCACGGCGATCGCCACCAGCGACCCGGCCGAGGAGAGCAGCTCGACGGGCGCCTGGATCCCGGAGACGGTTTGCTTCGCGCTCGTGACGACCGTCGACATGGACGAGTCGTAGGCGATGCGGCGAAACATGCGCTGCGGGAAGAGGGCGTGGCCCAACTTCGAGTCCGGGTTCGAGATCTCAGTCTGGAACTGGTCCAGGCGTTGCTCGAGCGCTTCGGCCTCGGGCATGGTCAGCCCGTTGCCTTCGACGGGGAACTCCCACCGGTACTGCGCGTGGTCCTGGCCGAGGCCGCGTGTCAGGCGCTTGAACAGGCTTTCGCTCGCGATCAGGAACGTGGCTGGGGGCGGAAAATCGACAGTGCGCGGATAGATCTGGCCGTAGAGCGAGCGCCAGTAGGGAGTCGTCTCCGGAGCTTTCCAGAGAGCCGCGTAGATCCCGTCGACCGCAACCTCGATGCGGCGCGGGCGGTTGGGGAGGCTAACGCGGATCGTGTCCCCGGGTTCGAGGCCCAGCCGCCCGGCAACGGTGTCAGCGACCCAGACCCCGTTCCCCCGCTCGCCCCGCACGCGCTCGACATTCGCCAGGACGCCCGTGCGGAAGAGAAGTCGAGCCTGGTCGGGCTCGGTCTCCCGGCCGGTCGTCTCGACGCCAACCGTCGCTCCCAGCAGGGTCAGGATCCGGCTGCCGAGGTTCGGGACGTTCGCGAGGGTCTGTCGCAGAATCTGGTCCTGCTTTTGGTAGCCGATGGCCTGGGTATTCGGCCCGAATCCCGGACGGCCCTCGAAGGGACCTGCCTGGCCGATCGTGGCTCCGGCCCCGAAGACCGTCGTCTCCTCCAAGTCGCTTGCGAGTGCGGAGCGGGCGGCCGAAGAGGTGAAGAGCGGCGAGGAGGCTCCGGCGAGCGCGAGCAGCAGCGATCCCGCAAGCACCGAGAGCAGAAGTCCCGGAAAGCGCAGGAGTAACAGGGGCGATTTCGCCCAGAGAGGATTCACCACATGCTCATCCGGGTGATTCTCACCGTCGTCTAGTAGACGCAGCGGGTGCGCTGCGGGTTAGCCGTACTACTGGACCGGGGCCGGTTCGGTTCCAGGGTTCGATTCGGCGCGACGAGGAAGGCTGGACGAACATGCTGAATCGGAAGCTGCTCGGCATCTACCTGAACGACCATCTCGGCGGCTCTGCGGCCGGGCTCGCGCTCGCACGTAGATGCCTGCGGGCCAACCGGGGCACCGAGCTGGGCAACTTCCTCGAGGGTCTCGCGCGTGAGATCGAAGAAGATCGGCACACCCTCGTACGCCTGATGGTACGCCTGAGCCTCGAGCGGAGCACGACGAAGCAAGTGGCGGGGCTCGTCGCCGAGCGACTCGGGCGGCTGAAGCTGAACGGCCAGCTGACCGGCTATTCGGACCTGAGCCGCCTACTCGAGCTGGAAGGCCTGACGATCGGGGTGCGCGGCAAGCACGCTCTCTGGAAGAACCTCCGCTGTGCGGGGATCCAGGACCACGTCCCGGACATCGCGCTTGACCGGCTGATCGAGCGCGCCGAGTCGCAGCTCTCAGGCCTCGAGCGCCATCGTCTGGCTGCCGCGGCAACCGCGCTCAAGAACTAGGATCGCTCTCCGTGGACGCGACAAGAGCACAAGAGCTCCTCGCAGCCGAGCGGAGGCGAATCGAGCGAGAGCTCGAGGCGCTGGGAATCGGAGCGGACAGCGAGCTCTCCCACCAGGATCAGCATCCGGCGGACGAGGCGTCCGAGCTCTTTGAGGAGGAACGCGATCAGGGCCTCCGCGAGAGGCTCCAGCGGGAGCTCGAGGCGGTGGCGAGCGCGGAGAAACGTCTTGCCGAAGGGACCTACGGGCTCTCGGTCGAAAGCGGCGAGCCGATTCCAGACGACCGACTCGAGGCGTATCCGACCGCAGAGCGGACCGTCGAGGAGCAACGGCGCGTGGAGCGCGGCTAGCTGGCCATGGGATCTGCGACCGGCAAGTCGACATGGAAGGTCGAGCCCTTCCCGGGTTCGGACTCGACCCAGATGCTGCCTTCCATCCGTTCGACCAGCTCTCTCGAGATATAGAGCCCAAGCCCGGTCCCCCCAACGCCCCGGGCGAGTCGGGGATCGAGCCGGTAGAACTTCTCGAAGACCCGCTCCTGCTCATTTTGCGGGATGCCGAGCCCCTCGTCGGCGACGGAAAAGCGAACGCGCCCGTCGTGCTCGCGGAGGGCGACCTCGACGCGGCCTCCTCCCGGCGAGTACTTGATCGCGTTCTCGACCAGGTTCATGAGCACCTGCCTGAGGCGCTCTTGGTCGCACGCGACCTCGGGCGTCTCCCCGTCCGCGACCACAGCCAGCTCGAACTCGGCTGAGACCGCTTCGCGCTCGAGTGCGACGATCTCCTCCACGAGCCGCCGCCCGTCGCACTGGCCGATTGAGAGCCTCATCGTTCCGGTGTCGAGCCTTGTTGCAAGCAGCAGGTCGTCGAGGATCCCGGCCAGCCGCTCGGACTCCCGCGCGATCATCTCGAGCAAGACGTCGCCCTGGCTCACCTCGAGATGGTGCTTCCGGAGGGTCTGAGCCGCGCCGTATACCGCCGCGAGAGGCGTGCGCAGCTCGTGTGAAGCCGTGGCGAGGAAGTCGCGGCGCGACTCTTCGAGCGCGTGCGACTCCGTCACGTCGCGAAACGCGTAGACCGTCGACTCGCCAGCCGAGACCCCGGAGATGGCAAGCCACTGCTCCTGCCCCTCGATTTCGAGCGGGAGCGCCTCTCGGCGCCCCTCCGCAATCGGTTCGGGTGAGACCTCGATGCGCGGCGAAACCTGCTCCCAGGTCGTCCAGAGCTCGGTCAGGTGCTTGCCCAGCGCCCGCTCCGGCGGTACCCCGGTGATGTTCTGCGCGGCGCGGTTCCAGATGGTAATTCGCCCCTCCTGATCCACCTGGAAGACTCCGTCGCCGACGTGCTCGAGGACGCGCGCGGCGCGGGCGCGATCCTCTCGCTCATCGTAGAGCCGAGCTCGTTCAAGGGCCTGGCTGCACTGCCCCGCCATGGTCGTGAGGAGGCCACGGTCGCCCGAGTCGAACGACCGCCGCGCCCCGAAGTTCAGGGCCAGGATGCCCACGGCCCGCCCGCCGGCCATGAGCGGCACGATCGCCATCGCCTCGAAGCCCGTCCGCCGGTAGTCGTGATCCAGGTCGGGGTAGGAAGCGGCGACCGCATCCGCCGACGCGAGCCACACCGCGCGCGCATGGCGTACCGCATCCACGGTCGGATTCACGAGTGACATCGGCAGGGTGCGATAGGCCTCTGCGAGCTCGGGTTGGTAGCCGACGGAGGCAACCATCTCGAGCGCACCCTCGTCCTCGGTGAGCAGGGCGATCCACCCGGCTTGCGCGTACAAAGCGGCCGCCCCCTCACGGACGACCGCAACCGCTACCTCAGTCTGGGTCGATGCACGCGCGAGTCGGGCGGTGACCGCTTGGAGGCGTGCCATGCGATCGGAGGCCTGGCGCCGCTCGTGGACGTCGATGCACGTCCCGATGTAGCCCGCGAACGCTCCTCCACGGTAGAGCGGCACCGCCCGGTCGATCAGCCAGCGATACTCACCGTCGGCGCGGCGCAGGCGATACTCCGTGTCGAAAGGATGGCGCTGCTCGAAGGCGCCTAGGTAGACCGTCAGAAAGCGGTCGCGGTCATCTGGATGGACACCCTCCACCCAGCCGTTCCCGAGCTCCTCCGCCATGGTCCGGCCGGTGAACTCGAGCCAGCCGCGGTTGAAGAAGGTGCAGAGGGTGTCGGGGGCCGCCATCCAGATGAGAACCGGCGCGCTGTCCGCCATCTCGCGGAACCGCTGCTCGCTCTCACCGAGCGCGGCAAGCGCATCCTCGAGCTCCCGCCTGCCCCCCGACACCGCGGAAGGTCAGAGCCCGCAGACGGCCGGCAGCGGGGGACACCGGCCGATGAACACCATGATGATCCTCCCTCGCGACCGAATCGTCGTCGGCGAGAACGAGGTAAAGACCCGACGGCCGTCGACGAGTCCTCGCAGGAGGTAGACCTGCTCGCCGGTTTCGAGCCGGCGGAGCTTCAGCCGCGAGCCCCACTGGTTCTTGAGCTTGCGGACTCCGTCGGCCTCGAACATGCAGATGCCGGAGGCGGTGCAAAAGTTCGGGCCGGAGACGCCGAGCATGCGAACCCGGCGCGCGCGGTTCAGGTACAGGTCGAAGACGTTGTTCTCCGAGTACTGCATGTATCCATTCCCGTTTTGGAAGATGGGCGGGCCGAGCTTGGACACGACGGTCGCCCGCGTCATCCCAAGGCGGATCCCGGCCGCACCCCGGTTGACCTGGATCGTGCCTGCATTCACGACCGCTTCCGCGGACGTCGGGACGGACAATGCGAAGAGAGCGGCGAGAAGCGAGGCACGGAAACGCACGACGCTGATTATGCCTCGCTGGGTCAAACACACAAGGTCCCCGCTCCCACGGCTGATCTGAGAAGCTCTGGGCAATGGCGCTCGTCGTCCTCGCCGGAACGAAGAAGGGGCTCTTTCTCCTCCGCAGCGACGAGCTGAGGCAGGGGTGGACACTCGATGGGCCCCACCTGGTGGGGTGGTCGGTCTATCACGCGATTCTGGATCCGCGAGACGGCGTCCTCCACGCCTGCACGAACCACGAGGTCTATGGAGCGACCGTCCATCGCTCACACGACCTGGGGAAGACCTGGGAGCACGCGGAGAATCTGGGCTTGCCGGACGACTCGGAGCTCACGCTCGAGCGCACCTGGCACGTCGAGCCCGGCCATGCGGACCAGCCGGGGAGCCTCTGGCTCGGGGCCGCCCCCGGGGTGCTCTTCCGTTCGAACGACGGCGGGGCGACCTGGCAGACAATCGAAGGGCTACTCGCCCACCCGACCCGGGAGCGGTGGTTCCCCGGCGCCGGAGGCATGTGCTGCCACTCGATTCAGCTTGACCCAACGAACCCGAACCATTTCCACGTCGGGATCTCGGCCGCAGGCGTCTTCCGCACCGATGACGGAGGCGAGCAATGGACGCCCGTCAACTCGGGGACGGCAGCGGAGTTCCTCCCGGATCCGTATCCAGAGGTGGGTCAGTGCGTGCATAAGCTGCTGCGCTGCGCGGAGTCGCCACGCCTGTGGCAGCAGAACCATTGCGGCGTGTATCGCTCGGACGACGGCGGCGACTCATGGCAGCGGCTCGACCGGAACGGCCTTCCGAGCGGCTTCGGCTTCGCGCTCGCCCTACACCCACGCGACCCCGACACGGCCTTCGTCGTCCCGATCGAAGGAGCGGAGAACAGGGTCACGTCCGGCGGGCGCCTCGGCGTCTACAGAACGAGCGACGCCGGCGCGAGCTGGGATCTGTCGATGGAGGGCCTGCCGGAGCGCGCGTGGACAGGCGTGCTGCGCGAGGGAATGGCCTTCGACTCGCTCGATCCGTTCGGGCTCTACCTCGGCGCGCAGAGCGGCTCCGTGTTCGCGTCCGCTGACGAGGGACAGACGTGGACCGAGATCGCCAGTCAGCTTCCTCCCGTTCTCTCGGTCGAGGTGGGCGCATGGTCGTAGTCGTCCTGCCGCCCATCCTCGCCGCCGAGGCAGGAGGACAGAGCCAGGTTGAAGTCAAGGCGACCACGGTCGAAGAGGCGCTCGGCGCTCTCCCCATCGTGGATCGCCTGTTCGACGAGCACGGCTCGCTCCGGTCGCTCGTCAACATCTACGTCGACGGCGTCGACGTGCGCGAGCGCGGCGGACTCAGCGGCAAGCTGTCCGGCACGGAGACGATCCGTCTGGTTGGCGCGATCGCGGGGGGTTAGCCAGTACGAGGCCGACGGGACCCGACCATGTCGGGTTCGCCAACCAGGAAACCGGTCAAGGTTGGTCGCCCTCGCGCCGATTCGCTTGTGGTGATTGACAAGGCGAGCGTTGAAATGGCCATGGGAGCCGCTCCGCCCCGGCCGCTGGCCGCTCGGGAGCGTCTCGGTTCGCTCCTCGTTCACAAGGGCCTCATTACTCTCGAGCAGCTGGAGGCAACTCTCAACGAAGCGCCCCCGGGATCCCGGATCGGGGAACTCCTCGTCAGCCGACAGCTCGTTGATGAGCAGGACATTGCGAAAGCTCTCGCCGACCAGTACGGCCAGCGCTTTCTCGAGCTCAGCTCCAGCCCGCCAGACCCTGAGATAGCCAGGCTCCTTCCCGAGCAACTCGCCCGCCGGTACAACGCCATTCCCGTGCGGCAACTCGACAACGGCCTGCTGCTCGTCGCGTTTGTCGACCCGACCGACCTGCAGGTGCTGGACGAGCTCTCGATGGCCCTCAGCCAACGCATCCAACCAGGCGTCAGCGAGCCGACGGAGATCGTTGCGGCAATCGACGCTGCTTGGCGCAACACTGCTGAATCTTCGGAGTCCACCGATCAGCCGGTAGCAGGCATCGCCGCAATCGACGCGGCGGTCGACAACGACTCTCCGGCGATGGATCTCGTCAACAAGCTGCTTCGACGCGTTATCGCCAGCGGAGCGTCCGACCTCCATTTTGTTCCGACGGAAGCCGGCCTCGTGGTCCGGGCGCGAGTAGACGGAGTCATGCGTGATTTCAACCATGTATCCGCGGAGTTGCAGGCCGCCGTAATCGCGCGGCTGAAGGTGATGGCGTCGCTCGACATCGCTGAGCGGCGCCTACCGCAGGACGGCCGAGTCAGCATCACCCTCGCCGACACACGCATGGATCTGCGGCTGGCGATCTTGCCGACGACGCAGGGCGAAAGCGCGATCTTGCGAATCCTGCGCCTAGACAACGAGGGCCTCGGCATCAGCCTCGAGGATCTCGGCATGTCCTCGGACACCAGGGAGGCGTTCAAGCGAGCGCTCGCGCATTCATCCGGTTCGATCATCGTGTGCGGACCTACCGGCAGCGGGAAGACGACCACGCTCTACACCGCTTTGAAGATGCTCAACGATGGCCAACGGGCAATCGTGACGATCGAGGATCCGGTTGAGACCATCTTCTACGGTGTCAATCAGGTCGAGGTAAACGCCCGCGCGGGCCTCTCCTTCGCCCGTGGCCTGCGGACGATCCTGCGCTCCGACCCGGACGTGATCTTGATCGGCGAGATCCGCGATCACGAGACTGCCGAGATAGCCATGCAGTCTGCGCTGACGGGTCACCTCGTTCTGTCTACCTTGCACGCGGAAGACGTCCTCGGGACCGTCGCCAGGGTCAAGGACATGGGTCTTTCCCACCTCGTTCTGAGCTCGGCGATTCGCTGCATCCTCGCCCAGCGACTCTTGCGACGGCTCTGCGAGCGTTGCAAGGAGCCAGCTCCGGAAGAAGCCAGACTGCTACCGCAAACGGTCGACGGGCGCTCCGCAACGCCCTTCAAAGCGAAAGGCTGCTCCGCATGCATGAGAACCGGCTACTCAGGGCGCGTCGGAATCTTCGAGATTCTCGAGCTCACACCACCGCTGCGAGCGCTGATCGAACAACCAACAGCCAATCTGCTGGCGGAGGCCGTGAGCCGCGGCATGAGCACACTCCATGACGACGCCCTCAGGTTGTGCGCAGCCGGGACAACCTCTTCGGGCGAGGTTCGGAGAGCATTAGGGCGGGGCTTGGAGCAACTCGCCGGGGTCGAATAGGGCCGCTTTAGACGCCAACCAGTCAGGAATCCACCGAGGAGCCCTGCGCTAGCTCCAATGGTTGCACCGATTAGCGCGGTCGAACCTTGTCGGTCTCCGAGTCGATGCGCTCGCCGAACCGCTAAAGGCGACTAGCCGATCGGGCGTGGAGACGATCGACCGGCAGCGTCAAGCTTGAGCCAGGATGGCACGCAGGGAGATCCAGCCCCAGCCGGTCAGGCGCGTCCGGGAGGACGTGCTGATCCGGCGCTGGCGCCTACAGCAGTTTTACCGGCTCGGGTTCGACGCCGACGCGGCGCGGCAGTTGGCCGACTCGAAGGCCGACCTCTCGCTCGCGCGACAGCTCGTCCGGTCGGATTGCGCGCTCGAGACGGCGCGCGCCATCATCCTCTAGGCCGGCAGCTACAACAAGCTCAGCGCGAAAAACGCCGCTAACCTCACGCCACGGGCCGCACGTCCACTTCCGAGGGTGCATGACATCGTTCGCCGCAACGCGAGCGCTGTAGTTCGACGAGGCTTCCCCGGTTCCCGCGCGCGCTGGCCACGCTTGCGGTTTATCCGCAGTGAAGCTCAGTGCAGTCCACGACGGAGAGCCGGCAGCACACGCCTACTCTCCGACTATGAAGGGGACCTACGCAGTGAAGTGGCGCGAGCCCGACGGGCAGACCTATCTCGGGCGCCTAACGCTCGGCCCGCGCACGCTCCGACTTGAAGGCCGCGAGCCCGACGGGCCCGTCGTCGACCGCCAGATCGGCTACGAAGAGGTTCGGAACCTGCGCGTCGGTAGCAGCGGCCCCGGCCGTCTCGACGGGCGCCCCACGCTCGTGGTCGAGCGGACCGATGGGCCGTACCTGGTTGCCAGCGCCGGGATGGGCGCCGGGATCGTCCAGGAGCTCGTCGAACGCCTTGCCGAGCTGCGTCTGGTCGGCCCGCGGCGGGCGACTCTCGTCGTCCCGCTCAAGGACGGCGCAGGTGATCGCGTCCATGAGCTTGCCGGACACGGACCCCCGTTCGACCCGGCCCAGACGGCACTGACCCGGCACCAGCTCCTGTTGACGGAGCAGGAGGCGATCTTCGTCTTCGAAGCCCAGACCGAAGAAGGTCTCAAGGCCGTCTTCAACCAGGTTGACATCTGGGCTGCCGCAGCCGCGTGGCAGGACCTCGTCGCTGGGCCGCCGCGCCTCGCTGAGCTCGCCTACGCCTGGGAACGCCCGGAGCCGAACGTCGTGCCGGCCATCGGGCTCGGGCTGTAGGCGCGCCCGCAACAAGAGTGCGGGTAATCCGCAACCAGTCTGTGAGCCGACCCGGATAGGGGCGCCTGCAGCCAGATTTACGTTGAAGCTAACAACCGAACGAAGGAGGCACGAGATGAGGAAGCTATTCGTGATTGGCGGCGTTTTTGCCGGGGTGGTGCTTGTCGCCTTCGGCGTCGCAGCCATCTACATGGGCGTCGACGGCCGCGCAACGGTGCGCGACAGCCTCAAGCAGGAGCAGATTGTCTTCGGCGCTGCCGATGACCCGGCGGTCGCCAAGTACGCATCGCAGTGGGCTGAGGAGCCGCTCCAGACCGGTACCCAGGCCCGGGCGTTCGCGCAGATCATGCACGAGCATGCCCTAGAGGCCTCGGGCGGCTTGGCCTATGCCGAGATGGGACGGTTCGTCTCCGCTGACGACCCGGCGAACCCGGCCGGCACCAGCGACGAGACGGCAGCACTCATGGACGAGCAAGGAAACCCGGTGGGGAACTCCGCCCGTGACACATGGGTCACGGAAACGGCACTCTCGACCGCGCTGAACGTCTCGTACATGGCCGAGCAGATGGCCCTGTTCGGGATCGTGGTCGGAATCGCGCTCCTGCTCAGCGGGCTCGGCTTCATCATCCTGGCTCTCGGAGGCGCCCTGCGCAGCCGCGAGTCAGCAGCTGAAGCGGCTTCCAGCCAGAGCTTGCCACGGACACCGCGACCAGCGGCCGCCGCGACCAGCTAAACCACGTCTCGTGTCCCTGACCGAGGGCGGCTCCGGCCGCCCTCGGCGTTTAACGAGGAGAAGTTGATGACGAACGGCAAGATCGCGGAAAAGCCGCAACGAATCTGCGCAGGAGATCGGATGCCGCCCGACTGGCTTCGCTGGAACATGAAGCGGTCCGGCGGTTGGCGCCGGCGCGAAAAGGAGGCTCAAGATGATAGATCCCGTCGCAAAGAGAGGGGAGCTCATCGCCGCGATCTTCGTTTACCGGGCCCTTTTTCGAACGGGTCAGGATGCCGCGCTGACGTCGCAGAGAGTCGGAGGCTGAGATGGCGATGCGGGTCTTGATCGCCGGCGGCGGCGTGGCCGCACTCGAAGCGGCGCTGGCGCTTCGCGCACTAGCCGAGGAGCGTGTATCGGTGGAGTTACTCGGATCGGAGCCGCACTTCTGGTACCGCCCCCTGTCGGTCGCCGAGCCGTTCGCCCTCGGCGAGGCGCGCCACTTCGAGCTATCCGAGTTGGCTCCCAAGGCCGGCGCTTCCTTCTCTCTGGGCGAACTCGTCGGCGTCGACGCCGAGCGCCGTGAGGCCCATACTTCGGTCGGGGACCTGCCCTACGACGTCTTGCTCGTTGCCTGCGGGGCCGTGCCGGCCGTTGCCGTACCGGGCGCGCTGACCTTCCGTGGCCCTGCCGATTCCGACCGGATGCGCCACTTGCTCGAGGAGATCAGCGCCGGTGTCGTGCGCCGCGTCGCCTTCGTCGTCCCGAGCGCGTCGGTCTGGTCGTTGCCCATCTACGAGCTTGCGCTCATGACGGCGGCCTATGCACGCGAGCACAAGCTCGACGTTGAGCTTGTGCTGGTGACGCCCGAGGAGGAGCCGCTGCAGCTGTTTGGTGCGGTCGGTAGTCGGGCGATGCGCGGACTGCTTGGCGAGAGTGGAATCGCGGTTCACACCGCTACCTATCCGAGTGAAGTCGTCGACGGCGCGCTGGCGCTTATTCCCGAGGGGCGTCTCGCTGTTGACCGAGTCGTCGCGCTGCCTTTGCTCCGTGGCCCGCGGCTCGACGGTCTGCCGCAGACCCGCGATGGCTTCATTCCGGTCGACGAGCACGGTCGGGTGCGCTGCCTGGAGGATGTCTTCGCCGCCGGCGATATCACCAATTTCCCGGTCAAGCAGGGCGGCATTGCTGCCCAGCAAGCGGACACGGTGGCGGCGGTCATCGCCGCCAGCGCCGGCTCCGACCTCGCGGCGGAGCCGTTTCGGCCCGTGCTGCGCGGGCTCCTGCTGACCGGCGGCCAGCCACGCTACTTCCGCCAGGAGATCACCCGCGGCGTAGGGGAGGCGGCAACCATCAGTCCCGAGCCACTCTGGTGGCCGCCCGGGAAGATCGTCGGCCGCTACCTGGCTCCCTTCCTTGGCGTAGTCGCCGGCGTCGAGGCCTCAGCCGAGCAGGCCGAGTCGACTGCGGCTGTCCAGGTCGAAGTCGAGCTCGACTTCCCGGAGCGTCGGGCGGCGATCGATACCGGGGGTGGGGAAGGGCGCTCAGTCGCCGAGCTCATGGCGCCGGCGCTGGTCGTCGCGCCGGAGGACACACTCGGCGAGGTGTCCGAGCAGATGCGCGCTGCCGATATCGGTTCGGCTGCTGTCGCAGCCTACGGGCATTTGGTCGGCATCCTCACCTCGCGCGATCTCCTGCGCGCCTTCGCCGGCCGCGTCCATCCCAGCGAGGCGCGCGCCCGCGAGTGGATGACCGCCGAGCCGATCGCCGTCTCGGTCGAGGCAACGGCTGAGGACGCCTTCTTGCTCATGAGTGAGCACGGCATCCACCATCTGCCGGTCGTCGACGGCGAGCGCCCGATCGGAATGCTTGGCTTCAGGCAGGCCGCCCAGGCCCGCCCGGCCAGGTTGGGGCTCGGGTTCTGACGCATAACGCCGACGTCGGCTCAAGTGCTTCCGAGGGATCCTTTGCGGAAAACCCGCGACAAAGTTCACGGCTATGTACCGATCGACCTGCGGTCATGCCAGGGCGCGGCAATCGAGCGCGCCTCCTAGGTTCAAATCAGACACCTTCGAAGGAGATTCTCTGATGGCCTCACACCCCGCCACAACCACGTACCACCAGCCCATCGAGCCAGACTCGAGCGCGTTCTTCAAGGTCGCCGCGATGCTGCTCGGGATCTTGGTGGCGGTCGTCGGCTTCTTCGCGCTGATGATGTGGGCAGACGCCCGCGATGCACGCGATTCGGCTTCGGGGGCAGATGCCGCCGTGCCTGCGGCAACGCACAACGCGACCGATCACAACACCGCCTTGCCGCTGAACAGTTTTGCCGGCGTCGTACCGGAGAACGCGCTGGAGCTCGCTCAGGCGCACAAGCCCTATGACGCCGTGCTCGCGCCCGTCCCGGCCGGCGACCTAGTCAAGGTGCAGATGACCCTGAAGGACATGACCGTCGAGATCGCGCCCGGCGTCGAGTACAACACCTGGGCCTTCGACGGCCACGGTGCGCCCGGCCCGGTAGTGCACGTGCGCCAAGGCCAGACGGTCGAGATGACGCTGAAAAACGGTGGAGCAATTCCGCACTCGATCGACTTTCACGCCGCTCGGATCGCGCCGAACCTCGCCTTCAAGGATGTGATGCCGGGCGACTCTTTCACCTTCCGCTTCAAGGCGGGAGATCCCGGTGTGTTCATGTACCACTGCGGCACCAGGCCCGTCCTCGCACACATCGCGAACGGCATGTACGGCGCGATCGTGGTTGACCCGGCGACGCCGCTGCCGGCGGTCGACAACGAGTACGTGCTCGTCGCGAGTGAGTGGTACCTCTCGGGCGACGGGATCACGGAGCCGGCCTCGCTTGACATGGCCAAGGCCCGCGCAATGATGCCCGACTGGACGACTTTCAACGGCTACGCCAATCAATACGTCACCCATCCCCTGACCGCCAAGCCTGGCGACACGACCCGCTTTTACGTTGTCGCCGCCGGTCCGACACTGGACACGAACTTCCACGTCGTCGGCGGGCTGCTCGACCGCGCCTGGGTGAACGGCGACCTGACCAACCCGCCCCAGAACGGCGTTCAGACGGTTCTCGTCCCTGCCGGTGGCGGCGCCGTCTTCGACGTGAAGCTCGACGAGGAAGGCCTCTACCCGTTCGTCTCGCACGCCTTCGCACACGTCGACCTCGGCCAGGTGGGCTTGCTCAAGGTCGGCAACCCGAAGGGGACGATGTCGCACTAGGGTCCAGGGCGGTCACGACGACGAATCCGATGAAGGAGAAGCCGCGGCCCACCATCGAAGGTGACACTGCCGTCGACGTGATCCTGCGTGACGGCAGCACGCTTCGTCTGCGCGCGCCGGCACGGGACGACGCCGACGCTCTCGTCAGCTTCTTTGCCGAGCTGTCCGATGAGAGCCTCTATCTGCGCTTCCACGGCAGTCCGCCGGTCGATGCTCATCTCGTCGCGCCGGACCTCGAGCCCGACTGGGCAGAGCGTGGGGCGCTGATCGGCGCGGTCGCCTCCGACGAGGGTGAGCGCGTCGTCGCTCTGGCCAGCTACGCGCGCCTGCGCGACCGCGAGGCGGCCGAGGTCGCCTTTGCGGTCGCCGGCGGCTACCGCAGGCGCGGCGTCGGTACGCGCCTGCTCGAGCGGCTCGCGGCGAGAGCGTCCGAGCAGGGAATCACGCGCTTCGTTGCCGAGGTGATGGCTGAGAACGAACCGATGCTGCATGTGTTCTCGGAAGCCGGCTTTAGCCTCTCGCGGACACTCACCGGAGGTGAAGTCGAGGTGACGTTCCCGATCGCCGCGACCGCCGCTTACGCGGCCCGCGTCGCCGGGCGCGACCACACCGCCGTCGCCGCCTCGTTGAGACCGTTCTTCGAACCGGCGTCGGTAGCGGTGTTCGGCGCGTCGCCGCGGCGCGGCACGATCGGTGGCGAGCTCTTCCGCAACATCGTGGCCGGCGACTTCAACGGCCCCGCCTATCCCGTCAACCGCAGCGGCGAGGCCGTGTCTGGCGTCCGGGCCTACCAGTCGATCGACGAGATCCCTGACCCGGTCGATCTGGCGGTCGTATGCGTTCCCGCGGCTGCCGTGCTAGAGACGGCCGAGTCGGCACTGCGCAAGGGAGTGCCCGCGCTGATCGTCATCTCGGCCGGCTTCGCCGAGGTCGGCGCCGAGGGGGACGACCGGCAGCGTCAGCTGCTCGCGCTCGTCCGCGCTCACGGTGCCCGTCTGATCGGGCCAAACTGTCTCGGCGTAGCGTCGGCAACGACACGGCTGAACGCAACCTTCGCTTCGCGGCAGGCGCCTGCGGGCAACATCGGCTTCTCCTCTCAAAGCGGCGCGCTCGGGCTTGCCATGCTCGAGGCCGCCGAGTCGCGCGGCCTAGGATTGTCGGCGTTCGTCTCCATTGGGAACAAGGCCGACGTGTCGTCGAACGATCTGCTCGAGTGGTGGGAAGACGATCCCGGCACCCAAGTGTTGCTTCTCTACGTCGAGTCGTTCGGGAACCCGCGCAAGTTCGCCGAGCTCGCGCGCCGCGTCGCGCGTAGCAAGCCGATTCTCGCCGTCAAGAGCGGGATAACGGCATCCGGCGCTCGCGCGGCCAGCTCGCACACAGCCGCCCTGGCCGGCTCCGAGGCGGCCGTAGACGCGCTCTTCCACCACGCCGGAGTCATCCGCGCCGGCTCGCTCGAGGAGCTCGTCGACGTCGCGACGCTCTTATCGACGCAGCCGGCTCCTCGCGGCCGCGGCGTGGCGGTGCTGACCAATGCCGGCGGACTGGGGATCATGTGCGCCGACGCGTGTGAGGCGGCTGGCCTGGCCTTGCCACCGCTCGCTGAAGAAACCTGCAAGCGACTCGAGGCGCTCCTACCGGTCGAGGCGAGTATCGCAAACCCGATCGACATGCTCGGCTCAGCGACGGCAGCCTCGTACGAGGCGGCTCTGCCGGTGGTGCTGGACGACGCTGGCGTCGATGCCGTCATCGTCCTGTTCGTCCCGGCGGTGAGCGCGACGGCTGACGAGGTCGCCGCCGCCGTCGCCCGCGTCGGTGGCAGCGACAAGCCGGTTCTCGCCGTGGTCATGAGCGCCGAGGGCATCCCAGAGGCACTCCGCGCCAAGCCGCCGGCTGCCGCCGCCTTCACCTACCCGGAATCGGCCGCCCGCGCTCTGGGCCGAGCCGCCGAGCGCGCGGACTGGTTGCGCCGCCCGCTCGGCTCCGTTCCCGAGCTGGACGTCGACCGCGCCACGGCCGCGGCCGTGATCGACCGGGTGCTGGCCGATCGAGCCGACGCCTGGCTCGAGCCGGCTGACACCCGCGTCCTCTTGCTCGCCTACGGGATCCCGCTTGTGGGCGAGGTAGTCGCGCACTCGGCCGATGAGGCGATCGAAGCAGCCGCCGCCCTCGGCCACCCCGTCGTCGTCAAGACCGCCGCCGCCGGCACGCATAAGACCGAAAGCGGCAACATCGCCCTGGATCTCGGCGACGCCGTTGCAGTCCGGGCTGCCGTCGCAAGGATTGGCGCCCCCGTGATCGTCCAGCCGATGATCAGAGGCGGCGCCGAGCTGTTGGCCGGCCTCGTCCAAGATCCGGTTTTCGGCCCGCTGGTCGCCTTCGGCCCCGGCGGCGTCTTCGCGGAACTGATTGGCGACGCCGCCTTCCGCATCGCGCCGCTCACCGACGTCGACGCCGAGGAGCTGGTCACGACCGGCAAGGCTGGTCGCCTCGTCAGAGGCTTCCGCGGCGCACCGGCCGCCAACGTTGCCTCGCTGGTCGATCTCGTCTGCCGCCTGTCGCGCCTCGGCGAAGACTTACCCGCCCTCGCCGAGCTCGATCTGAACCCGGTGCTCGCGCTGCCGGACCGCTGCATTGCCGTCGATGCGCGCGTCCGTGTGCAACGGCCCCAGAGCCGATCGCGGGCGAAGAGTTGGTAGCTGCAGAACAGCTTTGCGCACCTTCCGCCGCTAGTCAGTCCTGGTCGATCTCGAGCAGGCCTTGCTCGAGTGCGTAGCGAACAAGCTCGGCACGCGTCGAAAGGCGCAGCTTCTGCATGATGTGTGCGCGGTGCGTCTCGGCAGTGCGGACCGAGATGTAGAGCTTTTCCGAGATCTCCTGGTTGGTGTGGCCGAAGGCCAGTAGGCGCAGGACGTCGCGCTCGCGGTCTGAGAGCGGATCGTCTTCGGCTCGCTTCCGCTCCTCAGCGTCGGCGGCGACCATGCGCGCGCCGAGGGTGGGGTGCACGTAGCGCCCGCCGCTGGCCACCTCGCGCACGGCCGCGACGACGTCGGTGTCGGCAGCCTCCTTGAGGATGTAGCCGGCGGCACCGACGGCGAAGGCCTCGCGCACGTAGTTCGGGTCGTCCTGCATCGAGAGGATCAAGACCTTGGCCTCGGGGGCGTCCTGAAGGACCTCGGGAGTCGCCTCGATGCCGCTCTTTCCCGGCATGACGACATCCATCAGGATCACGTCGGGCTTCTGCGCCCGCGTCTCGAACACGGCGTGCTTGGCATCGCCGGCCTCGCCGACGACCTCGATGTCGGCTTCGGACTCGAGCACCTTGCGCAGGCCGCTTCGGACGACGGCGTGGTCGTCGACGATCAGAACGCGGATGGGCGTGTCGCTCATGACAGGGGCACCTCGGCGACGATCGTCGTCCCGGCACCGTGGCTGGACTCGATCTTTAGCCTGCCCCCCAAGAGCGCCAGCCGTTCGCCCATGCCGAGGAGCCCGAGACCCTCGCCACTGCCGTCGTGGGTGAAACCGCGGCCGTCGTCCTCGATCAGCGCCGTGACCGCGCGGCTCTTGGGGGCCAGGACAATGCTGACGGCGGTCGCCCGGGCATGCTTGACAATGTTGGTCAGCGCCTCCTGGATGATGCGGTAAAGGGCGGTCTCGACATCGGTCGGGAGGCGCTCGCGGATTCGCGACTCGAGATCGACCCGCATGCCGGTCTGCTCGGCGAAGGTGTCGCGCAGGCGTTCGAGCGCGGGCACCAGGCCGAAGTCGTCCAGCGCCTTGGGCCGCAACTCGACGGCCAGGCGACGCACGTCGTGGAGCGTCTCGACGACCTGCTCGCGGACGGCGGCCAGCGCCTCGGCGCGCTCGGCGTCGCTCTTAGCCTCTTCGACCGCCTTCAGGCCGAGGAGCACCGAAGTCAGCTCCTGACCGGTCTGGTCGTGGAGCTCGCGCGCCAGGCGCCTGCGCTCGAGCTCTTGGGCTTCGACGACCCGGCGCAGCGCGTCGCCGGCGACACGGGCCGAAAGGTCGACGGCGACCGCAGCGCGCGTGGCGAAGGTTTCTGCAAGACGCAGATCGTCGTCGCTGAAGCGGGGGTCTTCGCCTTCCTTGTCGTGGGCGCCGATGACACCGATCGAGCGGCCGCGGGCGACAAGAGGGACGTAGAGCCCCGTGCGAGCATTGAGCGCCCGGGTGGCCTCCTGGTCGACCTCGGGATCGTCCGCAAGGGAGTCGACGCGCTCCGCGCGTTGACTTTCAAGTACGACGCCGCTCTTCGATCCCGCCCGCGCCAGCTGGAGGCCGAGGATGTCCTCGGCATCGGCGCCGTCGGCCGCCTCGATTCGCAGCGTCCCGTACGGAGTGGGCAAGGCGATCGTCACCACCCGCGCGCCGATCAGACCGCGCAACCGCCGGGAGATGAGCTTCAAAAGACGGGGTAGCTCGATTTCGCCGGCCAGCGCCGTCCCGACCTCGTTCAGCGCCTCGAGCTGCGCCGACCAGTTGGTCGCATCCTCGTAAAGGCGTGCGTTCTCGATCGCCACCGCAGCCTGGCTGGCCAGCGTCTCGACCAGCTCTTGGTCCTCGTCGGTGAAGGGGCCCTTGGCCTTCTCGGTCAAGTAGAGGTTTCCGTAGGCCCGGCCGCGCAGGGCGATCGGCACGCCGAGAAAGCCGCGCATCGGCGGGTGATTCGGCGGGAAGCCGACCGAGCGGGGATCGTCGGTGATCGTTTTCAACCGCAGCGAGCGCGCGTCGGTGATCAGCGCACCGAGAATGCCGTGCCCGCGCGGGAGGTCGCCGATCGCGTCCACCGTCTCGGTGTCGATGCCGGTGTGGACGAACCGCTCGAGGCCGGTGCCGGTGTCGTCGATGACGCCGAG
>JBBQXP010000012.1:0-44668 GCA_038209555.1 Gaiellales bacterium
GCCGCCATGGGCGCGCCGGTCGTGTGCTTCTACGACGACCCGTCCGTGGCGGTGCGGGAGGGCGCGGTCTGCGTCGGCTCCGCGTCGGACTGGGGGCCCGTCCCCCTCGGGCTCGCCGCCGAGTACGTTGCCGCGCTCCACACCGCCCTGCCGGCGCTCCTCGCCGAGAACGCCCGGCTCCGCTCCGAGCTGGCACGTCTCGGCGACGAGGCCACCCCGTGACCCTCCTCGTCGCGGTCCTCGTCTTCGGTGCGATGTGGTGGACCGGGTACACGCTCTCTCGCCCGCGGCCGCGGCCGCCGCTCTACCGGCCCGAGCGCAGGGGCCGAGTGCTGTGGTTCCCGCCGGAGAGCGTCCACCGCGTCCGCAAGGCGCTCGGGAGGCGGGCGTGACCCTCCTCCCGACCGTCCGCTTCGTCGTGCCATCGGACCCCGCCGCCGGCCGGGTCAACGCGCTCTACGGCCGCTCGCCGGGCGATGGGAACGTCTTCAAGCGGAGGGGTGCCCGGGCCTACCAGGAGCTCGTCGCAGCGCACGGGCGAGCCGCGCAGCGGGCTTCCGGGCTCGCGATGTTCCTCGGCCCGGTCGAGGTCCGGATCTCGGTCTGGTACACGAGCGCGCGACCCGACGCCGACGCCCACACGAAGGTCGTCCTCGACGCCCTCCAGGCCACGCACGCGAAGCTCCGCCGGGTCGGCGCGGGCATCGTCCGGAACGACCGGCAAATTCGGGTGGTCCACGTCACCTCGGACGTCGACCCCGACGAACCGCGCACGGAGGTCGAGGTCGTCGCGCTCGACGAGGAGGGCGCGCTCGAGCGGGAGCGCCGCGAGCTGCGGAAGCTCATCCCCCGCGAGAGGCTGTCCGCGTCGAGGCTCCGGCCGTCGGTGAAGCGGTACGGGTAGGCCAACCCCTAGAAGCCCACCGGCCCGAGGTGCGACGGTGGTCGGATGTCATGGCCCCCCGCGCTTCCGCTCGAGCTCGCCGCGCTGACGCGGCACGCGACCGCCGAGGCGCTGCGGCGCACCGGAGGCAACAGGACTCACGCCGCACGGCTCCTCGGCGTCGGGCTCAGAACGCTCCGGGGCTGGATCGCCGATGCGCGCGGGACAGAGGCGGACCTCGACCGAAAGGCGAAGGCCGATTGATTCCTTCGTTCGTATTCCTTGCCACGTTGTAGGCAATCCCGGCATATTGCGGACCAAGGCGCACTTGCGCAGGGAGGTCCACATGGCGAGGGCAGCGGCAGCGAAGCCGGCGAAGAGGGGCAGCAATCGGACGGCAGCGAAGACGACGGTGCGCGCGAAGAGCGCCGCCAAGAACGGGCGGGCGACAGCGCGAAAGGCGCCCGCAGCGAAGGCCAGGAAGGCTTCGCCGCGCGCCAAGAGCATCATCGCCACCACCCCGTCGATGGCTTGAAAGGAGCGACGAGTGAACCTCAACTGGAACAGCATCATTTCGGACGCCGGCCGCCGCCTGGCGCAGCTCGCCGGCACGCAGCTCACGCAGGACCTCTCCGCTCGGATGGGCGGCGAGGCAGCGCCGCAGATCGCTGCATCTCGAGCCCCGGCAGGGTCGAGGGGGCAGAGCAATCGGACGCGCCGGAGCCGCAACGCCAACCTGAATGCCTGGGTGGCGGACTCGAACGCTCGCCGGGTGCCGACCTTCGTCATCGAGGCGACCGGGCTCGACACGAAGAAGGCTCTCGTGGCCCGGTACGGGGCCGGCATCCGCTTCGAGAAGGGGAAGGCGCTCCCGAAGCCGCTCGCCGCGAGCAAGGGCGCTCGAGCCGGGCAGCAGAGGACCCAGAAGCAGGGCCGTCCGGCGCAGGCGCAGGCGCGCCGGCAGGGCAAGGGCGCCAGCGGCGGCGGCCGGACGAGCGGCGCCACGATGCAGGCCGCACCCTCGGTCCACTGATGGCCTGCCCGACATGCGGGGGCGCCCACCCGGAGAAGCGCAGCCCGCATACGGGCGAGCCCGACCTCCGCCCGTGCTTCGAGAAGTTCGAGGCCGCGTTCTCAGAGGTCAGCGCCCAGGTGCAGGGGCTCGCAGACCGGCTCGAGCACCACCTGGCGGAGAGCATGGCGCGCGCCCACGAACCAGAGCGGAGCGCCTAGCGGCCCACCCGGGGGCACCGCGTAGCCTGGGGGGATGTCGACCGAGCTTGTCCCCGCAGCCCCGGCCTCGCCGCTCGCGGTCGCTCCCCTCGCCCTCGACGACGAGGGGGGGCGTCGGCTCGTCGAGGCGTTCGGGAAGGGCCGCTGCGCGAACACAGCGCGGGTCCAGGCGCAGGGCGCAGCGGACTTCGCCCTCTGGCTATCCGGCCGGACAGGACACGCCCACGAGGCGCCTGGCGCGTTGGGCGAGCTGCTCCGGGCCGGGCAGGGGGTCGCGAACCTGTACGCGATCACGTACCGGGCCGACCTGCTCGAGCGCGGCCTCGCGCCGGGGACGGTCGCGCTCCGGCTCTCCACGCTCAAGAGCGCCGTCCGGCTGGCCCGGACCCTCGGCATGGTGACGTGGACGCTCGAGGTCCCGAGCGTGCGGGTGCAACGCTACCGGGACACGGCGGGGCCGGGGGTCGAGGGGGTGCAGCGGATGGCGGCGGCGGCGCGCCTGCGGACGGACGCGATCGGCGTGCGTGACCGCGCGCTCCTCGCCGTTCTCTTCTACCAGGGGCTCCGTCGGGCGGAGGTGGCGAGCCTCGACGTGGGGCACGTCGACGTCGAGGGTGAACGGATTTCCGTTCTCGGGAAGGGCAAGCTCGAGCGGGAGTGGGTGACCGCGGCGCCGGAAACCCTCGTCGCGATCCAGGCATGGCTCGCAGTAAGGCCGGCAGATCCCAGGGTGGGTGGGGAGCCGCTCTTCCTGGGGTGGGATGCCTGCACGAGGTCACCGTCGGGCCGGCTCACGGGGAGCGGGATCGCCAAGATCGTGGCGCGGTATGGGGTGGCCGCGCTGGGGAAGAGGGTCAACCCCCATAGCTTGCGCCACTCGGCGCTGACCGCGCTCCTCGATCTGGGGGAGAGCTGGCAGGACGTTGCCGGCTTCGCGCGGCACAGCGACCCAAGCACGTTGAGGCACTACGATGACAACCGGCGCCGCCGCGGTTCAAAGGCGGCGCAGCGGCTATCCGAGCTCGTGAAGGTGTAGGCGAGCCCCGCGGGGATCAGCCGAAAGGGGTCATCGCCGCCGAAGCCTTCCCCCACGCTGACGCCGCTCGCCCTACGCGTCCACGCTCCCGATAATCGCTGCAAGCGCGAGCGCGGCGCGCGGCACCTTCGGATCCGGGCGGGAATGGCCCCGAGGGCTTCGCGAGCGGCGGCGGCGGGGCGCACGGTTTCGCGTGGAACATCGCGGCGGTCGCGCTCCCGAGCACCTTCGGATCACCTTCGGATCGCGGTGCGCCCGCGGGCGGGCGGCGGCCCCGCGCAAAGGCGCGGCTTCCGCGTGCACGGCCGCGGCCGTCGGCGAGCGGCGGCGGCCGTCGACCCTCGCGCGGGCGGCGCACACCACCGGCGGCGCTTCCCTGGTCGGGGTCCACCCCGAGTCACGGCTCGAGCCAGGACTGTTAGGACCCAAGCACCGGGGAACGGCTGCGCCGCAGCGCACTGCGCCTGGTGGGACCCGCACATAGGTGTGGTTGCACCCACGGGGGGTCGTGGTCGTAGTTTGTCGGCACTTGGCCCGGTCAAAGGCGCCTGCGCCCTCTTCCACCACCCCTGACGACGGCCTCAACGGGCGCCAGAGGGCGTTCGTCGCGGAGTACCTCGCGAACGGCCACGTAGCGACCCGCGCCGCCATCGCCGCCGGCTACTCGGCGAAGAGCGCAGCCCAGAGCGCCTCCGAAATCTTGAAGTATCCGAAGGTCCAGGCCGCGATCGCGGCCATCGAGGCGCCCCGTCTCGAGCGGCTCCACCTGACCGCGGACCGGCTCGACGAGGAACTGGCCCGGCTCGTTTACCTCGACCCACGTCGCGCCTGCGACGCGGACGGCCGCCTCCTCCGCCTCCACGAGATGCCCGAGGACGTCGCCCGCGCACTGCCGGGGCTCGACGTCGAGGCGCTCTACGAGTGGGTGGACGACCCCGGCTCGACGAGCGGGAAGAAGCAGAGGGTGCAGGTCGGCCAGACGACGAAGGTCCGCTGGCCCGACAAGACCCGCGCGCTCGAGCTCGCCATGAAGCGGCTCGCGCTCCTCACCGAGAAGCACGAGCACTCGGGCGAGGTCCGCCAGGTCAGCATCTCCATCAACGGGAAGGCGCGCGGGTGATGGGCGCGTTCGTTCGCACCGGGCTCGAGGCGCTCCTCTTCGGCCTCGCGGTCGCCTTGGTGGTGCTCATGGTCGCCGGCGCCTTCTGCCTCCTCATGGAAGGTGGCGCCTGATGGCCGAGAGCCCCTGGGTCGAGATGTGCGCCGTGCTCGAGCATCCCGACGCCCAGCACCGGCGGTTCCTCCTCGGCCGCTGGCGGGCGCGGTGGGTCGCCGAGGTCGCCTGCGCAGCCGTCGCCGACGACACGCCGGAGATCGCCGACGTGACGCACCGGTACGCAGAGCGCGACGTCCGCTACCAGCTCGGCGCGGTCATCGGCAGCGAGGCCCGCGTGACCACGCGCCGGCAGACCGTCTCCGATGCGCCCGGCTTCACCAGCTACGAGGGGCGGCTCGCTTTCCTCCGCCAGGAGCCCCGCTCGTGAGCACGCCCACCAAGGAGCAGCGCCAGATCGCGCGCCTCGAGCTCTGCCTCGACGAGGCCGCGAAGCAGTCCGTCCGGCTCGAACGCGAGCTCGAGCGGGTGAAGGCGCGGCTCCTCGCGTGGGTCGCCATCGCGCGAGGTGTTCCGCCCGAGCGCGGCATCTACGACCCGGCGACCGGCGAGACGGTCTGCGGGGCGCAGCACAGCGACGGAGGCGGATTCCGCCAGGGCTGCCCCGGCTACTACTGCTCGCTCGCGCCCGGCCACGCCGGCGACTGGCACGAGGCGCAGCGCGAGGGCGCCTGCGTCCGCCGATGGCAGGGCGCCTGATGCTATTTCCGCCACCTCGCCGCGGGCGCGTCCGTGCCCGCACTTCACCCACCAGCACAAAGGTCCCCGCGCCGCGCCGGCTCTGCTCCCCGCGGAGAGCCCGGCGCGGCAGCGACGTCCCCATGAGCTCGACCGAGAAGAAGACCCTGGAGCGGCAGCGGCAGGAACTCTCCGCGCTCGACACCGGCATCCGCTCGCAGCTCCCCACCGACGCCTACCGGCGCGGACTCGACCAGGTCGACTTCTCCGGCGCGCCGTGGCGCAAGACGAAGACCGAGGCGACCCCTTGACGCTCCGCGCGGCAGCGCAGGCGTACCGCGTGACTCGCGCGCTGCGCGCCCGCGCCACCGAGGCGCTCGAGGAGGCCAACCAGCGCGTGCGCGACGCCGCCGAGGAACTCGATGAAGCGAACCGGCTCTGCCACCAGGCCGAGCACGACCTCTTCGTCGCCGCCGGCCGCCTCGACGTCGAGGTCTCTTGAGCGACATCAGCATCGACTACGAGGCGCCCCCCACGCTCGCGGACTTCATGTTCGGCGAGGGCTCGGACGCCTTCGTCCGCTGCGTCATCGGTCCCGTGGGCTCGGGCAAGAGCTCGGCCTGCGTCATGGAGATCCTTCGTCGCGCCATCGAGATGCCGCGAGGCGCCGACGGTAAGCGCCGCTCGCGCTGGGTCATCATCAGGAACACCTACGCTACGCTTCGCGATACGACGCGGAAGACCTTCGAGCAGTGGATCCCCGACGCAATCTGCAAATGGTATGAGACGGAGTTCACGGCGGAGCTCGAGTTCGACGACGTGCACGCGGAGGTCATGTTCCGCGCGCTCGACCGGCCCGTCGATGTGAAGAAGCTCCTCTCCCTCGAGATCACCGGCGCCTACGTCAATGAGTCGAAGGAGGTCCCGAAGGCGATCTGCGAGGTCCTGCAAACGCGCATCGGCCGCTATCCGGCGAAGAAGGACGCGGTGACGCCGGAGAACCCGGACGGCCGCTTCTGGTCCGGCATCTGGATGGACACCAACCCTCCGGACTCCGACCACTGGCTCTACCGCCTCTTCGAGGAAACGAAGCCCGAGGGCTTCGCGCTGTGGAAGCAGCCCGACGGCCTCTCGGCCTCGGCCGAGAACCTCGAGAACCTCCCCGCCGGCTACTACGCCCGGCTGTGCTCCGGCAAGGACCAGGACTGGGTGAACGTCTACGTCCGGGGCCAGTACGGCTTCGTCAAGGACGGGCGGCCCGTGTATCCCGAGTTCAACGACGCGGTGCACGTCGGGCCGGTGACGCTGCTCGAGGGGGAAACGCTCTACCTCGGGATGGACTTCGGCCTCACGCCGGCGGCTGTGCTCGCGCAGCGCGACCCGCGCGACGGGCAGTGGCAGTTCTTCGACGAGCTCGTGAGCGACTCGCTCGGCGCGGTCTCGTTCTCCCGCGAGCTCGCGCGCATCATCAAGACGAAGTACGCCGGCCGGCCGGTGCGCGGGTGGGGCGACCCCGCCGGCGCGCAACGGTCCCAGGTCGACGAGCGAACGCCCTTCGACGTCGTGCAGGCGGCCGGGCTCCCGGTCGACCCAGCGCCGACGAACGACTTCATGCTGCGCCGCGAGGCGGTCGCTGGGCTCCTCACCCGCCTCACCGTCCTGGCGCGCCCGGCAATCGTCATCGACCCGGCCTGCCGCGTCCTGCGCAAGGGCATGGCGGGCGCCTACGTCTTCAAGCGCATCCAGGTCTCCGGCGACGAGCGATACCGCGACGTACCGGAGAAAAGCTCCGCATCGCACGTCGCAGAGGCTGCGCAATATTTGTGCGTTGGCGAAGGCGAGGACGACCGTGCCATCCACGGCACCCGCGGCGGCCACCACCGCGGCGCAATCCACTTCAAGGTCCACCGAGCAGCAGGAGGCGCCGCGTGATCCAGCAGGCCATCCCCACAGAACCGACAGACGACGATGAGGGCGAGGCCGAAGCCGCTCCCGTCGCGACCTCCACGAAGCGCACCGTCGACTCGACCGACCTTTGTCGCCGCTACGACGCGCTGAAAGCCGCACGCGCGCCAGTCGAGGGCGTGTGGGCCCAGATCGAACGCTACTTTTTCCCCCTCGGCACCGGCACGCAGCCCTCCGCCAACATCACCGAGGGCGCCGTCGACTGGAACCGGTGGGAGGTCTGGGACTCGACCGCAATCGACGCCGCCCAGAAGCTCGCCGCCTCCATCCACGGCTCCGTCACCTCGCCCAGCATCCGCTGGTTCAAGCTCCAGTGGCGCGACGAGGACTTGAAGGGCGACACCGCAGCCGCGTCCTGGCTCGACCTCGTGGGAGACAGCGTCTTTGATTGCCTCCAGGACTCCGACTTCAACACCGAGATCGCGTCCGCCGACCAAGACCTCGTCGGCTACGGCAACACCGTCGTCGTCGAGGAGCCCGCGTCGGCGACCGAGTGGAAGGGCGTCGACTTCGAGGCCGTCCCGATCCGCGAGTGCTACTTCGAGCAGGACTCGAAGGGCGGTGTCGAGAGGTTCTACCGGCGACTCTACTGGAGCCCGGTCCAGGTCCGCGACCTGTGCCGCAGGAAGGGCTGGGCCTGCCCGGAGAAGATCGAGGAGCAGGCCGAGCAGCCGGCGGGGATCACCGAGCGCGTCGAGCTCGTCTTCTGCGTCTTCGTCCGCCCCGACGGCCAGGTCGTCTACCCCGCGGCGCCCCACATCCGGCCCGTGGGCTGGACGTACTTCCTCGCCGAGTCGGGCGAGCCCGTGGGCGAGGAGGGCGGCTACTACGAGATGCCCGTCATGCTGGCCCGGTGGCAGAAGACCTCGGGCTCGCAGTGGGGTCACGGCCCGTGCACCGTCATGTTGCCGACCGTGAAGTACCTCAATGCGTACATGGAGACGGACCACCAGGCCGCGGCCAAGGTGGTGGACCCCGCGACGCTCGTCACCGAGCGCGGGCTCCTCTCCGACCTCGACCTCGAGCCGGGCGGCGTCACCGTCGTCCGCGACGTCGAGAAGGACATCAAGATCCACGAGTCGAAGGCCCGCTTCGACGTCTCCGAACGGAAGATGCAGGAACTGCGCGCGATGGTGCAGCGCGGCCTGCACAACGACGAGCTGACGTTGAAGGACTCGCCCGCGATGACCGCGCAAGAGGTCCGCGCGCGGTACGAGCTGATGAACCGCGTTCTCGGGAGCACGCTCGCGCGCATCGAGAACGACCTCCTCTCCCCCATCGTGAAGACGACGATCGGGCACCTCTTCCGCGCGAACCAGCTCCCGCCGCTCCCGCCGAAGGTGCAGGCCAAGTTCGATAAGGGCGGAGCGGATTTCAACATCGAGTACCAGGGGCCGCTCGCGAGGAGCCAGCGCACGGACGAGGTGGCGGCCATCGAGCGCGTCCTCTCGTTCGCAGCCGCGCTCCTCAAGATGGGCCTCCCGCTCAAGGTCATCCTCGCGACGCTGGACGTGGTGGAGGGCATCCGCGAGATCGCGAAGCGGCTCGGCACGCCGGCCGCGCTCCTCAAGCCTCCCGAGGAGGTCAAGAAGGCGCTCGCGGCGATGGACGAGATGGAGGCGCGCGCCGCGCAGGCTCAGGTCGCCCAGGTCGAGGGCGCCGCAGCCGAGGCGCACGGCAAGGCCGCGCAGGCCAGGGCCGCCGCGCTGGCCACGCAGGCGCCTCAGAGCGGCGGTGCACCGCAGGGAGGCCTCCCGGTCCCCGCGCAGCCGCAGCCCGTCGTCTCGCCCGCATACGGGCCGGTGTCGCCGTTCCGGCAGGCCGGCCCGCCGGCGGGAGCCGGAGCGTGAGGCGGTCGCAGAAGGAACTGCTCGAGGCTGCGCGGGCGCGGCTCGCGACCCTCCCCCACGCTCGCGCGGCGGCCGCGTTCCTCGCCACCCCGCCCGGCGGCGCGCTCCTCTCGGCGCTCGAGAACCTCTTCATCCTCGGCGACCTCGCCGGCGAGACGGTCGAGATGACGTACTTCAACCTCGGGGCGCGGGAGGTTGTCCTCTACCTCCGCCGCCTCGGTTCCCTCACCACCGAAAGGATAGGCACCGATGTTCCACAGGGCTGATCGCAGCATCTTCTCGCGAGGTGGCATCCACCGCTTCTACGCAGACGGCGACGGGCCGCCGGCCGACTGGCGCACCGCTCTGCCGGAGGACCTCCGCGGCCACGCCAGCCTCAAGGACTACAAGGACCTCGCCAGCCTGGCGAAGAGCCACGTCGAGACGAAGGCCATGGTCGGCTCGAGCATCCGAGTCCCCGGGCCCGACGCCTCCCCCGAGGCGCGCGCCGCGTTCCGCGAGCGGCTTCGCAAGGACGTGCCGGAGCTCGTCGAGATCCCGAAGGACCCCGAGAAGCTCAAGGCGAGCCGGAAGGAGATCCTCGAGTCCCTCGGCTGGCCGAAGGACGCCGCGAAGGAGTTCACGCTCGAGACGGCCGGGGTCACGCTCGATGCGGGCGTGAAGCTCGACGAGAACGAGCTGCGCCAGGCCGCCGTCGAGCTCGGCCTCGACAAGGAGGGCTTCGCGAAGCTCGCCCTGAAGACCGCCGCCGCTCAGGGCGCCGCCATCAAGCGGGCACAGGCGGAGCAGAGCGTCCTCAAGGGCGAGTGGGGCGCTGCCTACGAGGAGCGCCGCCTCCTCGCCCAGGCCGCGCTCGAGAAGACCGGCGCGCCCGACGACGTGAAGAGGGCCATCGCCGATGGCACCGCTCCCGCCGCCGTCGTAAAGTGGGCCTACGGGCTCGCGAAGAGCCTCGGCGCCGAGGCGCGCGAAGTCGGAGGCCAGCGTAGCGCGGGCCCGGCCACCGTCACGCCCACCGAGGCCCTCTCGCAGATCAACGAGATCGAGGGCCGGGCCGAGTACTTCAAGCCCACCCCGCGGACGATGGACATTCACCGCCAGCTCGTCGCGAAGCACGCGGCGCTCATGGCGCTCGCCTACCCCGACCTCTCCTCCGACGCGCCATGAAAGAGCTCCTCGAGTCGGATTCGGCGAAGAAGGTGCTCGCGATCTTCGCCATCATGCTCGGCGGCATCGCGGTGCAGTACCAGGGCCAGACCGCCGGGACCGTCGCCGGCTTCGCGCTCGCCGTGCTCACCGCGGCCGGTATCGTCTCGGGCGGTACCGCAGGCGCCCAGCCGAAGCTTCCCCCGGCAGCGCCCGAGGACGAACGTATGGTCATTTTGCCCTTGCCTCCATCGCAGCCGAAGGAGCCCCCTTTCGTGCTCGACGAGGCGAAGGTGGTGCAGGTCCCTTAGCCCATGCCCGTCATCCCGGGAGCGGAGCAGATCCTCATCGTCATCGCCGAGGTGTACGGGCGCGAGCTGGCCGACGGCATCGCGCACGCGCTCGAGCGGGCCGGAGCCGAGGCCGGTCGAGCCTTCGTCGAGTTCTTGAAAGCCCACCCACCGACCGTGGAGCGGGACCCGCTCGCCGAGTTCCACGAGGGCGGGTGAGCCACGGCGGTCGCCACGCAGCCTGGCTCCTCGTCGCGGCGCTCGCCTGCGCGCCGCCTGCGGCCCCGCTGCGCCCCGAACCGCCGGAACCGTCGGATCTCTTCTGCGGGCCGACGGAGTGCCCGCCCTGCGAGGACCGGGTGATCACGCGAGTGGTGACGAGGCGCGCGCGGTGCCGGGTGCCGCCGCTGCCCCCGCCCCCCGACGTCGCTTGGGCGCCTCCCGGCTGCCCCGTGCGCCGGTTCGGGGCCTGCTTGAGCCCGGCGGATTTCGCAGCCCTGCTGCACTACCGTCAGGCGATCGCAACCTGGCAGGTCGCCGCCAACGGGTGCCTCGATGGGCCCTGAGACGCCGCCGCCGCTTCCGTTGCCCCCGGGCCCCGGCGACCGCGGGCAGACCGGGCTCAAGGACGTCATCAAGGCCGCCGTCCTCCGCACCCCGTCGCGCCCCACCGACCAGGTCCTCTACTGGACGATCACCACGGTCGTGAAGGCCACGAAGGAGCTTGGGTTCCCGGTGGTGGTGACGTTCCTGCTCACCGCCGGCTTCGCGTCCTTCGGGAACCGCTTCATCGCGATGCAGGAACGCGCCATCGCCGCGCAGCAATCGCTCCTCGAGCAGAACAATCGCGCGGCCCTGCTCGCTCAGGATCGGTCGACCGAGGCGATCCGCGAGATGGCCGCGTCGCAGGCCGAGTCGGCCGAGATCACCCGGGCACTCATGGTGGAGGTGGGCCTGCGTCCACCGCCGAAGAGGAAGAGGCCGCCGCCGTGACCCCTTGCCCCTGTGATCAGGTCATCGCCCTCCTCGATGTGGCGGCCCGGATCCTGCGCGACGAGCTGCGCTCGGGACGACGGCTGAGCGAAGCCGCCCGGCTCTGGCTCCTCGAATACGAGCGACTCAACGTCAAATGCCCCCACCAACCAGCAGTAGCAACGAAAGGACGTACAATGGGACCGGAAACCAAGATGGACTTCTCGGCAGTCGTCGGCGAGGTCGTGCTCGGCGCGCAGCTCGGCGCGGCTGTCCTCGAGGCAGCCGCCAGCTTTTTGAAGCACTTCGGCAGCATCGGCCAGAACGGGACGAACACCGTCGCGTACAAGCTCGGCGTGCTCTTCGAGCACCTCGTCGCCCTCGAGAAGGCGACCCCCGTGACTGGCCAGCACGCGGCGCTCACGGAGAACCTGAGCCGCGGTCCGTAAGAGCCCGCCACCATCTGGTGTCCTAGAGAGCCCTACCTTACACCCTGCATAGATGAGAACCCGGGTCCTCGTGGTCGACGACAACGCGCAGTTTCGCGACCTGTTCGTGAGTGTGCTCAACGCGGACGGGCTCCACGCCTGCGCCGTGTCGACGGCGAGGGCCGCGCTCGAGCGCCATGCGCTATGCCGGCACCGCGTTGCGCTCGTGGACTGTCGGCTCGAGGGAGCGGCGGAGCTCAGCGCGGACCTCCACGGTCGGGCCGTGCTCGTGATCTCGGTGTGTCACCGGGGCTGGAAGCCGGCGACGGGGGTGGTGCCCGAGGTGGCGTTCATGGCTCTCCTCCATCCTTTCGGCAGGCGGGAGCTCCTCGCGGCCGTTCACTCCGCACTCGCGTGTACGCCGTGACGGGCGTCGAGCGGCACGCCGCCTCCGAGCTCGTCTTCCTCGCCCTTGCCCTCTACCGGGAGGCGAGAGGCGAGACGCGGTCCGCCAAGGTCGTCATCGCCGCCTGCGTCCTCACCCGCGCCCGAGAGCCCGGGTGGTGGGGCAAGGACATCCTCTCGGTCCTCTTCAAGAAGCTCCAATTCTCATCGCTCACCGACCCGCACGACCCGCAGCTCGCCGGCTCCTGGCCGCAGGAGGGCGACCTCGCCTGGTCCGAGTGCCTCGCCGTCGCCGACGACGCGCTCCTCGGGCGGGCGAGCTCGTGGGTGGGCGCGGTCGACAGCTACTACGACGACAGCATCCCGGCGCCGAAGTGGGCCACGAAGGAGACGTTCGTGGCGAAGCTCGGCCGCATCAACTTTCACCGGCTCGGCGGAAAGCTCTCGTGACGCCCGCTTTCCGCATCCTCCGGTGCGAGACGTGCGGCAAGAAGCACGCGGTCTATGACGTCGCCGGCACGGCCGCGCCGCTCCCCGTGCGCTGGTCCCTCGTCGACGACCGCTACTTCTGCCGCTACCACGGCAGGGCGGCGCGCGAAGCGGCCCCGGACGCCGCGACCGTGCGGCGGGGCTCGTGGCCGCGGGACGTGCAGCGAGCCCTTCGCCGTACCTCGAGGTAGGCCGTACGTCTACATTGACGGTCAGAGAACATTGTCGATAGCATCCGCTCGTTTACACCGCGCCGAATAGGCGCGCGCCCGGCAAGGCGAAGGGATTCCCGAGAAACATCGGCCCCGCACCGCCCTGCTGTGTCGGGCCCGGACCTCTCCGGACTACTCGCAAGGCGATGGTGATCCCCCCATCCCTCGCGACCCGCGAGGAGGAGCAGTCCCGTGGCAGTCTCAATCTCAAAGCTGGCAGTGAAGTCTTTCGAGCGCACGGTCCGTCACCTGGCGCAGCAGACCGAATCCCGCCTCCGGCCCTACGCGCAGGAGCGCAACGAGACGGGCTCGACCCGCAACTGGCCGAGGATGGCCGCGCAGAGCATGGCCGCGAAGATCGGGCCCCGCTCGCCCACGCCCGCGAACGACAGCGCCTGGTCGAACCGGGTGTCCGTGGTCGCGACCTACGACGGCGGCGACACGACCGAGGTCGAGGACATCAACACCCTGCTCGTCGACCCCAACTCCAACATCGCTCGCGCGCTCGGCTCCGCCGCTCGGCGCCAGGTCGACGACGTCCTCATCGCAGCGGCCGGTGGCACCGCACTCGACGAGGCCGCCGGGTCCAACGTCTTCCCCGCCGGCCAGAAGATCGGCGACTACTCCGCCGAGATCGACTTCAAGTTCGTGACCGACTGCTTCGAGCTCTTCCTCTCCCACGACATCTCCCCGGACACGCGGAAGGTCTTCGTGGTCGGCCCGAAGCAGGCCCAGAAGCTCCTGCACCTCGTCCAGGCCACGCAGAGCTTCTACGTCGGCAACGCGCTCTCCCTCATCTCGAACGGCTTCATCCACAACTGGATGGGCTTCGACTGGGTGCTCTCGACGCGGCTCCTCGGCACGCCCGGGCAGCGCCAGTGCTTCGCCATGACCGACATGGCGATGGGCCTCCAGGTTTCCAAGGACATCTGGGTCCAGGTGGCGCAGGACCCGAGCATCAGCTTCGCGACGCGCATCTACACCGCCATGACCCTCGGCGCCGTCCGCGTCGAGGACGAGCACATCGTCATGGCCTGCACGAAGGACACCGTCACCGTTTCGTAGCGGCGGCGGAGTAGGCGCGAGCGCCGGGGCGGCCCCCTGTCCCGTCCCGGCGCTCGTTCCGTTCCAGTACAGCGGGGGATGGGACAGGGAACCCGTGGCCGACATGTGCAGGGTGGGAGGCGAGGAAGTGGACGCCTCCGAATGGAAGCCGAAGAAGAACGGCCTCAACGACGGCGACGTATGGTGGCTCGTTCGCTTGATGCGAGCGGGAAAGAGCTGGGAGGAGGCGCGCGCCGCGCTCGCCCCGACCGTCATCATGTCCGCCATCGAAGCGTGGAAGGACGAGGTACTCCTCCGCGCCGGTATCGCGCCGGCGAAGCCCCCTCCGCAGCCGAAGCCCGCCGCTCCTCCCCCCATCCCCCTCACCGCCACCGTGCGCTCCTCCCGCAAGAAGGGGGAGAACTGATGGACCGCCCCGACGCGGCGGCCATGCACGCACTCGTCAACGAGCAGCACGGCGAGCGGCTCGCGCGCTTCGCCGCCGCCGCCGCCTCTCCCGCGCACCGCCGACACTCCGGCCTCAACGCCGAGGAAGTGGAGCGCCTCGTGGCGCTCCTTGCCAAGGGCGCTGCCTGGCCCGACGTGGTCGCGAGGTTCCCCTCCGTCGAGGAGGCTACGCTCGATGCGTGGCGCCCCGAAGCGGAGCGCCGGGCCAGGATTGCCCGAAGCGAGTATGAGTAGGTCATGGATCCCCTTTCGGTCGCCAACCTCGCACTGTCGTGGCTCGGCTGTGATCGGATCCTGGGATTCATCGCGCCCTCGAGCCGCAACGAGCAGCTCGTCCACGACAGCTTCGATGGTTTGCGCGACGCGGTGCTCGAGGAGCACGACTGGACCTTCGCGATCGCCCGATACCGGCTCCCGAAGAGCGTGGGCGCACCGGCATTCGGCTACCGATCGCGCTTCGAGCTGCCCCCGGACGTGCTCCGCGTCATTGCCTGCACCATGGGCGCGGCCACCGCTGTCGTCCCCCTCGGGGCGCCGCCCCTCGAAGCGCCCCTCCCCGTCCTCCTCGACGCCTTCGCCGTCGAGCTCTTGTCGACCGAGAACGTCGCCTCCGAGATCGACTGGCAGAAGGAGGGCCGCTTCATCGTCACCGAGGGCGCCGTCGGCATCCTCGACGTTACCGCCGTCGTGCGGGTGGCCGACTCCTCGCAGTGGTCGCCAGCGTTCGCCCAGGTGCTCGCCGCGCGCCTCGCCGCCGAGCTCGCGCTCCCCATCACCCAGGACCGCGCGCTCCAGTCGACCTTGTGGACGCTGTACGAGACGAAGCTCAAAGACGCTCTCGCGAGCGATGGGAGGCAGGGCCGATCGAGACGCATCCGGGCGAACGCCCTCGCGCGAAGGAGGTGGTAGGTGGCCGGCGGCTTCATCGACGACCCGAGCCCCATCCTCTTCCCCGACAAGCAGTCCACCCCCGGCTACGCCCTCGGCTTCACGCCGCTGGACAAGATCACTGGACAGGATCTCAACGCCCTCAAGAACGCCGCCCTTTCACTCCGGGATCGACTCATCGAGGTCAGCCAACGCCTCGCGTCGATAGAGCGGCACCCGGGAACCGGAGGAGCCCTCCTCCAGTCTGTCCCCTGCGAGCCGTTCATCCAGGTGGGCGACCTCGTGTGCATCCGGAACGGCGCGGCAGAGCTTGCGTGCGCCGACAGCACCTCCTCCCTTCCGAGCGTGGGCGCCGTGACGGAGAAGATCGGGCCGGCGCTCGCCACGGTCGTGGGCCAGGGGAAGGTGTCGGGCGTCTACTCGGGGCTCACACCCGGTTTCGCCTACTTCGTGGGCCTGTTTGGACGGCCAGCGCGCGCGCCCATCGAAGCGCCGCCGGGAACGAAGCTCTTCGCGCAACGCATCGGAATCGCGCTCGACGAAACGACGCTCCTGATGAACGTCTCACTCGACGTGACGGGGTACACGACATGAAGAAGCCGAAGAACGGTCGGCTCGGGATGGTGGCGCCTGCGGTCGTGACCCCGCCTCCCGCGTCGCAGGAGCCGCTCGTCGTCCTGCGGGTGGAAGACCCGGACCGGATGCACCTCCTCATCGCCGCCTCGGAGCTGCGCGCCGCCAACGCCGAGGCCTACGCCTCTAGCGCCATGCTCGATGCCCTCCTCGCCCAGGTCGACAAGGACGGGAAGGTGAAGAAGGCACTCGAGAACGCCTCCCAGGCCATGCAGCGAGCACAGGCGAGGCAGGCCGAGTACCAGCGCCGCGTCTCCGAGGTGGAGGCGAAGCTCGGCCTCCCCCTCGAAGGCATGTCCATGGACCCTGAGTCGGGGATCGTGCGACCCATTGAACCCGAGCTGTCCAGACCCGCGCCGCCCAAGACCGCCTGACCAGGAGCACGAATGGCTAACTCATTCCCAGTAGGCAATCAGCGCCAGTTCGCATTCTACAACCCGACCGCCGGGTACATGGACACGGCGAACGCGACCACCGACTGGACGAAGCTCGGGGCCATCGCGCTTCAGGCCATCGGAGGCCAGGCCATCGACGCGGGGGGTGGGCGTGTCGCCGGCGTGGGCACTCCCACCGCTTCCGATGACGCCGCGACCAAGGCCTACGTCGACGGCCTCGTCCAGGGCGCAGCCTGGAAGCCCGCCGTGCACGCCGCCTCCATCGGGAACGTCTCGCTCTCCGCTCCCGGCGCAGCCATCGACGGCGTGACGCTCGCCGCCCTCGACCGCGTCCTCTTGAAGGACCAGACGGCAGTCGTCGATAACGGCGTCTGGGTGTGGACCGGCGCCGCGGTCGCGATGACGCGGGCCTCCGACCTCGACAGCTCCGCGGACTTCCCGTCCGCGGCCGTCTTCGTCGAGGAGGGAACGACGAACGGGGACTCGGGTTGGGTTTCGACGAGCAATCCCGGGTTCGTCCTCGGCACGACCCCCAACTTCTGGGCGCAGTTCACCGGCCTCGGCAGCGTGACCGCAGGCGTCGGCCTCACGAAGAACGGGAACACTCTCTCGGTGGGAAAGGGCGACGGCGTCGCAGTGGGCGCCGGAGCGGTCAGCCTCGCGCTCTCCGCGAACCCTGGCCTGACGCTCGCCGGCACGTCTCCGAACAAGACGCTGGCGTGGCTGCCCGACGCGAACCGCGGGCTTTCGATGGACGCGACAGGCGCGTACATCAGCATCGCGGGGAGTCTCCAGTTCTCGGGCGGCGCGCTCGCGGTGAAGGTCGACCCGGCCGGCGCCGTGGTCGCGGGGGGCTCCGGACTCGCTGTCGCCCTCGCCGGCACGCCGGGGCTTGTCCTCGCGGGCAACACACTCGGCGTGAAGGTCCCCGCGTCGAAGGGGCTCACCCTCGACGTGACCGGCGTCTACGTCGGCCTGGCCGGCTCGAACCCGGGCCTCCAATACTCGGGGGCCGCTGGTCTTGACACGAAGATCGACCCCGCGTCCGGGCTCGTCACGAACGCTTCCGGCCTCGCCGTCGCGTTGACCTCCAACGCTGGGTTGCAGTTCTCGACGGGCACGCTCGGCGTGAAGGTCGACGGGGCTCGCGGGATCACGGCCGCCGCTGCGGGCATCGGCCTCAACCTCGCGGGCACGCCGGGGCTCTCGCTGGCAGGGAACGCGCTCGCCGTCCTCTCGGACCCGAACGGTGGGATCCAGGTCGGCGCCGCAGGCGCGAGCGTGAAGCTCAACGGCGCAACCCTGGCTGTGGGGGCTTCGGGTCTTTCCGTTGCAGGGGTGCCGAACCTGTTCACTATCAACGGGTTCGCCTGCGGCGAGTCGGTTACGACAAATGCGCTCAACAACGTGACAAACGGGTCGATCGTAGGGACTTTGCACCAGCACAATTATCTTCTGGATGTTGTGACGGCGGATGCGGCCATCGCTCAGGGCCAGGCGGTCTATTACACGGGCCCGGATAGCGTTTCCCCTGGGAGCTGCAACACGGCAGGGAAGGATAATATCATCGGTGTTGCAGCATATTCTGTAGCACTGGGCGCGACTGTGTCTATCTACCGGGCAGGCACGGCTGCTTGGGCACTCAGCTTCGCCACACTCGGCGCGGCCTACTATCTCGGCTCCACAGGGATGCCAGTGCTCGCTTCTGCTCTTCAGTCCGGCAACCGGGTCATCCGCCTCGGCTACGCCAGCAACTACACCAGCCTCGACGTTCGGATCGAGGACGTGGGCGTGCGGCCGTAGAGGGGACCGACCCTTGGCGCTCTACATCCCGCTCCGGTTCGAGACGGTCGAGGACAGCCTATTTGCTCGGCCGATCGGCCCGAACGCCGACGGCCTCCAGGCGAACGGGTTCTACCCACAGAACGCTTCGTCCGTCGATGCCGCCGTGGGAGTAGAGCGCAGCGCCGGAGGGGACCTCGTCTTGAAGGACGGCGTCCTCGGCTCGAGAACGCTCTCGCAGCTCGCCAATCCAGCCGGCATAGGCGCCTCCGTCAACCTCTCGGGCACCTCCACCGGCTCGGAGGTGACGACCGGCGTGTACCGGGACGCGAGCGGGAACCTCGTGTTCAAGGATGCCGTGGCGGGCGCTCGAGCACTCTCCGGCGAGGCGTGGATCCTCGTCTCCGTCTGGGCGAACGGGTTCTCGGATTGGGCAGGAAGCGAGTGGAATCCAACGAGCTATTGCAAGGATGTTGCGGGCAACGTCCACTTGCGTATTGCCGTCAAAGGCTCGGCCACCTCTGCTATGGGGGTTAGGATCTTTCAGATGCCAGCGGGCTACAGACCAGCGGCCGCCACGTGCCCCCTGTTCGCTGCGGTGGCCTACGGGTTTAGCTGGCAAAACTTCGCGGTGGTGGGCATCCAACCGAACGGCGACGTGCGGATCGAATCCAGCGCCTTCGCTATCACCGCCGGTAACTGCCACGTAGGATATTTCGTTTACAGGGGAGAGCAGTGAGCGAAACCTCAATCACCTTTCCGGCTTCTGTCTTCCCGGATGGAACGGCTGCCCCCCACCTTCTCGCTCGTGAGATAGCCGCGCTCGTGGGAACGACGGACCCGAACCCGATCCGGCTCCTGCGCGTCGAGACGGCCGATGGTGAGGTCACGCTCGTCTTGGAGAATTGCCCGGACCCGGAGCTTTTTCGTCCTTCCCTGCGGCAGCTCGTGACAGCTCATCGGGCAGGGCTCGTACAAGTGCGGTCGGCTCGATACGCCGAGGTCGACGCGAAGACGGACGAGCTCATCGCCCGTGGCTTCCCGTTCCAGGGGCTCCTCTTCTCCACCTCCATCGAGGCGCAGAGCCGGATGCTCGGCATGGACGCGCTCCGGAACGACCCGGCGATGACCTATCCCATCGTCTTCAACTCCCTCGACGACGAGGCGGCCCTCACCATCAGCGACGCCGCCACGGTCCACGCCCTCGTCCTCACCGGCATCGGGTACTACCGCGCCGTCATCGACTCCGGCTCGGCGCTCAAAGCTCAGGTCCGAGCCGCCACGACGGTAGACGAAGTGCTCGCCGTCGTGGACCCCCGCGAATAGCTCCCGCATGCCCCTCTACGACCACCTCCAGAGTTCCTTCGCCGGCGGCGAACTGTCGCCGCGCCTGCACGGCCGCGTGGACGGCGCGCTCTACAAAGTCGCCCTCGCCTACGCGCTCAACTTCCAGCCCACCGCGCAGGGCTCGATGCTCATGCGCTCCGGCACGCAGTTCGCCTGCGACATGACGGACCTCGCCGGGAACGGCGGCCCCTACACGCGACTCCTGCACTTCCCCGTCGCCGGCGGGAACGGCTACGTCCTCGAGCTCGGCGACCACGTCATGCGCATCTACGCGGACGCGGGCTCGAGCCCCGTCCCCATCGTCGCCCCCTCGAACATCACGCGCGAGGACAAGATCGCGAACGGGACCTTCGATGGCGGCAGCTCCTCGTGGACGACCGAGGGCGAGGTCAGCTTCGCGAGTGGACAGGCCGCGCTCGAGCAGTTCTCCGTCGCCGCTCCGATCGGGGTCCGGATTGACGGGCCGCCCGCTGTCCTCCGGCAGTCCATCCCGATCCTCGGGTCCGATGGATGGCAACTCTCCTTCCGGTGGGGCCACCTCCCCGTTGCGCCTGTGTCTCCGGTGAACGTGCGGCTCGGCACCGCTCCGGACTCCGGCAACATCCTCAACTGGACCGCGTCCGCAGCAGACTGCGCCGCCAACCACTGGGACGGCCCGCCCCTCTCCTTCTCCGGCAACGTCTCGCTCGCCGGCGCGACCCTCTATCTCAGCATCCGCACCGTCCTCCAGACCTCCGACGGCGTGGTCGTGGCGAACCCGCACGGCCCCGCCAGCGTGGCCCTCATCGACGACGTCCACCTCTTCGTCTCGAAGATCCAAGACGGCGTGGTGGGGGCGACCTACCTCGCGACCCCGTGGAGCAGCGAAGAGAACCGCGACGTCCAGCTCGAGTTCGTCACAGGTTCGAGCCAGGCCGTCCTCGTGCGCGCGGGGCACCTGCCCCATGTCCTCACCCAGGGCTCGGACGCGGCGACGTGGACGCTCGCGCCACCCGCCATGACCCCGGTCGGTGGCCCGCCCGCGTGGGCGGTGACCGGCTACCCGACCGCGGTCGCCCTCTTCCAGGGCCGCCTCTGGCTCGCCGCCGGCAATACCGTATGGGCCTCCAGGCCGGGCCAGCTCTGGAACTTCGAGCTCGACGACCTCATCGACCCGGCGCCCACGACCGGCCCGCTCCGGAAGCAGACCGCGGGGAGCGGAATCGAGGCGAAGCTCGCGACGAAGGGGCAGATCCGCTGGCTGCGCGGCCGGCGCACCCTCCTCGCCGGTACGGACCTCGGCGAGTTCTCCATCGGCTCCCAGACCGGCGCCGTCTCCCCCGTCGACATGCAGGTCTGGCAAGAGAGCGCCTTCGGCTCGGCCGCCGTCCAGGCGACCGACATCGGCGACCAGATCCTCTACGTCAGCCGGGACAGCTCGCGAGCTCGCGCCATCGACTACGCCTTCGAGCGGACCGCGTGGACGAGCCACGACCTCACGTTCCATGCCGAGCACCTCTCGAAGGACATCCGCGAGATCCACTTCGCGCGAGACCCCGACCCGACCATCGTCCTCGTCCTCGGCGACGGCACGCTCGCGTGCTGCACCTACGACCGGGCGGAGCAGGTCGCGGCCTGGTGGCGCGTGGAGACGGTCGGCACGCCCGGGACGATCGTCTCCGCCGCGGCGTCTACCGGCGACGGCGGCTCGGTCCTCTGGCTCGCGGTGCGCCGCGGAGGCCGCACCCTCCTCGAGCGGCTCCCGCTCACCGACTCCCTCTCCTATTTCGGACGCGCCTACATCGACTCGTCGATGCTCATCGGCCTCTCGGCTGGACAGACCGTCGCCCCTGGCCTCGGACACCTCGAAGGGCAGACCGTGCGCGTCGTCCTCGACGGCGCCATCCTGCCCGACCAGACGGTCTTCTCCGGGTCCGTCGCCGTCCCCTCCGGTGGGAGCCAGGTCATCGTCGGGCTCGCCTTCGCCGCCAAGGCCGTGACGCTCCCGCCGGAGGGCGGGAACCCCCGAGGCACAGCGCAACGCGCCCGGCGCCGCTGGGTGAAGGCCGCGCTCCGCCTCCACCACTCCGCCCTCCCGCTCCTCTCCGGCGTCCGTGCCGCCCCGGACCGCTCTCCCAGCACCCCGCAGGACGCCCCCGAGCCCCTCACCACAGGCGACGTGACCGTCCTCCCCACCGGCGGCTGGGACGACCGCGGGCAGCTCACCATCGAACAGGACTTGCCCTTCCGTACCGAGATCCTTGCCCTCTTCGGTACACTTTCCGTGAACGAAAGCTGAAAAAGGAGAACTGACTCATGAGCGATGTTCTTACGGGCGGCCTCGGTGGAGCGAGCCTCGGCGCGAAGGCTGGCCCTTGGGGCGCGCTCGCAGGCGGAGTTCTGGGCAGCGGCCTCTCCTTTCTCCTCGGCGATGCGGAGGCGGAGGCGAGGAAGAAGGCCGGGCTCGAGCGCGCCCGGCGCTCCCAGGCCGGCAACATGGACACCCTCGGGCAGACCGAGGCGCTCGCCGGCGCATCCGGGCTCGAGATGACCGGCGGCACGTCCATGGCCCTCCACCTCGACAACATGGCCGCGGAGTTCAGACGCCAGAACGAGTGGAACGTGCGCCAGGCGCAGCAGGGTGCCGACCTCGCCGGGCTCGCGAACGGCGTCAACCTCGGGGCGGGCCTCACCTCCTCCCTCTTCAACTTCGGTCAGTCGAAGAACTGGTTCAGCGGAGGCGCCGGACCCCCCACGACGGACAAGGCGTCCGGGGGGACCGATTGAAACTCCCCGAGATCAACTACGGCGGCGTTCCCGACGAGGTGTCGCCCGAGCTCGTCCCGGTGCGCGCCGCGACCGACCGCCTGTCCTCCACCATGCAGGCCGGGCTCACGGCCATCGCTCAGGAGTCCATCAAGGCTCAGACGACCGACGCCCACCTCAAGCTCTCGCAGGGCCTCTCCGACCTCGAGTCCGACCTCCGCATGAAGAAGTCGTTCGACCCGCAGGAGCTGAAGGACCGCCTCGGCCCGGGCTACGAGGACTCGATCCCGGAAGCGGTGCGGAAGGAGGGCGAGGGGCTCGTCCCGGTGTTCGGCGAGAACGGAGAGCCCCTGCGCGACGAGTCGGGCGCCGTACAGGTGAAGCCGAAGGGCATCCCGACCTATCACGCGGCTCGGGCCCTCTACCAGAACGCGGCGGAGAAGCTCATCTCGAAGGCGGCCGACGGGATCACCGGCGACGGATGGCAGAACGCCTTTCGCCGAACCGCTACCGGCGACGTCATCCAGCGGTGGTCCCGCGTAGAGGGCGAGCAGCTCCAGGAGCTGCGCCGCGACCAGGTGGACACCGTGGGCCGGCAGGTCCAGCAGCTCACCCTCGCGCGTGACTGGCCTACAGCCCTCGCCCGCATCGACAGCGCGCGAGAGATCCTCGGCGACGACGGACAGGTGAAGCTGCGCCAGCACGTCTATGGCGTGCAGCAGACGACGCCGATCTACGATGCCCTCAAGCACTTCAGCATCGACCCCTCGTCGCCGATCTCCGCGAGCGAGTTAAAGGACGCCGCGAAGCGCCTCGCCGACCCGCAGCAGATGTCCATGGTCGACGCGCAGCACCAGGCCTCCCTCGCCCGCCAGGTGCACGCCGCGTTGAAGCAAGTCGACGGGCAGGGCGGTAAGCGCGACGCGAGCACGCTCGCCTTCGAGATCATGGGCTCGAGCCCCGACGACGCCCACCCCGACCTCGTGGATCCGGGCAAGGCCTTCGACAAGCTGGACGCGGAGTTCAAGACGGGCGGCAGGTTCGCCGCCCGCCCCGAGCTGCGCCCCGAGGCCGGGAGCATCCTTCAGAAGCTCGTCAGCGAACGGAACGAGCGGGTCAACTACAACTTCGACAAGGCCGCGGGGACGGCAATCGGCCAGTACCTCGAGCTCGACGCCAACAACACGGCGCGCCCGTCCATCACGAACATCGACGCGGTCACGCGTGCGGCTCTCGAGGCGTCCGGCAAGAAGGGCCAGGAGCTCCTCGACGAGTTCCGCCGCAAGGACCGCACGAACGAGCTGGAGGGCCGGCAGATGCGCCAGCTCCCCACCGATGCTCAGGCCGCCTACCTGCTCAACCTCGAGACGTGGATGCGGAAGCATCCCGACGAGGCGCGCAAGGAAGACCCGAACGCCTTCGCGGTGAAGCACTTCAGCAACCTACCCGTGCCGTACTTCAACCGCGTGCTCGAGCTCTACAGCGAGATCCAGAGGCCGACGCACCCGGTCCAGGTGGAGGCGGCGAAGGGCCAGCTCGACGACCTGCTCAAGGATTCTGGCCTGCTGCCGAAGAAGGGGCACCAGGTCACGCACACGCAGGTCGAGGCTCGCAATCAGCTCCAGGGCGAGCTGTCGACCTGGCTCACGCAGCAGGTCCAAGCCGGGAAGCCCGCGGACGACAAGGCCACGGGCGAGTGGATCCGGGGCCGCCTGCGCGATGTGGAGGTGCCGAAGCCGTGGTACTGGCCGAACGCGACCCGCCCGCAGGTCCAGGCCGAGGTGGAGGGGACGCCGTTCCTCGACCCCGACACCGGCAGGATCGTCACCCCACCGACGAAGACGAAGACCGCTCCGGCCGTGCCAGCGGCCCCCGCCGCCCCGTCGACGAAGACCGCGCCGTCGACGAAGCCCGCGGCGCGTAAGCCGGGCGACCGCTTCCGACTCAAGGACGGCCGCGTCGTCGAGATCGGCCAGGACGGCAAGCCGACTGTCGTCCTGGAGTCGAAGTGAGCGAAGACCTGGAGAAGCTGCTTGCGGATGCGACTCCACTGCCGGCGGCGGCTCCCACCGCTGCGGCGGCCCCGGCCGTCACCTCGACGCTCGGTCCGACCCGGTACGACTCGCTCATCGAGAACGCGACCGCGACGCACGGGCTCCCGCCGAACCTGCTCAAGGCCCTCATCAAGACCGAGAGCAACTTCAATCCGATGGCGGTGTCGTCCGCCGGCGCGCGCGGCCTCGTCCAACTCATGCCGGGCACCGCCAAGGATCTTGGCGTCTCGGACCCACACAGCCCGGGCCAGGCAATCGACGCGGGCGCGCGCTACCTGCGGCAGCAGTTCGACACCTTCGGCTCCTGGGACAAGGCGCTCGCCGCCTACAACGCCGGGCCCGGTGCGGTGCAGAAGGCCGGCGGCATCCCGAACATCCCCGAGACCCAGGCCTACGTCCCGAAGATCCTCGGCCTCGCTGGCATGCAGTCCGGCGCGCAGCCGGCCGAAGACCTCGAGGCACTCTTGGCGGAGGCCACCCCGCTCAACGCCCCCGACGCCGCGCCGCCCGACGCCTCCTCTCCCTGGCAGCCCGGAGAGCCCGAGACGGTCGAGGCGGAGGGCCAGGTCTTTAACGTCCCCGGCGCGCCCAGTTCCGCGCCAGGACCCGACAACGAGCAGAAGGCCGCGCTCCTCGCCTTCCGGGCGAAGGAGCAGAAGCGGAGCGACTACGACCCGGTGCGGGCGGCCGAGATCCTCCGCTACGCCACCGCGCACCCGCAGCTCTCCGTCGGGCACATCGCCGAAAGCTGGGACGGGCTCCACGGCTATCGCGAGCAGGCCGAGAACGAGACGCACGACTGGAAGGCGCTCGCGCACTACCACCCCGAGCTCGCCGACTACGCGCTGCAAGACCCCGCCCGGCTCGCGCTCGTCCGGGACGACTCCGCGAACCTGACCAGCATCGCGGACCTCATCTTCGGCCGGTGGGAGGTGCCGTCGGTAGAAGGCGACGTCCTCACCCCCGAGCAGCAGGCCCGCATCGACGCGACGGGTGACGCCGGGAAGACGATTCTTCCGCCGTGGGCCGCGGGGCTCCGCGACGCGACGACCAGGGCCTGGGCCGCGCTCCTCGGCGGCCTAAAAACCCTCACCGCCGCGGGTCCCGCGGACGAGGACCAGCAGCGCGGGCTCGACGCCATCGCCCGCGCGCGCGAGAGCGGCCGCTCGGTGGGGGAGGAGTACGCCGCGCTCCTCTCGGCCAAGCTTCCGCCCTCGTCCTTCCAGGCCGCCCTCGACGAGCGGATCGCGAAGCTCAAGGAGGAGACGAAGCCGAAGGACTACGGCCCGTTCGCCCGGACCGTGCTCGGCCGGTTCGTCATGGGCATGGCCGAGATGACGCCGGCAGTCGTCGGTGCCGTCGCTTCGACAGCAGTCGCCGGGCCCGCCGGCGGCCTTGCCTGGTGGACGATGCAGAACCTCGGTCCGCTCGCCGACGAGGCTCGGGCGCTCTCCGGCCCGAACGGCGAGAAGCTCGACCCCGACCAGATCCGGGAGCGGACCGTCCTCCCGTCAATCGTGGGAAGCGCCGCCATGGAGCTCGGCGTCGGCGGCGGGGTCGTCTCCTCGCTCACTGGCGCCGCCGCGAAGGTCACCGCTCGCGACGTCGGCAACATGGCCGCGGCGAAGGCGATGCTCTCGCCGACCTTCGCCGACGCCCTCGGCCTTTCCCTCGGCCACCTCACGAAGGACACGGCGAGCGGCCTCCTCGCCATGGGGATCCAGAACGTCGCGAACCAGGAGGCGCTCGAGGGCATGCGCGCCGGGGTCGACCCCAACTACACGCCCGACCCGATGGCCGCCGCGCAGCGCGCCGTCGAGAGCCTCCCCGAGAGCCTGTACGGGCTCCTCCCCTTCGCGATGATGGGCGCCGGCAGCGTCCTCTTGCGCGAGCGCGGGCGGACGCTCGCCGCCAGGGCCGATGCGCGACAGGTGCAGGCCCTCGGCGGCCTCATCTCCTCGAGCGAGGTCTTCAAGAACGCGCCGGAGGAGGGGGCCGAGCTCATCCGGCGCATGAAGTCCCAGGCGGGCGCCCCCGAGAACGAGCCGGTCCACACGGTCTACGTCGACCTCCCTGCCTTCCAGCGGTACTGGCAGGAGAAGAAGATCGACCCGCGCCAGGCCGCGGCGGAGATCGGCGTCGAGCAGGTCTACGACGACGCCGTCGCCCACAAGAACGAGCACCTCGAGATCCCGACCGAGAAGGTCCCGAAGCTCGTCCTGGCCGGGAACGGCGAGCATTGGCAGGCCCTGAAGCCCGACATCAAGCTCTCGGCGACCGGCGAGACGCCGCGTCAGTCGGTGGAGCGGCAGAGGCGGGACGAAGCGGCGGTGAAGGAGCGGGCCGCTCTCGAGCCCGACCAGATGGAGGAGGGCCAGCGCCGCGTCTTCGTGGCGTTCCGCGACGACGCGATCGCCACCGGCAAGGTGGACGCGCGAACGGCCACGGCGAACGCGAAAATCTTCTCCGCCCAGACTGCGGTGCTCGCATCGAAGACCGGCCGGCCGAACGAGACCGCGTGGGAGCTCTGGCAGGAGCATGAGCTAAGGATGCACGGCGACGAGGGGGCCGCCCACGTCGCGGCCGCACGTGCCGAGTACGACGAGAGCCCGCACGGAAAGGCCTGGGACTTCCTGCGAGCGGGGAAGACCGGGGCGCCCGCCGCTCCCGCTTCCGAAGAGACGCTGCGCGCCGCCGCGGGCGAGGCCGGCGAGTGGCAGCGCGTTTCGCCGGAGCCGGCCGCGCCTACGCCTACGCCGGCCACGGACACTGCAAAGGGCGTCGAGGCGCCGGTCGCCGAAGCCGCCACGCCCCCCCCCACCGACCGCACCCAGGACGTCGCGGCCCCGACGCTCACCTCCCTGCTCGAGCGCGAGAAGGCACGGCAGAACGCCGCTCGGAAGCACCGCATCCTCACGCCGCAGCGCCCGGAGGGGGAAGAGGTCGAGTACCGCTGGGTGCCGCAGGCGAGCGTCGTCGCGTCCCACGACCCGCGCACGTTCCAGCCGAACCCCGAGTACCGGGAGGGCGTGCAGGAGCGCCAGTATCACAGCGACTTCGGCGAGCAGCAGAAGGTCCGCACCGGCGCGAAGGATCTCAACCCGGACCTCCTCCTCTCCAACAACCCGACCCCCGGCGACGGCCCGCCCATCGTCACCGAGGCCGACCTCGCGAAGGGCGAGAAGCACATCGTCATCGGCGGCAACGGCCGCGAGCAGATGATGGAGCTCGCGTTCGAGAACGACCCCGCGCTCGCCGAGCAGTACCGCCAGCTCGCGGCCGAGCGCGCGCAGGGGTTCGGAATCGACCCTGCCACCGTCACGGGACCGGGCAGGTTGGTCCGCGTCCTAAAGGGCCTCCGCGCGTCGGCGCCGACCCCCGAGCTCGTCGCCGCCGGCCGGCGGATGAACGAGACGCTCACCCAGGAACTCTCGCCCCGCGCGCGCGCCGTCGCCGAGGCAAAGACCGTGAGCCCCGGGACGATCAGGGCCATCGGGAACCTCCTCTCCGAGCACCCCGACTCGACGCTCCGCGAACTGATGCGCGAGCAGCCCGAGGCGCTCATCGACATCCTGGTCCGCGACGGGATCATCACCCCGCAGAACCAGAGCCGCCTGCTCGACGGAGGCTCCTTCACCGAAGAGGGGAAGGGTCGCGTCGAGGGCCTGTTCCTGGGCCGCGTCATCGGCTCGGCCGACCGCATGGACAGGGCCGCCCCCTCCATCTTGCAGAAGCTCGAGCGCGCCGCGCCGGGGTTGCTCCGCGTCGAGGGCTCGAATCCGAAGGTGAACGAGATCCCGACCGTCCAGGCGGCGCTCGACCTCCTCCGGGACGCCGCCTCCCACGGGATGACCGTGCGGGACATCCTCTCGCAGCAGGGCCTGCTCGGTGGCCCCCCGGTCGACGCCGCCGTCGCCTCCATGGCGCGCCTGCTCGAGGGCGGGAAGCAGAAGGAGATCCGGGCCCGCTTCGAGGCGTGGGCGGACGCCGCCGCTTCCGACCCGCGGCAGGTGACGATGTTCGCACCTCCCTCGCACGAAGAGCTCCAGCGCATCCTCTTCGACGACCTGCCGTCCGAGCGGAAGACCTCGCTCGCCCAGGAGGGCAGGGTCGGCGACTTCCAGCCGAAGCTCGACCGGGATGCCGTCGAGGCAATCGTCGGCCCTCTCCTCTCCGACAGGTTCCCCACCGAGCCGGGCGGCATCCACCCGGACGAGCTCGCGAAGGCGGTCGGCGCCGAGAGCGGCGAGGCGCTGCTCCACGACATGCTCTCCGGACACGACCGCGAGGCGTCGGCGCAGGCCGTTGCCGCCGACCGTGTGGTCCGGGGCCAGCGGCTCGAGCAGCCGTCACGGCTCGTTCCGATGGGGCGCGTCGCGGTGGAGGTGGAGAAAGGCCCGGCTACCGCAGGAGCCGCTGGCGCTCACGACGCCCACGCTGACACTCCAGTGGCGGCCAAGCCGGGCCCATCTGCGAGCGTAAGCGACCTCGTCGCGCGGGACAAGGCTCACGACATCGACACGGTGGCAATAGAGAGCTCGGCTCCCGCTACGAACCGCGGTGGCGCCGTCTCCGACGCCAGGCAAGACGCTCAGGGAACGGTCGAGCCGGGCAAGAGCGTCACGGTGCGCCGCCTGATGACTGGCGCCAAGTGGTCCGATGGGACCCCGTGGTCGCCGGCAGTCCACCTCGAGCAATCACAGCGGGTTGGCCCCGTGTGGCACTCCGCCGTCGAGCGCGCGATCACCGGAGCGAAGCAGTCGAAGGGCACGGCCGACTCCTGGCTCGCCGTCCTCTCGAAGAGCCCCGGCGTGAAAGCCGAGGAGATGGACCTCCTCCGCATCCGCGAGTGGCTCGATGACGTGAAGGCCGCCTCGGAGGTGAAGGACCCCGAGCTCCGCGAGGACGAGCTCGCGAGGCAGGGCATCCAGCAGTGGAGGTCGTTCAAGGGCTCGATCACGCGCCAGGAGATCATGCGCGTCGCCCAGGAGCGCCGGGTCCATCTGGATGAGAAGATCCTGGGAGAACCGCCGCAGGACACGAGTGGCACCGGCGAGGCACTCCGCGGCCGAGCTGTCTCGGAGATCGAGCGCGAGGGGTTCGCCCTTGCGCCCCCCGGAGACGCGGGCTCTCCCCAGGACTTCGTGCGCGACGGGATCCACGGCACGGCCGACGAGTGGAGCGCGCACCCTCGTCCGCCCTCGAGGCGAGCACGGGATGCGATGGACATCCTCGGGAACCTCGACGACCTCGCCGACATGGGCATCGTCACGGTGGACGGCGAACCGCTCCACGCCGACCTCGACCTTCCGCGCTGGATCGTGGCCGACGCGATCGCGAAGGTGAAGGACCGCAGGGTGGGCAGCCCCGGCCCGAAGTACCTCGAGCAGGAGGCGCGGAAGCACCTGGAGATGGAGCTCCACGTCGCCAAGGTGAACTCAGGGCAGATCCCCCCGTTCAGCGCGGAGCGCGTCCCTGCGGATGGCCGAATGCTCCAGGGAGGGCCCGCCGAAGACGGGTGGGCAGCCTTCGACCATCGGATGCTCGGTTCCTCGCCGTCGATGAGTGGCGTCTACTCGACCGAGGCGGAGGCGAAGTCCTACGCCGAGGAACGCTCGAAGGCGTACCTCGACAGCGTCGGCGCCTCGACGCGCGCCGATTACGCCGAGCGCGCGAAGGCCGTCGAGGAGGCGCTTCCCCATCTCCACGAGATCGCGCAGCAGAAGGTCGAGCGCTGGGAACCGCCAAGGGCTCTGCCGACGCAATACGAGGGCTACGTTGTCGGCGGCCACGTCCCGGGGAGTGAAAGGGAACTGCTCCTGTCCATACCGAGCGCGCGGGGCTACCAGTCCCCGCACTTCGGTTTGCACGGCCGCGGGCTCGTCGTGCACGCGCGCGTCACGGAGCACGTCGCCGCTGACGGCAAGCGGGTCCTCCTCATCGAGGAGATCCAAAGCGACCTGCACCAGGCGGGGAGGGAGAAGGGATACCAGGACTCGAAGCCAATATGGGAGGTGCGCCCGGGGCGAAACGGAGAGTTCGAGGTCATCAATCGCCTGACCGGCAACAAGCTCACAGACGCCGGTAAAGCGCCCATGAGCTTCTCCAAGCGGGAGCATGCGGAGGAGATGGCCGGCCTCCGAAACGACCCGAACAACCTCAATCACGGCGACTCGCGACCGCCGAACGTCCCCTGGAAGGAAGGATGGGAGGATCTCGCCTTGAAGCGGATCCTCCACTACGCCGCCGAGCACGGCTACGACAAGGTCGCGCTCACGCCGGGCCAGGTCCACGCGAAGCGATGGGGCTCGGAGCTCATCGCATGGGAGAAGGGGCCGCGAGCCTGGAGCGCCCCCGAGCTCACGGTCCCGTGGGAGGAGGCGCGAACCACGCTCGACGCGACGATCACTGCCACCCTCGAGGCGATGAAGGACCGCACGGGCTTCTCCGCCGACTTGAAGCGCAACAGGCTCGAGCACGCCCGGGAGATCGCGGCGGCCACGACCGAGCAGGAGGCCGCGGACCTCTTGTCGCAGCACGGGAGCGGAGCATCCTTTGCGGAGGAGCTCCGCGATTTCGTCTCGGAATCCCCCGACCTCCAGGGCAAGGGACTCGAAAAGCTCGTCAGAACGAAGGAGGTCCCGGGCTACCGCGTCACCGTGAAGCAGCAGCACCGCGGCGAGGCCGGCGGGATGAACCTCGAAGACGCCGGCGTGGCCCGGGGCCTCGTGAAGACCGGGAACCCGCGACTCATCGCCAGCGAGGCGGACCTCAAGGCCCTCATCGCCGACCAGATCGGGCGCGATCACTGGCCGGAGGAGCGCGCCGCGAAGGTGGCGGAGAAGCTCTGGCCTCGCATCCAGTCGGAGGAGGCCGGCGCGCACATGCCGCGCGCCGAGGGGTTCACGCAGGCGTACGACAAGAGGATCCGTGGCTCCCTCGAGAAGCTCCTCAAGAAGTACGGCGGGAAGCTCGGCGAGGGGCGGCTCGAGAACGCACCCACCACCGGGCCGGATAACTACCGCACGGTCTTCGGCGAGAAGCCCGACGTCGAGGCGGTGCGCGCGGGCCTCGACGAGCGCCTCGTTGAAGCGAAGGCGGCGGCCGAGGCGAGCGGCAACGACTCGATCCTGCGCGACCTCGACATCGCTCGGAACGAGGTCGCCGAGGCATCGACCGTGCTCGACCTGTACGCCGCCATCAAGGACAGGGGCGGGGCGTCAACCGAGAGGAGCGCGTTCGACAACGCCCGGCTCGGCCTCGAGCGCCTGGGCGTGAAGTGGGAGGGCCTGCTCGCCGACGGCCGCCAGCGCGTCTTCATGGGCGACCTCCCCGCGAACGCCAGCGAGCGGATCACGAACGAGGGCATGCCGCTCTTCCAGGACGAGAAGGTCGACGTCACCCTCAAGCTCCCGCTCCCAGGAGAGGGCGGCAAGAGCAAGGCGCGAGGCTACTTCGAGTTCACGCCCGCCGAGCCGGGCGAGCCGGTGAAGCTCGACGTCCACCTCCTCAACGCCGACCGCTCGACCCTCGCCCACGAGACGTTCCACACCTTCTCCGTCATCCTCGGCCAGGTCGCCACGCGCGAGGACGCTCCCGCCGCGCTCCGCGCCGAGTACCAGAAGCTCCTCGATCTCATGGGCTACGCCTCCCACGAGGAGCGCACGACGAGCCCCGTCGCCGCCAAGGAGGAGAAGGCCTCTCACCTCTGGGAGACGTACCTCGCCGAGGGCAAGGCTCCGACGAAGGAGCTCCGCAGCGTCTTCGCGCAGATGAAGGGCTGGCTCTCGAAGGTCTACGAGGCCGTCACCGGCAAGGGCACCGCCGGCGACGAGATCCGCCGCCAGTACCGCGAGGTCTACGGCGAGGACCTCCAGATCTCGGACGACGTGCGGAAGCTCTTCGACCGCTTCCTCGCAACCGACAAGGCCATCGAGGACGCGCGCGCGGAGGTGGAACCGAAGCCCCCCGCCGACCTCGAGGCCATGACCCCGGCCGAGCGCGCCAAGTGGCAGAAGGACGACGAGGACAGCAAGGAGGCATCCGAGGCGGACCTGCTGCAACTCGCCGCAGAGGATGACAAGCGCGAGGCCATGGTCGCGGCGCGCGCGGAGAGCGAGCGGATCCGCGGCTCCGTCGAGAAGGAGATCGCCGAGAGCGACCCAGCCTACAAGGCGCTCGCCTTCCTCCAGACCGGCGCCATCCCGGGCACCGAGGGCATCTTCGACCTCCTCGGCCTCGAGGACTCGAAGGGCGAGCCGTTCAAGCTCTCTCGGCCGCGCACCGTCGAGCTCATCGGCGCCGAGGCGACCAGCGCGATGCCGAAGGGCATCTTCGGGAAGGGCAAGGCGGGCGTCTCCCCCGACCTCCTCGCCGAGAAGCTCGCCTTCCTGGGCTACGACGACGGGAAGGCTCTGCTCGAGGGGATCCGCGGCAAGGACTTCCCGGGCGCGGTGAAGGACGAGGTGACGAGGAGGGTGGAGGAGAAGTACGGGCCGGCGCTGGTCGACGACCCCGCCCGGCTCGAGGGCGCCGCCCGGGAGGCGGTCAGGAACGAGGCCGCCGCCCGCAAGTACTCCGCCCGGCTCGAGGCCATCGCCCGCGAGCTCGACCCCTCCTACCAGCGGCGCACCCGCGGCATGTCGCTCGACGCTCGCCGCGAGCTCGCCAACAACGAGCTGCTCGAGAAGCCGAACCGCTCCATCTCGCCCGACAAGTACGCCCACCTCGAGAAGCTCGCGAACGAGCGCGCGACCGCGATGTGGGAGCAGGGGAAGAAGGACAAGGCCTGGGAGGCCGTCGACGCCGCGCTGTGGAACCACGTCTTCGCCGATCGCGCGAAGGCGCTGCGCGACGCGGTGGACAAGGCCGGGGACGAGATCAAGGCCTCGGCGAACCCCGCCTGGCGCACCGCGCTCGGCAAGGCGACGAGCGGCGAAGAGCCCGAGGGGACGCTCCGCGGTGCCTACCGCGACTTCCACGACACCGTCCTCAACGCCCTGCGGATCGGCCCGGACCGCGCGAAGGATGGACAGCGTACCGGAGAGGCCGCGCTCGACGCGCTCCTCCTCCAGCAGATGAACGACGCCAACCCGGGCGTGCGCCAGGTCGAGGAGACGGACCCGACCTCGGGCGAGACGCGCGCCCGGCTCATCTCCGACAACTTCGACGACGACCAGGTCCGAGCGTTCCTCCGCGCCCCAAAGCCCTGGCACGAGCTCACGGCCGACGAGGCACTCAACGTCCATGCGGCCGTAAAGAGCACCCGTGCGGCAGCGAACGAGCGAAACGAGTTCCAGCTCCTCGACCGCAAGATCAGCCGGGCCGACCTCTTCGCGAAGATGCGCGAGACGGCGGAGACGTCCCTCCCCGAGCAGCCTCGCGCACAGTGGTCGCGTCGTCTCGCTCCGCGCTTCAGCGACATGCGCCTCGCCGGCCAATGGATGGACGCGCAGCTCCTCTCCATGGAGACGATGATCCGCCACCTCGACGGACGGGACGACAGCGGGAAGGTGTTCCACCGCGGCATGGACCGCGAAGGCATCTTCCACCAGGCCATCTGGGACCCCTTCCTCCGCGCGACCGAGACGAAGCGGAAGCTCGTCGAGACGTACCTGGAACCGCTCCAGAAGGCCTTCGAGGCCATGCCGAAGGAGATCCGGGACCGCCGCTTCGAGCCCGTCGACTGGGCGCCCTACGGCCCGCTCCCGGCCGACGTCGTGGAGCGCGGGCACTTCGACCCTTCCGGCCGGCTCACCCGTTCCGACCTCTGGATGGTCCTCCTCAACATGGGCTCCGGAGGCCCTCGCGGGAACAAGGTCCGCCTGCTCGAGGGGTACGGCTGGAAGGAGGCGAAGGTCTGGGAGGGGCTGCGCAAGAATCTGTCGAAGCCCGAGTTCGACTGGGCCCAGACGATCTGGGACAGCCTGGAAGGGCTCTACCCCATGCTCGCCGACCTCCACGAGAAGGAGACGGGGCTCCGGCCGGAGAAGGTGGAGGCCGCGCCCTTCTCGATGACGTTCGCCGACGGGACGACCGGCGAGTACCGCGGCGGCTACTTCCCGGCCCGGTACGACCCGCGCGCCGGCAAGAAGCTCCTCGGCATCAAGCAGGAGGAGGCCGCGGTCGCCCAAATGTTCGGCGAGTCGTACCGCATGGTGAACGTCGTCACCGGCCACGCCAAGGCCCGCGCCGCCAACTACCACGACGTCGTCAATCTCGACTGGTCGACGCTCCCGTCGCACGTCGGCCAGGTCACGCACGACCTCGCGTTCCGCTCCTACGTGAAGCAGACCGCGGTCATGATCCTCCAGCCCGAGTTCCAGTCCATCTTGAAGGCCCATCTCGGCGAGGAGCGCGCGCTCCAGTTCAAGCCCTGGCTCCAGGTCGTCGCGAACCAGCAGGCCGACTCGGTCGCCGCCGGCTCGGCACGCGGGAACCGGATCCTGGGCGCGCTGCGGGGAGCCGCGGCCATCCAGGCGATGGGCTACAACCTCAAGCTCCCGCTGCTCCATATCTCGAACCCGCTCGTGCCGATGATGCACGGGATGACGAGCGTCGGCGAAACGCTCTCGGCCGCCGCGCTCCACGCCTCGTACCTGCCGCAGCTCGTCCTGAACCTCGCGAAGCAGACCGTCCTCGATCCGCGCCACCTCTCCATCGCGCTCGCGAAGCAATCCACCGCGTGGGCGGAGTCGCGGCGGTTCGCGCTCGAGTGCTCGCCGGCGCTCCGGGAACGGAACACGACGCTCGACCATGACCTGAGCCGCGCGCTCGGGGAGATGGGCGGAGCCGAGGGACAAAGGAACCCAGTGAGGAAGGCGCTCCGGGACTTCGCGTTCTCGATGATCGCGACGATGGACCGCGTCACGGCCACGCCCATCTGGCTCGCCCGCTACTGGCAAGTGAAGGCCGAGCTCGACGGGAAGGGCTTCGCGCCCGACGAGGCCCACGAGAAGGCGGCGATCCAGGCGGACGACGTCATCCGGACCGTCCTGCCCGCGCACAACCTCGCCGAGCAGCCGGCCATCATGCGCTCGAAGCAGGGCCTCGGCGGGATGCTGCTCGCCTACGGCTACATGTCGAAGATGTACCAGCTCCGCCGCGGGCTGGTGATGCACGAGGCCTACCTCGAGTTCCACGACGAGGATGCCTCCGCGTTCGACAAGGGCTTCACCGTCGCGAAGGTCTCCGGCACGCTCATCGCCGGAGCCCTCGCGCACCAGGTGCTCGGCGACTACCTCGCCGGCCGCGGACCCGAGCCCGACGAGGAGTGGTGGAAGTGGACCCTCCGCAAGAATCTCACTTCGGACCTCGGCACCGCGCCGCTCATCGGCCCTGGGGCCGACATCTTCCTCGGGAAGAAGGTCTCGCTGCGCCAGGCGCCAGCCATCGCCGTGATGCAGGACGCGATCAACAACATCGGTTCGCTCCTGATGAAGGACGGCGAGGAGCCGGACAAGGCCGACGCCGCGCTGAAGCTCGCGGAGCTCCTCGTGGGCGGCATGGTCGGCGTTCCGCTCAACCAGTTCCACAAGACCGGGAAGTACGTCCGCGACGTGGGGAAGAACGAAGAGCAGCCCCGCGGCCCCTTCGACGTCGGCGCCGGCATCATCTACGGCAAGGAGCGCAGCGACACGCGCCCCGGTAACCCCCTCACCGACGCGCAGGATCTCTTTTCTGGAGGCTCCCGATGACCGTCACGAACACCTCGAGCAGCACCTCCTTCACCGCAACTGGCGTCACCACCGAGTTCTCGTTCGCCTTCCCGGTCCTCGACCCAACCTGGATCCAGGTTTCCGTTGCGGAGGTCGTCCAGCAGGGCGGATGGACCGTCGCGCTCTCCCCGAATCAGGCGAGCGCGCCGGGCGGCGTGGTCACCTTCGCTCTGCCGCCGACCGCGGGCAGCACGGTCACCATCGAGCGGTACGTCCCCCTCACGCAGACGACGAGCTACGGCGCCTACACGGCGTTCCCGTCGAAGGCCCACGAGGCGGCCCTCGACAAGCTCACGATGGCCGTTCAACAGGTCGACCAGGCGCGGGTCGAAGCCATTGCCACCATCGTGGGCCTGCACGCCATCCCCGGTCCCGCAGGGTCGCAGGGCGCGCTCGGACCGCAAGGGCCAGCCGGCCCCGCGGGCCCGCAGGGACCGCAGGGCGTGGCAGGATCGCAAGGCCCGACCGGCATCCAGGGGACGCAGGGACCGCAAGGCGTCGTGGGCCCGAGGGGCGATACGGGCGCGCAGGGGACGCAGGGTATCCAGGGGTCACAAGGCCCCATGGGCGTGGGGCTCAACTGGAAAGGGCCGTGGAGCGCCGCGACCGCCTACGCCGTCGGGGACGCGGTCACCCACTCCAATTCGAACAACTATGTGTGCGCCGCGCCGGTGGGGCCGAGCGCCTCGCCCCCTCCATCGGACGTGGCCCACTGGGCCGTGCTCGCGTCGATCACGGGGCCACCCGGGCCCCAGGGCCCCACCGGAGCGACGGGTTCGCAGGGTCCTGCCGGAGCGGTCGGCATCACGGGTCCGCAGGGGCCGCAGGGGCCGATCGGCATCGCAGGGCCGCAGGGACCGGTGGGAGTGCCGGGGCCCACCGGCGCGACCGGGTCGGCGGGCGCGCAGGGGCCCACGGGGGCGCAGGGGCCCGCAGGCGCAGCAGGGCCGCAGGGCGTGCAGGGGGCCGCGGGCCTTCAAGGGCCACAGGGACAGCTCGGCGAGGTGTTCACGAAGGCGTGGGGCTGGTGCGACGGGGGTGGCACTATCGGGTGGGCGTCGGGCGTCGAGATCCGCATGGTCGGCGTGGGCGTGGCGACGTACCGCTTCACGCTGCTCGATCAGACCATCTCCTCGATCGCCGTGTTCGTGACGCCGATCCCTCCGGTCGACGGGTACGTCGGCGTCACGGGCACCGGGCATGGGTTCAGCCAGCCGTTTATGGGCTTCGAGGTGAACACCAGCTTCAACGGCAATCCCTTCGCTTGCGGGTTCTACTTCCTCGTCATCGCGATGTAGTGCGGAACGGTTCGCCCCCGGGTAGGGGGCGGTGCGTCGTTGGCGCACCGGCGCCGACCTCCCGGGAGACCCGAACGGCCTCCGCGCACCTTCGGCGCCACCTGCCCCGTAGCGGGCCGAGGGGCGCCCGGGGAAGATCGCCGCCGGCACGGGAGGCCAACGGCACGATGGCACGGCAGACGGCGAGGGCAGCACTCGAGGAGGCGAGCTCCAGCCTGGAGCGGATGCGCCGGCGCGTGGCGAAGCTCGAGCGGTCCTGCCGAGGCTGCCCCCACGCCTCCGGCCGGTCCCGACCCATCGGCTTCCACGTCGAAGTCCGGGGCGAGCGGCTCGAGCTAGCGGAGGACGACGAGGGGTAATCCGGCCGGCCCTCAATCAACCCCCAGTGCGTCTCCGGGGGACGAGAAGGGGACGGGGCCGGAAAACAGCAGTGAAATCAAATGGAGGCGCCGGGAATCGAATGGCGGAGCTTCGAGCACGCGCTTCGGCCACCTCGGCGAGCCGTCTCTCGGCGATCGTCCGGTTGGCGGGGCTGTCGACGAGCTTGAGAGGAACCTCGACCCAGTCCTCCCGGCTATCGCTAAAGAGCTTGAGGTAGAGCCGGCCATGGTGCGCCTTGACGCATCCACGGCGCTCGCGAGGCGGCATGCCGGGCACACTACTTGTCCGAGTATCCAAACTCGTATACTAACGCCGACCGGGATGTCAAGCGTGCGTATCCGGACCCGATAAGGATCTGGTCGGACAGGTTGCAGGCGAGGAAGAGGCGGGCGCTACGGCTGCGCGGCTTCGGGCAGCAAAGCCGCCGAAATCGCCGCGATTGCGACGACGAACGTCCTCGGAGGCACCGCGCTCCCCGTCGATCGGAGCCGCAGGGACGGCGAGGAATCATGCCGCCTCGGACGCCTCCATGCGGCGCAGGTGAGCTTCGACGGCGTCGAGGAACCCGGGCGGGAAACGCAGGGAGCCGGACCGAGCTCGCGAGAGGAATCCCGCCGCGCCTTTCACGGACAAAGGCTCAGGGCGGTACTTCAAGTACTTGTGCAGCAAGGGCGCACGCCGGCGCGCAGGGTACGCGCTTACTGGGGCCGCGAACCGTCCCTGCCCCACGTTCCACGCTGCCCGGGGCCACAGAGTTCCTCGCTTGAGCGGGTACGCGCCGGTGGGCGCGTACGAGCGCGGCATCGCCAGCCGCTCTCCGATCCACTCGGCGACGTTCACGGTCACGGCGTTTCCGACCAGCTTCCAGCGGTAGCCCTTCTTCACAACGGATTCCGCCGGCTCTGTCCAGCCCGACGAGAAGCCCTGCATCCGCTCGGCGTCCCGGATGTCCGGCTTCACCATCGAGCCGTCCGGCATCCAGATCGCCGGGGACGAGGGGATCCCGATCGTCGAGCCGCCCTTGAGCGTCGGGACCGCGTTCACTGCCCACCCGAGACCGCGGATGCCCTCTGTCCAGTAGTAGCCAAACGCCAAACCGGTACGGTCGATCTCCGGTGGGTTGCCAACATCGTCCGCGAGGAGGACGTCCCGCGGGTCGTCTTCGAGTGATGCCAGCAAGAACACCCGCTCACGCCTCTGCGGCAGACCGAACGCGCGGGAGTCGACGATGCGGTACGCCCAGCGATAGCCGAGCCGCTCGAACGCATTGACGATGACCTCGAGCGCCCGCCCGCGGCCGAGATGCAGCATGAACGGAACGTTCTCGAGGAGCACCCACGGGATGGGCCGCGCCTGGAGAAGCCGAAACACCTCGCCGACCAGGCCGGAACGCTCCCCCCCGATCCCAGCAGTCTTCCCGGCCTGGCTCAGATCCTGACACGGGAAACCTCCCGCGAGCATGTTCACGTCAGCGGGCAGGTCGCGCAGCTCCCGAACATCGGGAGCGACCGGGATCCCGGGAAAACGAGCCTCGAGTACGGCCGTGGCAGAGCGGTCGTTCTCACAGAAGAGAAGTGCCTCATGCCCCGCGCGCGAGAGCCCCAGCTCGATCCCGCCGATGCCCGCGAACAGTCCAGCCGTCTTGAAGGTGCGCCGCTCGAGTGATGCCGGACGGCGCCGAGATCTCGGTCGCGGCGCGAGCCTCACCGGCAGGGGCAACTGCACACGGCGAAATCCAGGATCCGCTTCTCCAGGGCGCTCGTGAGCTCGCGCTGGCCAGTCACGGGGTTCGCCTTCTCGAGGGTACGCGAGCAGCGAAAGGACATCATCCCTGGACGCGCCCTCTTCGGGTGCGCCGGCAAGGAACGTGTCCAGGTCGCTCTTCTTGATTGCCCACGAGCGCCCTCGCTTCTGGGCTGGCAATCCCTCCTCGATCCACCTCCGGATCGTGTCCTCGCTGCGCTTCGCGTACCGAGCCGCGTCGGTGGTGGACAGGACGTCGGCAGAGGACGAGCGGGACAGGGCTCTGGCGATCGCGCGCTCGATGACGCGCTCGAGCTCCTCCTCGGTCAGCAAAGCGATGGGGGGCATCAGCCCTTCTCCTCGAAGAACCTGCGCCGTATGAACCCGGACAGAGACCCGGGCCCGTCCTCGAGAAGACGCGCCAGGGTCGGCGGATTGTCCCCGGCAATCGAAGACTGGAGAGAGACCCGGTCGCCTACTCCGGCAGAGCGGGCGACGATGACCGCGATCGCAGCGTCGGGCACGCCGAGGGCGACCTGAGCGGCTCGCGTCGCGCGCTCGAGCGCCTCGCGCTCCACCTCCGGTGCGACGCGTAGCCGCTTCGGCTTGTAGGTGTAGGGATCGCTCATCACCGCCTCCAGACCTCTCGCTCCATCAAATCCCCGCGCCGCCCTCGATGGGCGGTTCGGCCTTCGGCTCCCGCTCGACCCTGCGCGTCGCGTACCCAAGTCTCCGGAGCTTCTCCACGAGGGTGGTCCGCTTGAGGCCGAGCAGCTCGGCCGCCACGCTGCGCTTGTCCGCGGCCTGGCGCAGCGCCGCGCCGATGTGCTCGCGCTCGATCGCCTCGAGCACGTCCGCGAGCCGGCAGGGGAGGGTGACCGTCATCGCGAGAGCGCCCTGTAGACGACGTGCCCGCGCGCCTCTTCCGTCCAGAATCGCACCACGCCCTCGCGTACCTCTGCCCGTTCGTAGGGAGCGCCCGCCGCCACGAGCGCGGCCTCGACCCGCTCTGCCACGTCGCGGCCGTAGACCGTCGTCGCGAAGGTGAGCGTGGCAGCGGGGGTCACCATCGCGTCCGCTCCAGCCGCTCGAGCGCTGCGTCGAGCTGCGCGCCGCGCTCTCCGGCGTCGGTCCCCGGCAGCACCGGGGCGTTGAAGCGGCGCAGGGCCAGCGCCACGTCGAAGCGTGCGCTGAGGATGCGAAGGAGGCGGATCACGGCTTCCTCCCGGCCACGCGGTAGAGCCGCGCGAGCGCATCCCACAACGGGTCGCAGGCGACGGAGAAGCCCCACGCTCGGGGCCGTCCGCTCCGCGCGCTTCGCGGCACGCACGACCGCAAGCAGCGCTTCGAGCTCGCGCCGCGCGGCGGCGGCGCTGTACGGCAGCGACTGCCAGTCCGCCGCGCCGACGCGCGTCAGCAGCGGCGGGTGCGCGCGATCCAGGGTCGGGTCGAGCGGCTTCATGGGCGCCCCCCGCTCGATCGGACGGGCTCGCACCGCTCCCAAAACGAGAGCGCGAACCACGGGAGCGCGAACTCCTGGGCAATGATCACCACGGAGTGGTAGCGCTCCGCGGTGGAGGGGCTGAATGCGAGCGGAGCCCACTCCGGGCGGAACGCGTGCGTCGTGTTCGCCTCCTGCCCGCACCTGCACAGGTCGTTCATGGCTCCTCCCCGCTCCCGCGCAACGGGGCGGGCGGGAGCGCAACATCGAGCACGAATCGCGCACCCATCGCCGCGACCTGGAGCGCTTCCTTCCGCATCGCAACACCGTTGGACTCGCGGCGCTTCACCTCGTCCCAAAGCTCGTCCAGTTCCTCCAACAGCACGGCGTAGCCTTCGTGCGGTCCCCGCATCGGGCCGTGCTGGGAGCAGGCCCGGCGTAGCTCCGCCTCCACTTCAGCGAGCACGCCGTCTACATCGTCCGGCGGCGCTTCCCGGTGTGTCCCATCGGAGAGGTAGATCCGGGTCGCCTCCGCCCGGAGCGCATCCCGCTCGGCTTCGGCCCTCTGCGCGCGCTCTTCCTGCCCGCAGCACGCCGTCGCTCGCGCGACCTCCTTGTCCTCCCAGCGCTTCACTTGGGCGGCGAGGGCGTCGCGCTCCGCCACAGCCTTGCGGCGCTCTTCCACAAGCATCATTTGGCGGTGCCGATAGAGAGCGTTCTTGTGGTACGCGCGCGCCCATTTCGCTTCCCAATCATTCATCGGTTCTGAAACCTTGTGAGGCTCGCCTCCGGGCTCGGGGGCGGGGTTCGCGTCCAGATACGGCCCAATGCTCTCTGGGGTGACCATCAAGTCGGTGTGCGTAGGCGAGTCGATGGGCGCCAGGAGGGCGCGGATCCGCTGGTGCCACGGGCTGTGCTCGTGGGGCTGGCCGTGGATCTGAAACTGAAGGTCCACTTCCCGCAGCACCTCCAGCGCCTCGTCCCGCTCGGCGGTGCGCGCCTCCGCGTCCAGGTACGCATCTATGCTCACTTCACGCAACGTCACGGCGCCTCCTTCGGGGCTACGTAATCAGGGACTCCCATCCCGCATCAATCCCGTCACCGCCGCCTATTTCTCCTGTGAATATCGGCGTCGACGCACGTCGCGAAGTGACTCCGCCACCTCGGCCCCGGCGGCGAGAACATGTCGGCGACGCGCGCCGTCCCGCCGTCCAGCACGAGGTTCCCGTCAGGCACCGGCTCCACGTCGAGCGGGATAGCTTTTCCCGCCGCCGTCGTGGCCCACATGATCGGCTGATTGCAGGTCTTGCACCGGCCGCTCATGGACCATCGCCGCGCTCGGGCTGCTCCTTCTCCTCCTCCTGCGACTCGAAGGGGAGGTCGTCCTGGACGTCGTTGAGGAGGTCGTCGCCGGGCGCGGGCTCTCCCGGCGCGATGGCGGCGGCGGCTCGGCGCACGCGGCTCGTCGCCAGTTCCTGCCGGTCCTGCCTAAACGCCATGTTGTCCTCGTCGTCCACCTCCGTCGCGAGCTGCTCGCGCAGGAGCTGAACCTGCGGCGTCTTCGGGAGGAGGTTTACGAGACGGCGGACGACGGTCTTCACCCGCATCGCGTTCGTGTCCGTGTTCCAGGGCGACTTCTCGCTCTTCGCGGCCCGCGAGCGCGCGCGGTACTGATTGATCTGACCGAGGGTGAGATACTCGGCGTGGCACTGCCCGTTGCGCAGCTTCGCGACCGCATAGGCCCCCACGATCCGCCCGCGGCCCTCCGCGCTTTCCGGGTCGGCCTCCCCCGACAGCCCCCCGTCGACGTCGCCCTCCGCCGGCCTGTGGACGAGGTGAATGAGCGACGGCGCGCTGGCGTCGATCCAGTATTCCCAGAAGTCCCGCTCGCACCGGAGGCCCGCGTGCAAGGCCGCGAGCTCGCCGGAGCGGCGCGCCACATCGACCATCCCGCGGTAGTCGATGATCTTGGTGCAGACGAGGGCGCCGTCCGTGCGAAAGGGCACGAGCCACACGCCCCCCGGCTGGTGCGGCTCGAGGCCGAGCCTCGAACAGTCCATGAGGCAGTCGAGGACGCTCGCGACCGTGCACTTCGCGAGGTCGGGCTGGCGCGCGATCGCGAGCTGCCCGAGCTTCACGAGCCGCTCCGCGGTGAGGTACTTCGTCGCGACCTGCGCGAACGAGGGCTGCTTCTCTGCGATGAGCGCGGAGAGCTGCTTCGCGAGCGCGGGCCGGGTCGGCGCGCGCTGGATCGCCTGCGGCTGTTGGTCCCGCTGCTGCGGCTGCCTCGTCGTGGGGGCGGTCATGCTTTCAGTCCTTTCTTGAGCTCGTGGACGGCGAGCGCGTGGCGGAAGATCCGCCAGGCCGCCGCTATCTGGGCCTGCGAGAGAGCGTGGTGCGTGAACGAGCCGTCCGGCCCCCATCGCAGGACGTGCCACTCGGTGATCGGAAGGTCGGGGTTGTTCTCCGTCCACGCCTCGCCGTACGCCGCGACCTGCACGATGGCGTCGGGGTAGAGCTCCTTCGAGCTTTTGAAGTCGAGAATCCCGAACGCCTCGCCGAACCGGATCACACCGTCGACGCGCCCACCGTAGCGGTGCTTCTCCGAGACGAGCTGCACCTCGGAGGCGACCAGTTCCAGTCGCGTTCGCTCCTTCCATGCGAGGTATGAACCGAACGAATCCTCCGCCTTCGCGATGATCTCGGGAGCGATGCCCGTCGTCGGCGGCCGGGGCTTCCCCTGGATGTCGTGCTGGGCAAAGAGGTGCGCTAACTTGCCCGCGTCGGCGAGCCCCTCGCGCACGTCGTCGAGCTTCGTGTCGCACTCCCGCTTCCCGGCGAGCCCCGCCTCGAGTCCGGCCGCGACGCCGCACTTGAAGCCCCAATACATGAGCCCGCGTGTCGAGAAGCCGAGGTTCGATATGACCGTCGTAACGCCCGGGACGACGCTGCCGTCAGCCGTTCTGTACCGCGACCTCTCCGCGTCCCCATCGCTCGCCATGCCGCTCCTCGTTGTGCCCTCGCGGGTGCTACCCCCCCGGCCGACGGCGTATCGTTCCGCCGCCGGCCGGGGCCCTGCCTGCCGTCACCCGCAGAGGACGACCCCCTGCGGCGGCAGTACCGCATCGCTCGGGACTACCGAGCGATGAATCAGCCTTGCGCCGACCTGTCCGGCGCAGCCCTTCGGCCAACCGAGAGCAGCGAGAAACACAAGACGCACAGGGGGTGCTCGGGGCCGCGAGGCGGGTCGAGAAGACACCGGGCGCAGGCAGCGACCTCACCTCCGCCACCGCACGATCTTCCCGGCGCCGGAGCAGGTAGAGCAAGCAGTCCAGACCGGGCCGCCCATCAGTCCTCCGCCCGTTCCAGGTGCTCGTCGCGCCGGCGGTCGCTGTCGTCCGGGTCGTTCGCCTCGTCCTCGTCCTCCCGGGCGAGCTCGAGCAGGGCATCCTCGTCGACCAGGTCGTCGAGCTCGGGTCTGCGCTCCCTGACCGGCAACCCCGCCTTCCTGTCGGGGCGCGACCAATACACCCGGACCTCTTCGAGATACGGGGCGGAGCCCGGTGTCCAGCCTCCCGGGCCACCGACGCGCGGGTCGAAGTGGTCCTTCTCGCCCGGGTTGAAGTCGGCCTCGACCTCGTACTCGACGGAGCCGCTCGGTCCATCGAGCAGGAGCGTATCCTTGACGGTTCTCACGACGCGGCCCCCTCGTCGCGCCGCTCGGCGGCCACCACGACGCGGAAGCCCGCTGCCGTGAGCACTTCCTCGCCGGGCACCGTGTGGTACCGCGCCGCGTACTCCTGCACGCTTTCCACCCGCGCCGCGTCCATGGCAGCCAGGTCGTCCGCGAGGTGCGCCCGCGCGAACTTCGCAACGTGCGACTCCGGCCGCCCCTCGAGCTCCTCCAGCCGGAGCTGGAGACGGCTCAGCCCCAGGCCGAGCCTCATCGACTCCGCGCGGTTGTCCTCGAT
>JBBQXP010000013.1:0-44556 GCA_038209555.1 Gaiellales bacterium
CACTCGTCTGCCCCTGCGGCCGATCACGACCCCGAGCTCGGTCTCGTAGTCGAGCTTCTCGGTCACGTCCCGTTCGATCTGGACTGGATCGTCAGGCGCGGCGATCGTCTGACCCGCCTTGAGGAAGAACTCCGGCTCGTCAACCGCGACCGGCGCCTTCTCAGCGAGGTGATCGCGGTAGTTCTGTCCGGCACAAAAGACGACCGGGGGGCGGAGCGGTGCGTCGAGCTGCAAGTCGGCTAACGGGTGCCATTCACCGGGTGCGCTCATGAGGTCGATCGACGCCGCGAGAGCAGCATCGAGCCCGGGGACCTCCGTCACGAACGCACGGTCGCCCTCGAGGACCGCAGCCCACCGCTCGCCGCCCGCAACGACGGTGGCAACGCGCATCAGACCTTTCTCGCCTGGCGGTGACCCTCGTAGACGGCCTCGTATGTGCTTCGGGGAGCAATCGCGTCGCCGACCATCTCGACACTCAGGCCCTTGTCCTTGACCAGAGAATAGAGGTGGTTCTCCGACGTTCTTGCGGTCACCATGACGAGCCAGTCCGCGTCGAGGACGAGCTGCGCCTCCTCGTCGTGCACGTTGTAGAGCGTGAGCTGGTTGCCTTCGATCGAGCGGACGAAGTGGCTGGTGACCATCTCGACGCCGGCCTTGTAGATCTTGGGAAGGATCCAGTCGAGGTAGACATCGAGGATCGTGTCGAGGCCGATCATCGGCCAGCGTGTGACGATCTTCACCGAATCGGTCCCGTTCTCCGCCAAGCCGACCGCGCAGAGAGGGGCGATGACGCCGCAGTCGTCGTCGAGAACGACGACGTTTCCGGACGGATGCACCTTCCCGGTGACCACGTCTTCCCAGCTGATGCACCGGCCGCTCTCGTGGCCGGGCAGGGGATCCGCCGTCCAGCCCTGGAAGCCGTCGACTCGATACTTCGAGCCGGTCGCCACCACGACGTGATCCGGCGCGTCCGCGGCGAGGATCTCTTGCAGGTTCTCCGCGGTGACTGGCGAGGAGGTCCGGATCTCGGCGCCGTTCTTCCGCGCCTGCGTCTCGAGCCAGGTGGCGATTCGACCGAACTCGTCCCGGCTCGGGAGGAGCGACTGGAGGCGCACGTGCCCGCCCAGCTCCGCCTCCCGCTCGAGCACGACGACGTCGTGGCCCCGCGCTGCGCTCACGCGCGCGAACTCGAGACCCGCGGGTCCACCTCCGATCACCAGAACCTTCTTCGGAGTCGAGACGGGGGTCAGCGTTCCGCTGCCCCAGGTCGCCTCACGTCCGACCTCCGGGTTGTAGACGCACTGGACACGTCCGCCACGACTCACGCTCTTCCAGCAGAAGTTGGCTGCCACACACCTCCGGATGTCCTCTTCGCGCCCCTCTTGCGCCTTGACGGCCCAGTCGGCGTCGGCGAAGAGCTGTCGCGCCAGGCAGATGGCGTCGGCATCCCCGCTTTCGAGCAGCATCTCGGCCACGTCGGGCGTCGTGATCCTTCCGACCAGCAGGACGGGTTTCGACGAGACGTCCTTGATTCCGCGGGCGTAGCCGCGCTCCCAGCCCGGCTCGAATTCCATCGGCGTGTGGATGAACGCGTGGTGGACGCCCGCGGACACGTTGACGTAGTCGACCTCCGTCTGCTGCTCCAGGTCCTGGACGATCTGCTTCACGTCGTCGAGCTCGAGATCGCCCGGCCAGAACGACGTCGAGTTGATCCGGTAGCCGACGAAGACATCCTCTGAGACGGCCTGACGCATCCGCTTGAGCGCTTCGACCGGGAAGCGCAGCCGGTTCTCGTACGAGCCGCCCCATCGGTCGGTGCGCTTGTTGTAGAGCGGGGAGAGGAACTGCCACGGCAGGTAGCCGTGGCTCAGGTGGAACTCGACCCCGTCCAGGCCTGCCGCTTCGGCCCGGGCCGCCGCGCTTCCGTAGGCGGCAAGGATCTCTTCGATCTCGTCCTCGTCCAGCTCCTTCGGGATCGACCCGGCCGGAAACTCGCCCAGCGGGACCTGGCTCGGGGAGACCGTGTACCACGTCGCGTCAGGGTCGAAGGTCGGCTCCTGCTTGAAGGTAGGGAAGCCGCGGACACCCGAGTGCCAGAGCTGGATCGCGAGCTTGCAGCCGTGCTCGTGGCAGACGCCGGCAATCTTCGAGAGTGGCTCGATCTGTCTATCGTCGAAGAGCTGTGGCATGAGCAGCGGCGCCATGATCGAGCTGGGGTGGACGTGCGTGGCGCCGATGATGATGAGACCGACGCCGCCTTTGGCGCGCTCGGCGTAATACGCGGTCGCCATATCCGTGAACAGTCCGTTCCACGGGTCCGACACCCAGCTGGGACAGGTCGGCGGAAAGACGACCCGGTTCTTGATCGTCGTCTTGCCGATCTGCCATTCGGAGAACAGGCGGGGGTACGCCGTCATCGCTCCTCCCGACTCGTGTGAGATTGAGGCACCGTCGTTCGGTCGCCAGCGTAGGAGGCTCGCGGGCACCGGGTCAAGGGCTCGCCTTCGGGTTCGCCCGGAAGGCATAGGGGTAGGTGGCTCGCATGGCGGAGGATCCCGAAAGGCAGGCACGGCCTCCGGGCGAGGACGAGCCGACCGACCCCGACCTGCCGCAGGACCCCGGCATCCCGGGCCCGAAGGCCGAGGAAGAGCAGGAGCTCGAGCGGGAGGAGCCGCCCGGCCACGGCTTTCCTGGGCCGGCTCGCGAGCCGTGAAGGACGATTCGGTAAGGTTGAACCGGTGATTCGTGGACTTAGCAATCCAAGGGGGACCTAGCGGGGCGAGAGCGCCCGTTCATGTTCCCCTGGCCTCTCACGCGAGAGGCTTTTTTGTTCTAGGAGCCCGATGGAGCGGTACGAGCCGGAGCAAGTAGAGAAGAAGTGGCAGGAGGTCTGGGAGCGCGAGCAGGCGTTTCTCGTCCCGAATCCGACCCTGCCCGTGAAGGCCGAGGACGCGGACAAGTCCTACGTCCTCGAGATGCTGCCCTACCCCTCGGGCGAGCTGCACATGGGCCACGTCCTCAACTACACCCTCGGCGACGTTGTGACGCACGTGCGCCGGCGCCGTGGCTTCAACGTGCTGCGACCGATGGGCTACGACGCCTTCGGTCTGCCGGCCGAGAACGCGGCGATCCGCGAGGGTCGCCACCCGCGAGAGATCACCGAGCGGAACATCGTCGCGATCCGCGAGCAGATGAAGCGGATGGGCTGGGCGGTCGACTGGTCGCGCGAAGTCTCGACGGCCGACCCGCGCTACTACCGCTGGACGCAGTGGCTCTTCCTTCGCTTCCTCGAGCGCGATCTCGCATACCGCAAGGAGGCGCCGGTCAAGTGGTGCCCGAACGATCAGACCGTGCTGGCGAACGAGCAGGTGATCGACGGCCGCTGCGAGCGCTGCGGGCACGAGGTGGAGGCGAAGAGCCTCGAGCAGTGGTTCTTCCGCATCACGTCGTATGCGGACGCCCTGCTCGACGAGATGGACCTCCTCGAATCCTGGCCGGAGCGCGTTCTGACGATGCAGCGAAACTGGATCGGCCGCTCCGAGGGCGCCGAGGCGATCTTCCGGATCGAGGAGCTCGACATCGACCTGCCGGTCTTCACGACGAGGCCGGACACGCTTTTCGGCGCCACCTTCTTCGTGCTCGCACCCGAGCATCCGCTCGTCCCCCGGCTGGTCGAGGGCACTGAGTACGAAGCGGCCGTCTTCGACTACGTGCGCCACACTGCCGCTCGCTCGGCGGTCGAGCGGGCAGACCCCGACCGGGAGAAGACGGGCGTCTTCACCGGTCGGTACGTGACCAACCCTGTCAACGGCGAGCAGATCCCCGTGTGGGTCGCCGACTACGTCCTCATGGACTACGGGACGGGCGCGATCATGGCCGTCCCGGCCCATGACGAGCGAGACTACGCCTTCGCGCAGAAGTTCGGGCTCCCGATCCGTCGGGTAGTTGCCCCGGCCGAAGGCGAGCCGGCCGAGGAGGGAGCCTTCGTCCAGCACACCGAAGGCGAGCGGCTCGTCGACTCCGGCCCCTTTACCGGGATGACGAGCCCGGAGGCGAAGAAGGCGATCGTCGAGTGGCTCGAGGCCAATCACCTGGGGCGACCCGCGATCAGCTACCGGCTCCGCGACTGGCTGCTTTCCCGTCAGCGCTACTGGGGTGCGCCGATTCCAGTCGTGTACTGCGAGAACGAATGCGGCATCGTCCCGGTCCCGGACGAGGACCTGCCGGTGCTCCTGCCCGAGGTCGACGACTATCTCCCGAAGGGGCGCTCGCCGCTTGCGGCCGCCGAAGACTGGGTCCGGACGACCTGCCCGTCCTGCGGTGGGCCCGCGCGGCGCGAGACCGACACGATGGACACCTTCGTCGACTCCTCCTGGTACTTCCTCCGCTATACGGACCCGGACAACGACGAAGCGCCCTTCTCGACCCAGATCGCGAACTACTGGCTCCCCGTCAACCAGTACATCGGGGGGATCGAGCACGCGATCCTCCACCTCCTCTACGCGCGCTTCTTCACGAAGGTGATGCAGGAGATGGGCCTGGTCGACTTCCGTGAGCCCTTCGCGCGCCTGTTCAACCAGGGGATGATCTACCGCCACGGCGCCAAGATGGCCAAGTCGAAGGGGAACGTGGTTCCCCCCGACGAGATGATCTCGCACTACGGGGCCGACGCTACCCGGCTCTACATTCTGTTCATGGCGCGTGCCGACGAGGACAAGGAGTGGCAGGACACGGGCATCGAAGGCACGTCACGCTTCCTGGCGCGGCTGTGGAGGGTGGCACACGAGGTAGCCGAGCGCGGCGACGCGGGCGCGCCCGCTGATGGACCGCTGGTTCGCAGCGCGCACGCCACGATCGAGAAGGTCACGGACGACATCGAGCGGCGCTTCCAGTTCAACACGCCGGTGGCCGCCCTGATGGAGCTCCTGAACGAGGCGTACCACGCGAAGGACGACCCGGACCAGGGCGCCGCCGTTCGGTTCGCCACGGAGACGATCGTCTCGCTCGTGCAGCCGTATGCGCCGCACGTCGCAGAGGAGCTGTGGGAGCGACTGGGTCATGGGCGGCTCTGGGAGGAGGTCTGGCCGGAGCCGGATCCGGCCATGCTCGAGCGCGACACATTTACGTTGGTCGTGCAAGTGAACGGCAAGGTGCGGGACAAGGTCGAGGTTCCAGCCGACCTCTCGGAGGATGAGCTTGTCGCACGAGCCACGGAGCTGCCGAAGGTTCGTGCTCACCTGGACGGCAAGGAGATCCGCAAGCGAATCGTCGTGCCCGGCAAGCTCGTGAACCTCGTCGTCGGTTAGCGCCGGCTCGGCCTGCGGCCGCGAGCGCGACCGACCTCGGCGCCTGAGAGCGTCTTCATGAAGGCCGCCACTAGCCCGCTCGGCTCGCCGTCGTCCTTTCGCCGCACCGCCACGATCTGGCGCCGGGCGGGCTCGACATCGGCGATCCGAACGGCCACGAGGCTGCCGTCGGCGAGCTCACCCGCGACCGCGGTCTGAGGGAGGAGGGCGACGCCGAGCCCCTGCTGCACCATCTTCTTCGCTGCATCGATGTTGTCGAGCTCCATGACGCCGCGCGGCGTCACTCCTGCCTCGCGGAAGAACGAGCTCGTGAGCCCGTGGTAGCTCGAGGTGCGGTCGAAGAGGATGAGCTCCGCTTCGGCCATCTCTGCGATCGCGATGCGCTTGCGCCCGGCGAACGCATGCGAAGGGTCGGTGACCAGGATGAGCCTCTCCTCGTAGATCGGCACGCTCTGGATCTGCGGATGGAGGAGCGCCCGTACGAGGCCAACCTCGACTTCGCCCCGCAAGACCATGTCGAGGACCTCTTCCGAGTGACCGGTGCGCACGACGAGGCTCACGTTCGGCAGATCGTCAGAAAAGCTCTTCAGGAGCGCGGGGAGGACGTAGGTGCTGACAGCCGGCGCTGCCCCGATCGCCAGCTCTCCGGCGCCACCGCGGGCGAGCTCCTCCACGTGCCGGCGGCCCTCGTCGACGGCGTCGAGCGCGCGCACGGCCCACGGGAGAAACGTCCGTCCCGGGTCGGTGAGGCGCATGCCGGTCGGAGTGCGGACGAACAGAGGTACCCCGAGCTCCTGCTCGAGGCGCTGGATGCGCGCCGTCAAGGCCGGCTGCGTGATGAAGAGCTCGCGTGCCGCCTGCCCGAGCTTCCGACTCCTTGCGACCTCGACGAAGCCTTCGATCTGCGCCAGGCGCACTCATAGATCATATCTATGTATTCGATCTAAGCAAACGATTATGCGAATGGTGATTCGGCGCCTACACTCGAGTGATGCTGCAGTCGAGCTACGAGATCATCGAGATGGACGCGCCCATCGCGCCCGTCGCGCCCGTCGCGCCCGACCTCAGGCCGGTCCTGATGCTCTGCACCGCCGAGGTGGCGGAGTGCACCTGTCCGGATTGGTGCGAGCGTGATCACGATACGGATTAGGCCGGCGCTGCTCGATTCGAGCTGGGCCCGACGGCGCCTGAGGCGCCGTCCGTCGTACGTAACAGGACTAGGGGGAGAGGCATGAGCCAGTTCAACGGACAGGTGGGCAAGCTCGCGGGAGCGTGGGAAGGCGAACGCTGGGCGGGCATCGAGCGCGCGTACGGAGCGGAGGACGTCGTCCGGCTCCGAGGCTCGGTCCACGTCGAGCACACGCTCGCGGAGCTTGGCGCAAAGCGCCTCTGGGAGCTCCTGAGCGGAGACGGGTACGTGCGTGCGCTCGGAGCCATCTCGGGCGGCCAGGCCGTCCAGATGGTGAAGGCCGGGCTCGAGGCGATCTATCTCTCTGGCTGGCAGGTCGCCGCCGACGGGAATCTCGCGGGCGAGGTCTATCCCGACCAGAGCCTCTATCCAGCGAACAGCGTCCCCGCAGCAGTCCGGCGCCTCAACAACGCACTCACGCGGGCCGACCAGATCGAATGGGCCGAGGGCAAATGCGACACCTACTGGCTCGCCCCGATCGTTGCCGACGCTGAGGCAGGGTTCGGCGGGCCGCTGAACGCGTTCGAGCTCATGAAAGGGATGATCGAGGCGGGCGCCGCGGGCGTGCATTTCGAGGACCAGCTCGCGTCGGAAAAAAAGTGCGGCCATCTGGGCGGCAAGGTGCTCGTCCCCACGAGCCAGTTCGTGCGGACGTTGAACGCCGCCCGGCTCGCGGCGGACGTCATGGGCGTCCCGACGGTGCTGGTGGCCCGGACCGATGCGCTCTCCGCGACCCTTCTCACGAGCGACGTGGACGAGCGCGACCGCGAGTTCGTGACCGGCGAGAGGACCCCCGAGGGCTACTTCCACGTGCAGCCGGGGCTCGAGCCTGTGATTGCTCGCGCGCTCGCGTACGCGCCGTATGCCGATGTCCTCTGGTTTGAAACCTCGACGCCGGATCTCGAGGAGGCGCGCGCCTTCGCCGAAGCCGTCCACGCCGAGTTCCCGGGCAAGCTCATGGCCTACAACTGCTCGCCGTCGTTCAACTGGAGGCGGGCACTGGACGACGAGGCGATCGCGAGCTTCCAGGACGACCTCGGAGTTCTCGGCTACAAGTTCCAGTTCATCACCCTGGCGGGCTTCCATGCGCTGAACGAGTCGATGTTCGAGCTGGCGCGTGGCTACGCCGAGGAGGGCATGACCGCGTACGTCCGGCTCCAGGAGCGGGAGTTCGAGCTGGAATCCGAGGGCTACACGGCGACGCGGCACCAGCGGGAGGTCGGCGCCGGGTACTTCGACGGCGTCTCCGAGGCAGCGTCGGCAGGCGCCAGCTCGACGCTCGCGCTCAAGGGCTCGACCGAGGAAGAGCAGTTCGACGTGGCCAAGCCGGCCGCGAAGCACTAGGGACTTAGCGCTCGGTCGCGATGCGGAGGCCGAGCGCGACGAGGACGGCGCCGGCCGCGCCTTCGAGCGCGCGACGAATCCCGGACCGGCGGAGACAGTCGCCCGCCTTCGCGACCGCGACCGCGTAGACGGCCAGCCAGGCGAGCGTCAGCGAGCAGAAGACGAGTCCGAGCAAGGAAGAGCGCGGCGAACGAGGCGTCGCCGTGTGGCGCGAACTGGGGCAGGAGGCTGGTAAAGAAGACGGCCATCTTCGGGTTCCCGAGGTTGCTAACGACGCCCTGCCGCAGGGCGACCCCGCGGTCGATTCTCCGGCGTGAGGTGCCGACCGTCACCCGGCGAGACGGGGCGGAAGCCGGGAGCAGGGCTTCCCACAACGCCTGCACTCCCAAAAACACGAGGTAGGCCGCTCCCACGAGCTTGACTGCGAGGAACGCGGGTTCCGAAGCGAGCAGGAGCGCCGCGAGGCCCGTGCTCGTCGCGAGCGTCCAGACAGCTTGTCCCGTCGCGACTCCGAGTGCAGTGAAGACGCCGGCCCCCGCCCACCGGCCAGCGTGTTCCGGATCGTCAGGGCTGTGTCCGGTCCGGGGACCGCGATCACGAGCAGCGAGATGCCGAGGAAGGCCACGAACTCGTCTGTCACGGGTCGATCTTGTGCCTCGCAGGTTTGAGTGGCAAGAGATTCGTGTTCGTTCTGGCACGAACGGAGCATCACTCGCGCGTCTTTTCCCGCCAGCATCGAGCGAGTGCAGATGCCGTCCATCTCGCGCCGGCGCGCGGCCGCCTACGCACTCGCTGTTCTCCTTCTGCTGGCCATGGGAGGGCGCTTCGCGCTGGGCGGGGGCGAGGATCGGGCTCGTCCCGAAACAGTGCGGGCGCCCGCAGGAACGCTCGCGGCCGAGACAGCCCCGGTCCGCACGCTCCTCGTCCATGTGGTTGGTGCGGTACGCAGGCCGGGCCTGTACCGGCTGCGCGACGGCAGCCGCACCAATGACGCGATTCGGAAAGCAGGAGGTGCGAAGCCGAAAGCCGCGCTCGAGCTCGTGAACCTCGCATCGCCGGTCGCGGACGGGCAGCAGGTGGTGGTGCCGGCCCGTGGCGATCCCGGGGCGACGACAGCCGCAGCGGACGGTGTCCCAGGTTCCGCCCCGGGCGGGAAGATCCACCTGAACTCCGCGACGCTCGAGCAGCTCGACACGCTTCCCGGGATCGGGCCGGTCACCGCTCAGAAGATCCTGGCCTACCGAACCGAGCACGGTGCCTTTCAGACCGTCGAGGAGCTCGACGCCGTTCCGGGCATCGGGCCGGCTCGCCTCGAGGACCTGAAAGCGCTCGTCGACCTGTGAAATGCCGGAGTCGGCTGCGCGCGCCGGACCTCGTCCTCGGCTGCTTCTGTGCGGGCCTCGGCCTATCGCTTGTCGTCCGTGCCCCAACTCTTGCTCTGGCGCTTGCGGCAGGGGTCCTGGCCCTTGCCTCGGTCTGGCTCGGAGCCGGACGAACGCTGGCCCTGGGGGCGGCCCTACTCCTGACCGGGCTCTGGTGGGGAAGTGCTCGGCTCGAGCAGATCGATCGGAGCGAGCTCGCTCCCGCCGCCGGTGAAGCCGGCTCCGCGTTGGTCGAGGTGACGGGTCCGGCGCGCCGGAGCGCATTCGCCGTGCGGGTTCCGATCCGGGTGCACAGGTTCAGGTCCGAGCGGACGGACGAGCCCTCGCGGCTCGAGCTCCCGCGCGGCCGTGCACCGCCACAGGGATCGCTGCTCGAGGTGGTCGCAAGCGTCCGCCGCCCGCGTCCCGCAGAAGAAGGGGCTCGGTTCGACGAAGCTGCATACCTGAGGCGGCAGGGCGTGCACGCGGTGCTCGTCGCTAGCGGGTATCGGGTCGTCGGCCGTCGCGGCGGGATCGGAGGACTCGCGGATGCCCTACGGCGACGTGTCGATCGGTCGCTTGCACCAGGGCTCGGCGGCGAGCGGCGGGCAGTGGTCGCGGGCGTCGTGCTCGGAGAGGACGAGGGGCTCGATCAGGAGCTCCGCGACGACTTCCGTGCCTCGGGCCTCTATCACCTCCTGGCGGTGTCTGGCCAAAACGTTGCGTACGTGATCGCGGGGGCGCTTCTGCTTGCCTGGGGCCTCGGCCTTCCTCGCTGGGCCGGGCAGGTGGCTGCGCTCCTGTCGGTGCTCGCCTACGTCGCCGCGGTCGGGTGGCAGCCTTCAGTCGTACGGGCAGGAGTCGCCGGATCGCTCGCATCTCTGGCATGGCTCGCGTCGCGGCCCGCCGACCGTTGGTACGCACTCCTGGTTGGAGCAGCTGTGCTGATGGCGGCGACTCCGTATGCGCTCCTCGAGCCGGGCTTTCAGCTGTCCTTCGCGGCCGTCTCCGCGATTTTTGTTGCGGTTCCGAGAGTCGAGCGGCGTCTGGAGGGTTACCCGTTGCCACGTCGACTTGCGGCAGCGCTTGCGGTCTCCGCCGCCTGCGGCATCGTGACGGCGCCGATCCTGTGGCTGGAGTTCGGCTCGATTCCCGTCTACTCCGTGCTCGGAAACGCTCTGGCCGAACCGGTCGTGGCGCCTCTCCTGGGACTCGCCTTCGCCGCGACGCTTCTCGATCCGATCTTCCCGGCGGCGGCGCTGGCGCTCGGGTGGCTGAACGGCTGGCTGGCGGCCTACCTCGCGCTCAGCGCCCGTCTCGTGGGCGGGCTTCCACACGCTCAGGTCACTTCCGGGGAAGGAGTAGCGGTCCTCGCCGCGGGTGTGCTCGTAGTCACCCTCGCCACCCGTCTTCGCCCGCCGCGTGGCAGACGTGTCCTGGCGCTCGCGGCAATGGCGGCGGTTCTCGGCCTGGCCTGGCGCTCGGCCGGAGAGGAGGACCCGCCTCTGCCGCCGGGTGGTCTCCGTGTGACCGTCCTCGATGTCGGCCAGGGGGATGCCATCCTGCTACAGGTGGCGCAGGGAGCGGTGCTCGTGGACGAAGGCCCTCCGGAGGCCGAGGTCGCTGACCAGCTGCGGACGCTCGGGATCTCCCGGCTGGCGGGCATGATCCTCACGCATCCGCATCGAGATCATGTGGGTGGCGCCGTCGAGATCCTCGACCGTCTCCAGGTGGGGTTCGTACTCGACCCGCTCGAGCCGACCGATAGCTCCGACGAGCGAGCGGCGCTCGCAGAGGCGCGACAGGAGCACGTTCGAGTCGTCCCGGCGCGGGTGGGACTCCTCTACCGGCTCGGCCGGCTCCGTCTCCGCGTCCTCTGGCCTGACGGGCCCGGCGTCGAGAGCGAGGACCCACATCAGCACGCAGTCGTCCTTCTCGCCACTTATGGCACCTTCGACGTTCTCCTCACTGCCGACGCCGAATCCGAGGTGACCCTGCCGCTTCGTCCGCCCCCGGTCGAGGTGCTGAAGGTCGCCCACCACGGATCGTCGGACCCAGGGCTCCGCGAGCTTCTCGACTTGGTGGATCCCCGGATCGCCGTGATTTCAGTCGGCACGGGAAACGACTACGGCCACCCCACGCCTTCGACACTCGCTGCCCTGGCGCGGGACCCGGGCCTCGAGGTGTATCGCACGGACGAGGACGGGCGGGTCGTGATCGAATCCGACGGCCGGAGCTTCTCGGTCCGGACGGACCCCTGACTATGCTCCGCTCGGATGTCCCGCGAGCAGCTTCTCCCCGTCTATTTGCTCACCGGAACCGACGGGTCGAAGGTGCGGCGAGCGCTGAGCCGGCTCCGAGCCCGGATCGGAAACGAGGCCCTCGAGCTCCTGCATGCCTCCGACACGAGCGGCGCGGCCGCGGTCGAGGCCTGCAACGCGATGGGGCTCTTCGGGTCCGAGGCCGACCGGCTGGTCGTCGTCGAGGGGGTCGAGCGCTGGAAGGCCGAGGACGCTCAGGCGATCGCCACGTATCTCGTCGATCCGGCGCCCGGCTCGATTCTGGCGCTCGTGACCGACGAGCCGCCAAAAGCCTCGACGCTCGCTGACGCCTTGAAGAAGGGCGGGAAGGTGCTCACGTTCGACATCCCGAAGCCGCGAGATCTGCCGGGCTGGGTACGGGCCCAGCTCGAAGGCCTTCATCTTCAGTTGGACGGGGAGGCGGTGCGCGCGCTGATCGAGATCGTTGGCGATGACCCGACAGCGCTGACCACCGAGCTCGAGAAGATCTCCGCCTGGGCCGGAACCGAGCCGGTGAGCCGGCGCGAGGTCGAGCACCTCGCCGTCTCTGCACACGAGCCGCCGGGGTGGGCGCTCGGCGACGCCTGGGGATCGCGGAACCTCCAGGCCACGCTGGAGGCCTGCGAAGCCGCGCTCGAGCACAACGACCCCTTCGTCGTCGCCATGAAGGTGACGGGCCAGGTCGAGCTCGTGCGCGCTGTCCAGGTCTTCGCAGATGAAGGTCTGGCCGCAAAAGAGATCGCGAAGAAGGTGCGCAGGCACGAGTTCCGTGTGCGGAAGGCGCTCGAACACTCGCGGAACTATTCGCGCGAGGAACTTGACGACGCGATCGTGCGTCTCGCGGAGCTGGACGAGGCGCTGAAAGGTGCGAGCCGCCTGGCCGGTGAGCTCGAGCTGATCCGCGGAGTCGTCGACGTCACGAGGACCTCGGAGCTCGCACACCACTAGGAACGCGAGCTCAAACCCACTCCGCTGCCTCCGGGTTCAGGCACGGGTTCCGAGACAGCCGTGACGAAGTCGCCACTCTTCGCGCGCCACGCGCGCGATTTTGCTCACTAGACTTAATAGCGGGAGGTGGGCCGCGGGTGTCCCGGGCCAGAGCTGACCGAGGGCGGTCGCGTGCCCCTAGGTTGAGGCAACGAGCTTGGCGGCCTGAGACTTCTTGCGCGCGGCCCGGTTCTTGTGCATCCCGCCCTGGGCTGCGGCCTTGTCGAGCCAGCGGACGAGCTCGCGGTGCTCGCTTGCGATGCGTTCCTTGTCTCCGTCGGCCACGGCGGTCTCGAGGCGCCTCTGAAGGGTCTTCACCGTCGAGCGCCAGCGCAGGTTCTCCAGCCGCTGTCGGGCGGCGCTTCGGACCCGGTGCTTCTGTTGGTTGATATTCGGCATGGCAGAAAAAGAGCCCGTCCTGCGGGCGCTCGCATGCTAGCAAAGGTCCGGCCGAAGCCCTGACCCCGGAGGGTCGGCGCAGCTCCCGGCCGGACCGGGCCGCCGGCGGCTCCGGGCGGCCCCTTCCCTACGATTGCCACGATGGTCGATCGCCCCGAAGACACTGCGGCCGAGGGCTCTGCAGCAGCCGACCTCGATGGAGGGGCACGCAGTCGGCGCCTCGCCAGATCGACGGCCCTGTTCTCGCTCGCAACCCTTCTCTCGCGCGTGGTCGGACTTTTCCGCGAGGTGGTCGTCCGCCGCTACTTCGGCGTCGAAGGCCCGATCAACCTGTTCACGGTCGCGTTCCAGGTCCCGAACCTCGTCCGTGCGCTCGTAGCCGACTCGGCGCTCTCGGCGGCCTTCATGCCGATCTTCAGCGAGATGCTCGAGAAGGGCGATCGGGCCAGGGCGTGGCGGGTCGCCTCGACGATCTTCTGGCTCATGTTGCTCGGGCTGGGCGGCATCACCGCTCTCTTCATGCTGCTCGCCCCCTGGGTCATGCGACCGTTCGGGTACGACGGAGCCGATCAGGACCTTGTCGTCGGGCTCTCGCGGGTTCTGTTCCCGATCGTCGTCCTCCTCGGGCTCTCGGGGGTCGTCGTCGGGATCTTGAACAGCTACGAGCAGTTCACGGTGCCGGCGCTGACGCCGGTGCTGTGGAATTTGGCGATCATCGCCGCCCTGGTCGTCGGCGTCCCAAGGACCGAGAGCGACTCGGCTGCGCTCTACGTCTACGCCGGCGGGGTCGTCGCCGGCACGCTGATCCAGCTCCTCGTTCCGATCCCGTGGCTCCGGGGCCTCGACGGCAGGCTCCGCGTCGCGCTGGACGTCCGCGACCCAGCGGTGAAGCGCGTTTTCGCGCTGATGATTCCCGTGACGCTCGGGATCGGGCTTATCAACTTCAACCTGCTCGTGGACACGTTCTTTGCGGCCCGCTACATCGATCCGCTCCTGGCGCCGAGTGCGATCGACGCCGCCTTCCGGATCTACATGCTGCCGCAGGGGATCTTCGCGGTCGCGGTCGCGACAGTGCTTTTCCCGGCGCTCTCGCGGCTCGCCGCCCGCGCCGACACGGACGGCTTTCGGGAGACGGTCTCGAGTGGCCTCCGGCAGATCGGCTTCCTCCTACTACCCGCCAGCGCCGTCACCGCTGTCCTGTCCGTCCCGATCGTTCGGCTCCTCTACGAGCGCGGTGCCTTCGGTGACGAGGAGACGACCATCGTCGCCCAGGGTCTCGCCGCCTTCGTCATCGGCCTGACTTTCAACGGGACGATGCTGATGCTGAACCGCGCCTTCTTCAGCCTGCAAAACGCCTGGATCCCAACTTCAGTCGCCCTCGGGAACCTCGTCCTGAATGCGGCGCTCGACGCTGCGCTGTTCCGCGTCGGTATCTGGGGGATTCCGCTTGCGACGTCGATCGTGAACATCGCCGGGACGGTGGCGCTGCTCATTCTTCTCCGCCGCCGGCTGGGACGGCTCCAGGGGCGTCAGACGATCGACGCCTATGTGCGGACCGCGGTCGCATCGGGCCTGGCGGCGGCGGTCGCTTTCGGCACGTGGTACGGCCTGGATCAGTGGCTCGGCCGGTCGCTCGGAGCCCAGATCGTTTCGGTGGGGCTCGGCGTCGCGCTCGCGGTCGCAGCGTTCCTGGGCACGGCCCGTATCCTTCGCATCCAAGAGCTCGATGCGCTGCTCTTCCTGCTGCGCCGCTCTCGACCCTCTGTATGAGTCTCGACCGAATCCGCAACTTCTCCATCGTGGCCCACATCGACCACGGCAAGTCGACTCTGGCCGACCGCATTCTCGAGGTGACGGACACTTTGACCGCTCGGGAGATGCGCAACCAGGTGCTCGACACGATGGACCTGGAGCGGGAGCGCGGCATCACGATCAAGGCGCAGGCGGTCCGCGTCGAGTGGAAAGGCCATCAGCTAAACCTGATCGACACGCCCGGGCATGTCGACTTCACGTACGAGGTATCGCGCGCCCTCCAGGCGTGTGAGGGTGCGCTCCTCGTCGTCGACGCCGCGCAGGGGATCGAGGCGCAGACGCTCGCAAACGCCTACCTGGCGATCGAGAACAACCTCGAGATCGTCCCGGTCGTCAACAAGATCGATCTTCCGCAGGCGGATCCAGACGCCACCGCGGCTGAGGTCGCGGAGCTCGTTGGCGACGACCCGGAGCGCGTCCTCCGGATCTCGGCGAAGACCGGCGAGGGAGTCGAGGCCGTCCTCGACGCGATCGTGGAGCGGATCCCTGCTCCGGGCGGAGATCCCGAAGCTCCTGCGCGGGCGCTCGTCTTCGACTCCTCGTACGATCAGTACCGCGGCGTCGTCGCGTTCGTCCGCATGGTGGACGGCTCCTTCCGCCCGCGGGAGCGCCTGCGGGCCATGGCACAGGGGACACGATTCGAGCCGGAGGAGCTCGGCTTCTTCTCGCCGGACCGCGTTCCGACCGCCTCTCTCGAGGCCGGGGAGGTCGGCTACGTCATGACCGGCCTGAAGGACGTGAGCCGGCTCCGTGTGGGCGACACACTGACGAGCGAGGAACGCCCGGCCGGCGAGGCGCTTCCGGGCTACAAGGACGTCAAGCCGACTGTTTTCGCGGGCCTCTTCCCAACGGACTCGGATGATTATCCGGAGCTTCGCGACGCGCTCGAGCGGCTGAAGCTGAGCGATGCCTCGCTCTTCTACGAGCCCGAGACGTCGAGGGCCCTCGGCTTCGGCTTCCGGTGTGGGTTCCTGGGCCTCCTCCACATGGAGATCGTGCGGGAGCGCCTCGAGCGCGAATTCGACCTCGACCTCCTCGTCACTGCACCGAACGTCGCCTACCGCGTGATCACGCACGGCGGCGAGGAGCTCGAGGTCCACAACCCGGCCGAGTTCCCGCGGGAGTTCGAGCGCGTGGAGGAGCCGTTCATCCGGGCCACGACGATCGTCCCGAAGGAGTACGTCGGCACCGTGATGGAGCTGAACAACGAGCGCCGGGGCCAGTTCGACCACATGGAATACCTGAGCGAGAACCGTGTCCTCCTGACATACGACCTGCCGCTCGCGGAGATCGTCTACGACTACTACGACCAGCTGAAGAGCCGCACCAAGGGCTATGCGAGCTTCGATTACGACGTCACCGGGTTTCAGGAGGGCGATCTCGTCCGCGTCGACATCCTGCTCGCGGGCGACTCGGTCGACGCGCTCTCCCTGATCGTCCACCGCGAGTTCGCCTACGACCGGGGGCGCGCCCTCGTCGAGCGGCTCCGCCAGGAGATCCCGCGGCAGATGTTCGATGTACCCATCCAGGCCGCGATCGGCTCGCGGATCATCGCGCGCGAGACGATCAAGGCGCGCCGGAAAGACGTGCTCGCAAAGTGCTACGGCGGCGACATCAGCCGCAAGCGAAAGCTCCTCGAGCGGCAGAAGAAAGGGAAGAAGCGGATGAAGCAGGTCGGAACGGTGGAGATCCCGCAGGAGGCGTTTCTCGCCGTGCTCAACTTGAACGGGGAGCGGCGCTCATGACGACCCTGGCCGAAGGCGTCCGCCATCTCTACCTCCACCTGCCGTTCTGTGCCCATCGCTGCGGCTACTGCGACTTCGTCACGCTGGTCGGTAGGCCGGAGCAGCACGCGCGTTACGTCGACGCTCTCCTCGGCGAGCTCGAGCTGGAGCGAGGGGTCCTGTCCGAGCCGCTCGACACCGTCTTCCTCGGAGGCGGCACACCCACGTTTACCGAGCCGGGAGCGCTGCGGCGCCTGCTTGGGGGGTTGCCGGGTGCGAGCGAGGTGACGATCGAGGCGAACCCCGAGACGGTCACTGCCGAGCTCGTGAAGGTTCTCGCCGAGAGCGGGATCACTCGAGTCTCGCTGGGCGTGCAGAGCTTCCAGCCGCGACTCCTGGACGTGCTGGCGCGCCGGGCTCAACCGGGCGACGTCCGCCGCGCGATCTACTATCTTCGTGATGCCAAGATTGACAACATTTCCCTGGATCTCATCTACGGGATCCCCGGCCAGGAGCCCTCCGACCTCGAACGCGACCTGGACGAGGCTCTCTCTTTCGAGCCCGATCACCTCTCGTGCTACGAGCTCGAGCCGAAGCCTGGAACCCGGTTCACGCACGCCTACGGTGACGAGCTCGCCCGCCAAGGCGAAGCGATGGAGGGTTACTTCGAGCGAGTCGTCGAGCGTCTGGTCGCGGCCGGATATCGCTGGTACGAGACGGCCAACTTCTGCCGGCCCGGACGCCAGTCCAGACACAACCTGGGCTACTGGCTCGGGCGGGACTACCTAGGGCTCGGCATCGGCGCAGTCTCGACGGTCGAAGGTCTTAGGTGGCGAAACGCCCCGAGCCTCGGCGGCTACCTCCGTGCGCTCGAGGGCGCACGGGCGCCGGCGAGAGAGCTCGAGCCAATCGACGGCGACACGCACCGCCGGGAGCGGCTCATGCTCGGGCTCCGCCTTGACGAGCCCGTGGCCTTCGCAGACGTGGCCGGGGCGTTGAACGAAGAGGCCCTCGAGCGGCACGAGCGCCTCGGTCTCGTCGAGCGGCACCGAGGCGGTCTTGTCCTGACCTGGCGCGGACGCTTCCTCGGAGACGCGGTCACAGTCGGGTTGCTGGAAGAATCCCTGGAAATGGCTACTCTTTAACCAACGATGTCGCTGCAGCCGAGCCCAACGCTCACGACGCGGCAGGAGGAGATCCTCGCGCGCGTCGTCGAGGAATACGTGTCCACCGGAGCTCCGGTCGGCTCCAAGAAGCTGGTCGAGAGCGCGCGCATCGAGGCGTCAGCCTCCACGGTTCGGAACGAGCTCGCGGTCCTCGAGGAGCAGGGGCTCCTCATGCATCCGCACACCTCGGCGGGGCGTGTTCCGACCGAGATCGGTTACCGCTTCTACGTCGACCAGTTGCTCGGGCGTCTCGAACCGAAGCCGGCTGAGCTCCTGCTCGATCTCTCCAACGCTCGCAGCCAGGTCGACTCGGCCCTGCTGGCGACCACGGAGGCGCTCTCGCAGCTGACGCACCTGCTCGCGCTCGTCTCCGCTCCCATGGAGGCGACCCAGGTTCACCACATCGAGGTGCTGGTGCTCCAGCCCCAGCTCGTCATGGTGGTCGTGATCACGTCGGCTGGTGGTGTGAGCAAGCGGCTCTTCGCCTTTGCGAATCCGGTCGACCCCGGGCTCGCCGAGTGGGCGAGCGAGTATCTGAACGAGCGCCTGGCCGGTCTCCACCTGGGTCCGAGGCTGCTCCGGAGCCGCTTCGACGAGGCTGAAGTGGGCCCGCGCGAGCGCTCCTTCCTGGAAGAGCTCCGGCCCGCCTTCACCGACCTCGTCGAGACCGGGGAGCAGACCCTGTACGTGGGCGGCGCGGCCGGGCTGCTGGACGAGTTTCGCGCCGACGACCTGCACGCCTACAGGCGGCTCCTCGAGGTCCTGGAGCAGCGAGCAGCCCTCCTCGAGCTCATGCGTGCGACTCTCATGTCGAAGCGCCCATTCGTTCGCATGGGCACAGAGCTCGCGGATCCGGGGCTCCAGAGCATCTCACTCGTGAGCGCCCCGTACGGGCTCCGGCACCGGAACCTTGGGACCGTCAGCCTGCTCGGCCCGACGCGGATGGACTATGTCAAGGCGATCGACGCGGTCCGGTCTGCCGCACACGAGCTTTCCCGCTTTGTCGAGGAGATGTACGAGGAGTAACCCCGGGTGCCGAGCGACCGGGAAGGCCGTCAGTAACCTACGAGCGTGGCGACCGCAAGACGTGATTACTACGAGGTTCTTGGCGTTTCCCGCGGAGCCGGCGAGCGGGAGATCAAGAAAGCGTTCCGGAACCTTGCGCGGGAGCTCCACCCCGACGTCTCCGACCACCCGGAAGCCGAGGTACGGTTTCGTGAGGCCGCCGAGGCGTACGAAGTCCTCTCGAAGTCCGAGACCCGTGAGCTGTACGACCGGTACGGGCACGAGGGCCTCCAGACCGGCGGCTACGTTCCGACCGACTTCTCGAGTCTCTCGGATCTCTTCTCGGCCTTCTTCGGCGAAGACATCTTCGGCCGCACGGCTGGAGCTAGCTCGAGCCGTGGCGCCGACCTCCTCGCGGAGGTCGAGATCGAGCTCGTCGAGGCCGCGCAGGGAACCGTGCTGACCATCCCGTTCCCCGCCGCCGTGGCCTGCTCGACCTGCGACGGGTCCGGAGCTGCCCCCGGGACAGTCCTGGAGACCTGCCCGCAGTGCGGCGGTGCGGGGCGACTCCAGGCGGTCTCGAGCTCGGTCTTCGGTCAGTTCGTTCGAACCCAGAGCTGCCCGACCTGCGCGGGCCGCGGACGCGTCACGCCCACGCCGTGTCCCCAGTGCGACGGCGACGGGCGGGTGACCCGGGAGCGCTCGCTCGAGGTCGAGATTCCCGCAGGAATCCACGACGGCCAGCGGATCCGGCTCTCGGGAGAGGGCCACGCGGGGGGCCGCGGGGCGCACGCGGGCGACCTCTACGTCCTCGTCCGCGTCCGAGCCGACGAGCGACTCGTTCGGGACGGAAACGACGTCATCTCCAGTGTCAGCCTCACGATGAGCGAAGCCGCACTCGGTACCACCGTCACCGTTCCAGGCCTCGACGGGGAGCTCGAGATCGAGTTCGAGCCCGGGACACAACCCGGAACAGTCAGGGTGCTGAAGAGTAAGGGGATGCCTGTGCTCCAGGGCTACGGGCGAGGCGACCACCGCGTACTCGTCAACGTCGCCGTGCCACGCCACCTCTCGGACGAGCAGCGGCGGCTGCTCCAGGAGTTCGAGCAGCACACGAACGAACACACCTACAAGGACGACGCGGGCTTCTTCGACAAGATCCGGGCGGCGTTCCGCTGAGGGGCAACCCTCCGCTCCGGCGCGTCTCCGTTCGGATGGCGAACGACCGCGCCGAAGAGGGCCGAGCGGTCATGCTCGACCTCTTCCCGCAAGGCTTCGAGGAGGTCGAGATGGATGGCGGGCTCGAGCTTGCCGCCTACACCACCGCGGGTGGAGAGGAGCGGCTCTGGCAGGTCTTCGGACCCGGCCGTGTGACCGAGGTCGAGCCCGACTGGGCCGAGCGGTGGAAGCAGTTCCACCGCCCGATCCGCATCGGCGCTCTTTGGATCGGCCCGCCTTGGGAAGAACCTGATGCCGATGCGATCCCGGTCGTGATCGACCCAGGCCGGGCGTTCGGCACCGGCTCGCACCCGACCACCCAGATCTGCCTGGAGCACCTGCTCGAGCTCGAGCCCGGAAGCTTGCTCGATCTCGGGTGCGGCTCCGGGGTTCTCTCCATCGCCGGAGCACGCCTCGGTTTCGCCCCCGTGATTGCCCTCGACTTCGACGGCGCTGCGGTCGAGGCGACGCAGGGCAACGCCGCGGCCAACGGCGTCGAGATCACCGTCGCGCAGGCAGACGTGCTCACAGACGACCTTCCCGAAACAGCGCTCGCCGTTGCGAATATCGCACTCGACCTCTGCGAGCGCGCCGGCTCCCGGGTGACCTCCCGGCAACTCGTTACCTCCGGATACCTCGAGTCCGAACGCCCTGAGCTTCCGGGGTGGAGACACGCCGGGAGGAGGGTTCACGGCGGCTGGGCCGCCGACCGCCTCGAGCGCGATTAGGAGGGCGCGCCCTGCTTCTCGAACAGCTTGCCGGCCTTGATCGTCGCAGCCATATTCTTGGATTCCTCCCGGTAGACGGAGCCGTCCTCGAACTGGATGATCGGGTACTTGGGCTGTCCGCTCAGGCGCTCGATCTCCGCCCGCTGGCCCGGCCACGGGCCCGGCACGACCTCGTAGTCGATGCCCTGTTCGTCGAGAGCCTTCTGCACGCGCCAGCATGGGTGACCCGAGGCTTTCACCCAGATGTTCTTGCACCGATAGAGCTTCACTCCCACAGAGGACTCCTTTCTTGCACTGCTGCGACTTTCCGCGCATGTGGTGTTCAGGGAAGTATGGCTGCCTTTCGCCAACCCCTCCTACAATTCGGGCGGAGGCTCGATGCGTCGAGACGGATGGTTCGTGTTCGCAGCTTGGGTGCTCGCAGGAGCACTCGTTGTCTTCTCCTTGCTGGGGGCTGCCTCGATCGGCCTCTTCATCGCGCCGCTCGCCGTGGTCGCGATCTGGCTGGCCCTTCGGTTCGGACGCGCGGGGCCCGAAATGCTCGGCATGCTTTCCGGCGCAGGCGCCGTCTGTCTTCTGATCGCGTTTCTGAACCGCGGCACCACGCTCCCTTGCCCAGAGCAGGGCCACGCCGTCGTCAGTCCGGGGGAGACCGAAGTCAGTTGCGGAGGGCATGCGCCCACACCGTGGCTGGTCGCCGGTTTGGTGCTCGTCGCGGCGGGGATTGTCGCGTACGTCCTGGCGCGCCGAGGCACCCACTCCGACGACGGCCGGCCTCTCCGCTCGGACGCCGAGGGCACGTCAACGCTCCCCGACCGCGGCTAGGGGCCTGAGATGGGTGCCCGACTTGGTCTGGGGCCCCGGCGGCGGCCGAATTTCAGGGCAACCCTCTAGGATCGGTCCTCGATGGCGACGTTCTCCGTCGAGTTCCTCGGTTGCAAGGTCTCACACACCGATGCTCAGGCGCTCCGCGAGCGGCTGGCCGCGGACGGGCATAGCGAGTCCGGAGGCGAGACCGACGTCACGGTCCTGAACACCTGCTGCGTCACCCACGAAGCGGTGCGGAAGTCGCGGCAGGCCGTTCGGCGCGCTGCGCGCCGCTCCGGGAAGGTCTACGTGACTGGGTGCGCGGCGAATCTGGCAGGCAGCGCGCTGGCCGGGTTTCCGGCCAACGTCCGGGTCATCTCGCTGCCCAGCGAGGAGACAGCCGCGAAGGTGTCCGCGGAAGTCGGTGTGCTCGGATGCACGAACGCTGCCGTCGGCCTCGACCGTGTCCGGGCGTTCGTCAAGATCCAGGACGGCTGCAGTTTCTCGTGCGGCTTCTGTGTCATTCCGCAAGTGCGAGGTGCCTCCCGCAGCCGCGCGGCGGACGCTGTCCTGGCTGAGATTCGAAAGCGCGTCGAGCAGGGACATCGGGAGATCGTCCTCACGGGCGTCAACCTCGGGTGTTACCGGGACCGCCAGAACGGCTACACGCTCGCCGCCCTGGTACGCGAGGCGGGCGAGACGCCGGGACTCGGCAGGCTCCGGCTCTCGTCGATCGAGGTCAACCACCTCGGCGACGAGCTGGTCGCCGCTCTGCGAGAGACACCCACCGTTTCCAGGCACCTTCACGTGCCGCTTCAGTCCGGCGACGACCGCGTCCTCCGCGAGATGGGGCGACGCTACGACGTCAAGACGTACCGCCGCCGTATCGCCAAGGCAGAGGGCTTCAACCTGACGACAGACGTCATGGTCGGCTTCCCGGCCGAGGACGACGACGCTTTCGAGGCGACGCTCGCGACCGTCGCCGCGGCCGGAATCACGAAGGTGCATGTGTTTCCGTACTCCCCGCGGCCAGGCACGCGGACCGCGCAGGCCGACCCGGTGCCACCGGCTGTCAAGAAAGAACGGAGCGCCCGTCTCCGTCGCGCCTCCGACGAGGCCTGCCGGCGCCGCTGGCACGCGCGGCTGGGTGAAGAGGACGTCGTGCTCGTCGACCGGCCCGGGCGGGGCTACGCCGACGACTACACGCCCTGGTTCGTCGACGCGCAGGTGGGGTCGCTCGTCCGTGCGCGCGCACTGGCCGTGGCCGAGGAGGGGATTGTCGGTGTCGTCTGAGTGCCTCTTCTGCGCGCTTGCGAGAGACGGCGACCACATCCGCAAGGAAGATGGGTTCGTCGCCGTCAAAGACATTCATCCGAAGGCGCCCGTTCATCTCCTCGTTCTGCCGGAGCGGCACGTCGAGAGTCTCCGCGACGTGAACGTCTTTCCGGACGAGGAGGCCGCACGGATGGTCCGGTTCGTCGCCGAGACGGCCCGCGAGGCGGGGCTCGAGGACTACCGCGTGATCGTGAACGTGGGGGAGGGCGCCGGGCAGACCGTCTTTCACCTGCACTGGCACATCCTTGGCGGCGGCGCGCTCGGTGGGTTCGGATGAGCCTGATCGCCCGGATCGAGGACGAGCTCAAGGACGCGATGCGAGCCCGTGACAGCAAACGGGCCGGAACGCTTCGGCTCACCCTGGCTTCGCTCCGCTCGGCGGAAAAGGATCTGCAGCGCCCGCTCCACGACGACGAGGAGCTGCAGGTGCTCCAGCGCGAGCGCAAACGCCGCGCCGAGGCGGCAGAGGCCTTCCGGGCAGCCGGGCGGGACGAGCAGGCCGATCAGGAGGAGTTGGAGCACTCGATCATCGAGGAGTTCATGCCTGAGCCGATCGACGAGGAGGAGCTCGAGCAGATCGTCGACAATGCGATCGCCGAGACCGGCGCCACATCGATCCGGGACCTCGGCCGCGTGATGGCGGACGTCATGCCACAGGTATCCGGCCGGGCCGACGGCTCGACCGTGAGCCGGCTCGTCCGCGAGAAGCTCGCCTAGTCGCAGACCGCTTTCCCGGCGGAATCAGTGCCGGAACGCGCTCTACACTGTCACCGTTGCAGGAAGTTCTCTCAGTCTCCAACGAGGTCGCCGCCGAGCTCGCAACCGTCGATGACGGCATCCTCGGAGCCCTGCGTAACCGACTCGGGCTGGCCGTTCTCCTCCGCGGGAACCAGCTGACACTCGAAGGCGAGAAGGACAAGGTCGGCGAAGCGCGGCTCGTGATCGACGAGCTGGCCGAGCTCGTCTCGGGCGGCCATGCGATTGGGGCCGGGACCGTCGACGCGGTCCTGACCGCGCTCGACGAGTCGCGCGACCTCCGCGACGTCTTCGAAGACGTGGTCTGGCGCCACCGGGGTAAGAAGATCACGCCGAAGACGGTCAATCAGAAGCGCTACGTGGAGGCGATCCGCCGCTGCACCGTCGCCTTCGGGATCGGGCCGGCGGGGACGGGGAAGACCTATCTCGCAATGGCGCTCGCGGTGAACGCGATGGCCGAGCGCCAGGTCAGCAGGATCATCCTGACGCGACCCGCCGTCGAGGCGGGGGAGAGGCTCGGATTCCTCCCGGGCGACCTGATGGCCAAGGTCGACCCGTACCTCCGGCCCCTCTTCGACGCGCTGTACGACATGCTCGACGCTGACCGGGTCAACGCCTATCTGGAGAAGGGTCAGATCGAAGTGGCGCCGCTCGCCTTCATGCGCGGACGAACCTTGAACGACTCCTTCATCATCCTCGACGAGGCCCAGAACACTTCGCCCGAGCAGATGCAGATGTTCCTGACTCGCCTCGGGTTCGGCTCGAAGATGGTCGTCACCGGGGACGTGACCCAGATCGACCTGCCGCGCGATCAGGCCTCCGGGCTCGTTCGCGTGCGCGAGATCCTCGCGTCCGTGGACGGGATCGAGTTTGTGGAGCTCGGGAACGAGGACGTGGTCAGACACGTCCTCGTGCAGCGGATCGTCGAGGCCTACAAGCAGCACGCTGAGGAGACCGGCGGCAGCCGCCGCCGATGATCGAGGTCGAAGTGTCGAACCGGAGCGGCGTCGACGTGGACACCGCCGCGGCGGTCGAGCTCTGCCGGCGAGCGCTGGCCGCCGAAGGGCTCGATGAGGGCGACCTCGGGCTCGCGTTCGCCGCTCCCGAGGAGATACGCCGGCTGAAGCGGGAGCACCTGGGCGTGGATGAGCCCACGGACGTTCTCTCCTTTCCGATCGATGCCCGCGAGCCGCTGTCCGACGGGGTACCGCGCCAACTCGGTGACGTCGTCCTCTGCCCGCAGGTGGTGGGTGAAGAGTGGCGGGAGCCGCTCATCCACGGGCTTCTCCACCTGCTGGGATACGAGCACGGGCCGAAGATGGAGCGCCGCGAGCTCGAGTTGGCGAAGTAGCGCAGTGGGCCGCCGGACGCCCTCCATCATCCAAAGCTTCAACTACGCCTTCGAGGGCGTCATCCACGTGCTCCGGAGCGAGCGCAACATGCGAATCCACTTCGCGGTGGCGACCGGTGTCCTCATCCTCGCGTTCATCTACGGCGTCACGAAGCTCGAGCTGGCCGCGCTCCTCGTGGTGATCGCCTTCGTCCTCATCACGGAGATGATCAACACGGCGATCGAGGCCACCCTCGACATCTCGACGCCCACGTTCGACCCGCTTGCGAAGGCTGCGAAGGACATGGCCGCGGGCGCCGTCCTCATCGCCTCGGTGACGGCGCTCATCGTCGGCTACCTGGTCTTCGAGGACAAGCTCGGTGAGCCGAGCTACCGGCTCGTGACGAGGATCCGCGAGGCGCCACTTCGCCTCACGGTGATCGCCCTTGTGCTGACGATGCTCTTCGTGATCGTCACGAAGGCGATCACGGGCCGCGGGACGCCGCTCCGCGGCGGCCTGCCGTCCGGCCACGCGGCGCTCGCCTTCGGCACGTGGATGGCGATTACGTTCATCACCCAGTCGTTCGAGTACCGCGTCCTCGTCTCGTCACTGACCTTCGTGCTGGCGCTGCTGGTGGCGCAGACCCGGGTCGAGTCGGGGATCCACTCGCCGCTCGAGGTGCTCTACGGCGGCCTGCTCGGTACGCTCGTCTCGATGATCCTCTTCCAGGTCGTCGAGTGACGGACGACGAGCTCCTCGTGGAGGCTCGGGCGACGGCCGGGGCCGCCTACGCGCCGTACTCGAAGTTCCATGTAGGCGCGGCCGTGCTCGCGCGGGACGGCCGGGTGATCACCGGCGTCAATGTCGAGAATGCGTCGTACCCGCTCGGCGTGTGCGCCGAGCGCGCGGCGCTCTCGCGCGCGGTCGCTGAGGGGATCCGGCCGGGGGACGTCGAGGCCGTGGCGGTCACCGCCTCACCGTGCGGGGGTTGCCGCCAGTGGTTGCACGAGTTCGGCGTCGACCGGGTCGTGTTCGACCACCAGGGGGAGGTGCTGGTCCGCCGGCCCGACGAGCTCCTGCCCGACACCTTCGTTCTTTGAGGAGCGGGTTCGTCGCGGTCGCCGGCAGGCCGAACGTGGGCAAGTCGACCCTCGTGAACGCCCTCTGCGGCGAGAAGATCGCGATCGCCTCCGACAAGCCGCAGACGACGAGGAGGCGGGTCAGCGGCGTCGCAAACGGGGACGGGTTCCAGCTCGTCCTGGCAGACCTGCCCGGATTCCAGCGGCCGCGCGACGCGCTGACCGAGCGGATGCAGCGAACCGTCGACTCGTCGTTCGAGGACGTGGACGGCGTCTTGTTCGTGCTCGCAGCCGACGAGGCGATTGGGGCGGGCGACCGTTTCATCGCCGAGCGCGTGTTCGGCGGCTCCGCGCCGGTCGTCATCGCCGTTAACAAGATCGACCGCGTCGGCCGTCCCAAGGTGCTCGAGCAGATCACGCGGGCCGCGGAGCTGGGCCCGTTCCAGGAGCTGCATCCCGTGAGCGCTCGGTCCGGCGAGGGCGTTGACGCGCTGCGCGAGTCGCTGGTCGCCGTCCTTCCGGAGGGACCCGAGTACTTCCCGCCCGGTGAGGTCACGGATCTCTCGCTCGCCGAGCGGATCGGCGAGCTCGTCCGGGAGCAGGCCCTGGAGGCGACCCGCGAAGAAGTTCCGCATTCGGTCGGGGTCGAGGTGGAGGAGCTCGAGGAAGCTCGCGTCCGCGCGGTCGTCTACGTCGAGACCGAGTCCCAGAAAGGCATCTTGGTCGGCAAGGGCGGCTCTATGATCAGGGCAATCGGCTCGCGGGCGCGACCGGAGATCGAGCGTCTGCTCGGTCGGAAGGTGTTCCTCGAGCTCATCGTGAAGGTACGGCCCCGCTGGCGTCGGGACGAGAACCTCCTCGAGCGCCTCGGGATCTAGTCGAGTCTCGGAAAGGAATAACGGAGTGACAGCGTTGACCCCTGATCGATTCGAGGACCGCCTGGCGCAGTTTCTCTTCGAGCGCTCCGAGGAGGCTCGTGCAGTTCGAGTTGGCGAGAAGGAGACGAGCGAGCAGGCGGCGATCGTGGCCCGCTACGAGGCTCTGTTCACGCGTGCGCAGTATGCGGAGCTCAAGGCCGCCGAGGACGCGGCCTCCGAAGGAGACACCCGCGAGCGGCTTTTCCGGCTCCGAGAGACCTGTGGCGGCGGCCTGATCGTCCGCGAGCTGGCGGAGGAGTCGGATCGCCTCGAGAACGACGTTCTCGCCGCGCGGGTTGAGTTCAAGGGTGAGACCGTTCCGCTCCGGACCGCGCAGGCGAAGCTCGCGCTGGTCGACGACTACGCGGAGCGCGACGAGCTCGGGCGGTTGGCGGCCGATTGCTCCGCCGGGTTCAACGAGCAGCGGCTCCAGCTCCTGCGGAAGGCGGAAGCGCTCGAGGCTGACATAACCGGCGAGCCGGATCCGGTCCTGCGCAGCGAGGAGACGAAAGGCATCGATCTGGGCGTGCTCTCGGCGCGGCTCGAGGACGCTGCCCGCCGGCAGGATGCCTCATTTGCGCCCCTCCGGGAACGCTGGGTCGACCGCATCCTCGGCGAGGAGCGTGAGGACGAGCCCATGTCCTGGCATGTCTCCTACATCCGACGCATGTCCCCGCTCGCGGAACTCTACTCGCGCGAGCGCGCTGTACCAGTGTGCCTCGAGACCCTCTCCAGGCTCGGATTCGACCTCGCCGCAGACTCGCGGATCAAGCTCGACCTCGACGACCGGCCGCAGAAGAATCCTCGTGCCTGCGTGATCGCTTCCGACCCGCCGTCGGTCGTGCATCTGATCACCCGCGCGCAGGGCGGCCTGCACGACTACCAGGCACTCCTCCACGAAGCAGGGCACGCTCTGCACTACGCGGGCTGCGACCCCAACCTGCCGTATACCTTCCGCCGGCTCTCCCGCGACCACGCGCTGACCGAGATCTACTCGTTCCTGGTCGAGTCGATCACGCGTGAGCCGGCCTGGCACGCAGAGCATTTCGAGCTGGAGGCCGAAGACGCTGCCGATCATGCTGAGGGCGCGCGGTTTCTCGAGGTGCTGCTCTTCCGGCGCTACGCCGCGAAGCTCGACTACGAGCTCGAGCTCTGGTCGGACTTCGAGCACGCGCCGGCCTACGCTGACACGTACGCCCAAAACCTCCGTGAGGCAATCCGGTTCCGCTACCGCCCGGACGGCTACCTCGCGGACATGGACGACGGCTTCTACTCGGCGGACTACCTCCGCGCCTGGATCCGCGCGGCGCAGCTTCGCGCGTACCTGCGCGACTCGATCGGGGCCGACTGGTGGGAGCGGAGCGAGACCGGCGACTTCCTGCGCGTTCTCTTCCTGGAGGGCACGCGTCCGTCCAGCGAAGAGGTCGCGGAGCGGATCGGCTACGACCCGCTGGATACTGCACCACTCCTCGACGAGCTCGTCGTCGCGGGGTAGCAGGCGGGCTCGAGCTGCGGGGCTAGACTTTGATCATGGCGCAGGCGCCCGCTCTCCCGCACGGTTTCGAGCTGCCGCTCCTGCCTCGACTGCCGAAGATCGGCTCCGTCGACCAGGTTGCGGTCGAGGAGCGGGCAGCCACGCTTGCCAAGCGCTCGATCAAGCGCGAGTCGAAGCTCTTCGCACTCGAGCTCGCCGTCCGGATGACCGACCTGACAACGCTCGAAGGGTCGGATACGCCCGGAAAGGTTGCAGCCCTCGCATCGAAGGCGATCCGCCCCGATCCTGTCGATCCGACGATCCCCTCTGTCGCAGCCGTCTGTGTCTACCCGAACCTCGTCCCGCACGCGCTCGAGCGCGTCAAGGATACGGGCGTCAAGGTCGCCTCCGTCGCAACCGCCTTCCCGTCCGGCCAGTCGCCGACGGACATCAAGGTCGAGGATGCGCGCCGGGCCGCCGAGCTGGGCGCCCACGAGATCGACATGGTGATCGACCGTGGCGCCTTCCTCTCGGGGAACTACGCCAAGGTGTACGACGAGGTGCGGCAGGTCAAGGAGGCGATCGGCGGCGCGCACCTGAAGGTGATCCTCGAGACCGGCGAACTAGGCACGTACGACAACGTCCGCAGGGCGAGCCTCCTCGCGATCGCGGGCGGCGCGGACTTCGTGAAGACATCGACCGGGAAGATCAACCCGGCCGCGACGCTCCCCGTCACGCTCGTCATGCTCGAGGCGGTCCGCGACGTCTTCGAGGAGACGGGCAAGCGGATCGGCGTCAAGCCGGCGGGCGGCATCCGCCAGGCGAAGCAGGCAGTCCAGTACCTCGTGGTCGTGAACGAGACCCTCGGCCCCGAGTGGCTGACGCCCGACCTCTTCCGCTTCGGGGCTTCCTCGCTCCTCAACGACTTGCTCCTCCAGATCAGGAAGGAGAAGACCGGGCGCTACCAGAGCCCGGACTACTTCACGCTTGACTGAGATCGACAAGAAGCAGGATCGCTCGCCGGTCCCGTCCGCGTTCGAGTACGCCCCCGCGCCCGAGTCGAGGGACCTCGTCAAGCTCGAGGATCGGTACGGCCTCTTCATCGGGGGTGAGTTCGTCGAGCCGCGCTCCGGCGAGTTTCACCCCTCCGTCAGCCCCTCCAGCGAGGAGGAGCTCGCTCAGGTCGCGTACGGCGGTGCCGCGGACGTCGACACTGCCGTCGGCGCTGCCCGCGGAGCCTTCGAGAACGGCTGGTCGTCCTGGCCGGCGGGCGAGCGGGCCAAGGTCATCTACCGGATCGCGCGCATCCTCCAGGAGCGTGCGCGCGAGTTCGCGGTGCTCGAGTCGCTCGACGGCGGCAAGCCGATCCGCGAATCGCGCGACGTCGACCTTCCGCTCGCAGCGGCGCACTTCTTCTACTACGCGGGCTGGGCCGACAAGCTCGAGTACGCGTTCCCGAACCGGACGCCGCGGCCGCTCGGGGTCGCCGCTCAGATCATCCCGTGGAACTTTCCGATGCTCATGCTGGCCTGGAAGGTCGCACCGGCGCTCGCGGCCGGCAACACCGTCGTCCTGAAGCCGGCCGAGACGACGCCGCTGACGGCGCTTCTGTTTGCCGACGTCCTCCGGCAGGCCCAGGTGCCCCCTGGTGTCGTCAACATCGTCACCGGCGACGGCCGCGCCGGTTCCGAGCTCGTCAAGCATCCGGACGTCGACAAGGTTGCGTTCACCGGCTCCACCGAGGTGGGCAAGGAAATCCAACGCGCCGTCGCCGGCACGAAGAAGAAGCTGACGCTCGAGCTAGGCGGGAAGGCCGCCAACGTAATCTTCGACGACGCGCCACTCGACCAGGCGGTCGAGGGGATCGTCAACGGCATCTACTTCAACCAGGGCCACGTCTGCTGTGCCGGGTCGAGGCTTCTCGTGCAGGAGTCGATCTACGACCAGACGATCCAGAAGCTGAAGCGGCGGATGTCGAACCTCCGCGTCGGCGACCCGCTCGACAAGAACACGGACATCGGCGCGATCAACTCGAAGGCTCAGCTCGAGCGGATCCAGGAGCTCGTCCGAAGCGGCGAGGAGGAGGGAGCCGACGTCTTCCAGCCCGAATGCGGTCTGCCCGAGAAGGGTTGGTGGTTTGCGCCGACGGTGTTCACCAATGTGGCCCAGAGCTACCGCATCGCCCAGGAGGAGATCTTCGGGCCGGTTTTGTCGGTCCTGACGTTCAGGACGCCCGACGAAGCGGTCGAGAAGGCGAATAACACGCCGTATGGGCTCGCCGCCGGGGTCTGGACCGAGAAGGGCTCCCGCATCCTCTCGATGGCCCAACGGCTGCGGGCCGGGGTCGTCTGGGCGAACACCTACAACCGCTTCGACCCGACCTCGCCGTTCGGCGGCTACAAGGAGTCCGGGTTCGGTCGCGAGGGAGGCCTGCACGGTCTCGAGGCCTACGTGAGGTTCGATTGACGAGACTTCCGGTCGCCAAGACGTACAAGCTCTTCATCGGGGGCGCGTTCCCACGCTCCGAATCCGGCCGCTCGTACGAGATCGAGGGGGCGAACGTTGCGCTCGGGTCAAGGAAGGACGTGCGCGACGCCGTCCGGGTCGCCCGGGAAGCCTTCCCGAAGTGGGCGGGGATGACCGCCTACAACCGCGGGCAGGTTCTGTACCGCGTCGCCGAGATGATGGAGGGTCGCCGGGCTCAGTTCGAGGAGTTGATCGGCGATCAGGCAGAGGTCGACGCCGCCATCGACACATGGGTGTGGTACGCGGGCTGGGCGGACAAGCTCGCTCAGGTGCTCGGCACCTCGAACCCGGTCGCCGGGCCCTACTTCAACTTCACGATCCCGGAGCCGACAGGGGTGGCTGGAATCGTTGCCCCGGAGGAGCCGCCGCTCCTGGGGCTCGTCGAGCGCGTCGCTCCGGCCCTCGTCGGGGGAAACGCAGTCGTCGTCCTGGCGTCGGAGCGACGGCCTCTCGCCGCGATCACCCTCGCCGAGGTCCTTGCGACGTCAGACGTGCCCGGCGGGGCAGTCAACGTCCTGACGGGGCGCAAGGGCGAGCTCTGCCCAGTACTTGCCGGACACATGGACGTGAACGCACTCGATCTGGCTGGAATCGTGGGAGACTCGACGGAGCTCGAGCGCCTGGCTGCCGACAACGTGAAGCGCGTGATACGAAACGGTGACGGCTATTCCCCCTGGCATGCAGCGGCCTTCCTCGAGCTAAAAACCGTGTGGCATCCGATCGGCGTCTGAAGATCTTTCCGTGATCCGCCCCGCATCAACTCTGGCCCGGCGCGCGCGCCTCGGGCGCCGCTGGCGGTGCGGGGCCGGAGGGCACAGCATGGGTGAAATGGGCCCGGAGAGCCCCGTGCCGCCAGCGGTGCCAGGCGGTGGGCGAGCCGGCCCTCGACCGGGGGGAGCTCACGCCGGCGAGGGGCGCGCGTGAGCCGTTTCGTTCAGGCCATCTCGGAAGGCGACGGCATCTCGGTCGTGCCGCTCCTCTCGGGTGATATCGACGGTCTTGCAAGAGCCGCCGCCGAGGCAGGTGCGGAAGCCGTGGCGGTCGATGTCCCCGCCGACGTGGTGCGCATCCGCGAGTCCGTCACGCTCCCGGTACTCCTGCGCCGGCGCATCCGCAGGCCCGTGGAGCTCGAGGACGCGCACCAGGCCGGGGCGGACGCGATCATGTTGGTCTTCAGCGAGCTCGAAGAGGAGGGAGACCTGCTCGAGCACCTCCATGAGCGCTCCCTCGAGCTCGGGTTCGCGTGCGCGATCGCCGTCCGGGACGAGGAAGAGCTCGCCCTCGCGCTGGAGCGCGTCGACCCGGACATCGTCGCGATCTCCTGTCCGGATGCGGCGGACGAGCAGGAAGAGCTCGAACGGACGCTCGACGTCCTTCCCGACGTTCCCGTCGGGAAGCTGGTCATTGCCGAGGCTCGCTCGCTCGTGCGGCAGCAGGCCCTCGCGCTCGAGCGGGCCGGTGTCGATGCGATTCTCGTCGCAAACGTGGCGACGGGCCAGGGTTTCGCCCGTGCGCTGGCCGACCTGGTCGGCGGCGTAGAGCGATAAACCGAACCGACGCACCGCGCAAGCTGGCACAGAGCGGTGTGCCACACGCGCGCCTCGGCGCGTTACGCTCAATCGCGGGGGACTATCTAAGGGGGTTCCCCCGGGGAAACACAGGCGAATCCGTTGAGTCGCGACGCGTCTCAGCCGAAGAAGGGCTTGGCCACGTCGTACCACGCCGGTGGCACGGTCTTTAGCCCGGCGACTGCGTCCTGCAGAGGCACTGCGACGATGTCGTCTCCGTGCAGGGCCGCCATCATGCCGAAGCGGCCTGCGTCGACCAGATCTGCCGCCTCGATCCCGTAGCGCGTCGCCAGGACCCGGTCGCGCGGAGTGGGCGACCCCCCTCGTTGGACGTGGCCTAACACCGTGACCCGCGTCTCGTACCCCGTGCGCTGCTCGATCTCATGTGCAAGGGCGTCCCCGACCCCGCCGAGCCGAACGTGGCCGAACTGGTCGGTCGGGGCTTGCTGCGCGATCTCGTGCCGCTTGCCCGACTCGTATGTGAGCTCGTACCCCTCGCTGACGACCACAATCGAAAAGTCCTTGCCACGGTCGTGCCGTCGCTGGATGTCGGCGCACGCGGCCTCGACGGTCACCGGATGCTCGGGAATCAGAATGGCGTCCGCGCCGCCGGCGATGCCGCTCATGACCGCGATCCAGCCCGTGTGGCGGCCCATTACCTCGACGACCATGACGCGGTTGTGCGCCTCGGCGGTCGTGTGGAGCCGGTCGATCGCCTCGGTCGCGATCCAGACGGCCGTGTCGAAGCCGAACGTGTAGTCGGTAGCGGAGAGGTCGTTGTCGATCGTCTTCGGAACGCCCACAACCGGAAACTCCTGCTCTGCATGCAGGCGGGCGGCCACTCCGAGGGTGTCCTCCCCGCCGATCGCGACCAGGGCGTCGAGGCCTTCGCCCCGGAAGTGCTCGAGCACGCGATCCACGTCGCCCTCCTGCTTGTACGGGTTCGTTCGCGAGGTGCCGAGGATGGTTCCGCCCCGCGGCAGGATCCCAGAGATCTCACGGGGGCCCAGGGGCTGGAACTTCGCCTCGACGAGGCCGCGCCAGCCTTCGCGGATACCGACCACCCCCGCGCCGCGCTGCAGGGAGCGCCGGGTGACCGCCCGGATGACGGCGTTCAGGCCGGGACAGTCGCCTCCACCCGTCAGGATGCCGACGCGGTTCGCCACTAGATGGTTGTTCGGTGATTGATCGGTGATCGTCGATCGACCATGTCTAACTTCGACGCTCGGATGTCGTCTTGGTGCTCAGAGGTTCCGCGGTTTCATTCATGACAGCGAAGTTGGACGATGGCATGCCGAAGGCGGGAATCGAACCCGCACGGGGCCAAGCCCCACTGGATTTTGAGTCCAGCGCGTCTACCAATTCCGCCACTTCGGCGAGGCTGGGGCATCGTATCCGGCTCGGCGGGCTTGAAGGCAGGCCGAGACGTAGCGATAATGCCCGCTTCCCTACGAAAGCGACTAGTTCTGCGGAACCCACACGGCTGACCGTAGGTATCGCTGCTGTCAAGGCGCCGGCGCGGGGTGGACGCTCGGAAATCCAGGCCGACTGAGGAGGATCAGTGAAGAGAAAGACACTATTGACGCTGCTGGTGATGCTGATCGGCGCTCTCGCCCTTGTCGCCGCAGGTTGTGGCGGGGGCGACAACGGCTCGAGCAGCGGAGGCGGCGACACGTCCGCGGGTGGCGGCGGAGGCGGCACCGGTGACATCGAGGCGCTGCCATCGTCCAGCTGCTCCGACATCGAATACAAGGGCGACGGCGAGGCCAACGTCCTGATTGCGACCGACTTGCCGCTCCAGGGCTCGTCGCGAACCCAGACCCTGCAGATCGTCGAAGCGGTCCGCCTCGAGCTCGAGGATCGCGGTTGGAAGGCCGGCGACCTGAACGTGGCGTTCCAGTCGTGCGACGACGCGACGGCCCAGGCGGCCAAGTGGGATCCGGGCAAGTGCAGCCAGAACGCGCAGGCCTTTGCTTCGAACGAGAAGCTCGTGGCCGTGCTGGGCACGTTCAACTCGGGCTGCGCCGCGATCGAGATCCCGGTCCTGAACCAAGCGCCCGGCGGCGGGCTCGCGATGCTCTCGCCTGCGAACACGTTCGTCTGCCTCACCGAGGGTGGTCCCGGGTGTGAGAAGAGCGAGCCGGACAAGTACTACCCGTCGGGAACGCGGAACTACGCCCGCGTCGTTGCCCACGATGCGTACCAGGGTGCGGCGATGGCGGAGTTCGCGCAGTCGCAGGGCGTGAAGAGCGTCTACATCCTGAACGACAAGGAGGCCTACGGCCTCGGCGTCGCGACCAACCTCAGGGGCGCTGCGGAATCGCTCGGGATCGAGATCGCCGGCTTCGCGGCCTGGGATCCGAAAGCGTCGAACTACGAGGCGCTCATGCGGAAGATCGGCACCAGCGGTGCCGACGCACTCTTCCTCGGTGGCCTCATCGACGAGAACGGCGCGCAGGTGATCAAGGACAAGGTCGCCGTCCTCGGGCCGAACGACGGCGACGTCAAGCTGCTCATGCCCGACGGGTTCACGACCCAGCAGACGATCGACGAAGCTGGTGTCAAGAACACGCAGGGCTCATATATGAGCATCGCCGGCGTCCCGATCGACGACTTCAAGGGCGCTGCGGCGGACTTCGCTGCCAAGCTGAAGGAGGCGCTCGGAGGAAAGCCGGTCGACCCGTACGCGATCTATGGCGCGCAGGCCGCGCAGATCGTCCTCGACGCGATTGGCAACGGAGACGGCAGCCGCCAGAGCGTGATCGACGGGATCTTCTCGACCAAGGTCGAGAACGGTCTGCTCGGCACCTTCGAGTTCAGTGAGAACGGCGATCCGGCCCAGGCGGGCGGAGCCGTTGTCGGATTCACCATCTACCGAGCCGAAGACAAGCTCGTGACGGAGACCACGCTCTCGCCGAAGCCCGAGACCGTGGACGCGGCCCGGGGTCTGTAAGGCAAAGGTAGGTCCATTTCGGGGGAGGGCTTTTGTCCTCCCCCGATTGGGTTTAGGATCACCCGATCTCAGTTCAGGCCCGTAGCGAACCCCCGTCGCCCCTCGCGGCTCTCCTGAATCGGCCGCGGCCGAGCATTACCTCGTTGATCGGGCTGTTCTTCGTCCTCCTGATCCTCCTCTGGCTCGCCGTCAACTTCGTCAAGGATCCGACGGAGTTCTTCAGCGTCTTCCTGATCGGCCTGACCACCGGCGCCGTCTACGGGCTCGTGGCGCTCGGCTACACCCTCGTCTACGGGATCCTTCAGCTCATCAACTTCGCCCACGGCGACGTGTTCGCGCTGTGCGGTCTCTTCGCCAGCACAATCATCCTCTCTCTGTTCGATCTCTCGGGGGAGTCCGCCGCCATCGTGATCGTCGGTGGCCTAGCCGGGGCGCTCATCATCGTCATGGTGTTCGGCTCCGTGCTGAACGCGACGATCGAGTTCCTTGCCTATCGCCGGATGCGGAAGGCCCCGCGCCTGGCCGCGCTCATCACCGCCATCGGCATGTCGTTCATCGTCCAGAACGTCGGCCTCGCCGTCTACGGCGTCGGGTTCCGGTCGGCTCCCGACCTGATCCCGCGCTCGTCCGCGTTCTCGATCGGCGGCGTCTCCTATGGGTGGAACAAGCTCGCGATCGTTCTGATCACGATTCCCGTGCTCGTCGGCCTGACCTATCTGGTCACGTCCACCCGCCAGGGGAAGGCCATGCGGGCGACCGCCCAGGACCCCGACGCGGCCGCGATGATGGGCATCGACGTGAACCGGACGATCTCGTTCACCTTCGTCCTCGCCGGCGCTCTTGCCGGCGCCGCGGGGCTGCTCTTCCTCCTCCAGTTCAACATGCGCTACGACACCGGGTTCGAGCTGGGGCTGATCGCGTTCACCGCGGCGGTCCTCGGCGGTATCGGGAACCTCAGCGGCGCCGTCCTCGGCGCGCTTCTGATCGGGTTCATCCAGGCCTTCAACGAGGGCCTCACCTGGAACGCGCCCGGCAGCGACTGGACGCGCTCGATCGTGTTCGGGATTCTGATCGCCATCCTCGTCTTCCGCCCCGAGGGCCTCCTCGGAGAGCGAACGCCAGAGGGGGCCTGATGGGAACGCCCCGACAGCTCGGCGGCCGGGCGAGGGTGAAGAACGCCCTCGGCGGAGGGCCTTCGGGCACCATCGGCAAGAACTGGAATCGCCTCCCGCGGCGCGTGCGCAGGTTCCTGCCGCTCGTGATCATCGTCCTCCTGGCCGTGCTCTACCCGTCCATCACGGACACTCTCCGTGGCCTGGCGGTGATCGGAGACTTCTTCCCGCAGGTCAGCTCGATGGTGATCATTCTCGTCTTCACGATGATGGCCGTCGGCCTGAACATCGTCGTCGGCTACGCCGGCCTGCTCGACCTCGGCTACGTCGCGTTCTACGCGGCGGGCGCCTACATGTCGGGCTGGTTCGCCTCGGGCCAGTTCGAGCAGGTGAGCTTTCACCTCGGCTCGGTCGGTATTGCCCCCGAGGCGACGGGCATCCATGTCTCGCTCTGGCTCGTTCTGATCATGGCCGGAGTCTTCACCGCATTCATCGGGATCCTGATCGGGCTCCCAACGCTCCGCCTCCGGGGCGACTACCTGGCGATCGTGACACTCGGATTCGGCGAGATCATCCCGCAGTTCGTCCGAAACGGCGACAACATCAGGGGCTTCGACCTGACGCACGGCACGTTCGGGATCAACCCGATCGACTCGCCCGGCTTCGGAGAGGGGCTGAACGGGTCGCTCGGCTTGCCGCTCTCCTTCCAGTCGTCGTTCGACCGCGAGAAGCTCTTCTACTTCACCATCCTGGCGCTCCTCTTGATCACGGTCTTTTGCAGCGTCAGGCTCAGGGACTCGCGGCTGGGGCGGGCCTGGATCGCCATCCGGGAGGACGAGACGGCCGCCGCGGCGATGGGCATCCCCCTCATGCAGACGAAGACCTGGTCATATGCGCTCGGCGCCTTCTTCGGCGGGATCGCCGGCGCGTTCTACGCGAGCTTCAAGAGCGGCGCCTTCCCGAGTGAGTTCTTCTTCAACATCTCGGTCTTCCTGCTCTGCATGGTCATCCTTGGCGGCATGGGGAGCGTGTGGGGCGTGATCGCAGGCGGGGTCGTTCTCGGCTGGCTGAACATCGAGGGCCTTGCCGTGATCGGCGACCGGTTCAACGACGCCGCGGGGACGAACATCGAGATCACGAAGTACCAGTTCGGGATCTACGGGCTCATCATCGTGCTGATGATGCTCTTCCGGCCCGTCGGGCTCATACCCGAGGGGCGCCGTAGGCGCGAGCTGGAAGAGGGAGTGCACGATGAGCCGCTATACGAGGCCCGCGGATGACCGCCGCGGCCCCTAACCTGCTCGAGGCCGTCGACGTCCGGAAGGAGTTCGGCGGGCTCGTCGCCGTCAACGACGTGGACTTCACGATCCCGGCCGGCGCCATCGTCAGCCTGATCGGGCCGAACGGGGCGGGGAAGACGACCTTCTTCAACATGCTCACCGGCGTCTACCGGCCGACTCGCGGCAGGATCGTCTTCGACGGGACGGACGTGACCGGGAAGCCGCCGCACGCGATCACGAAGCTGGGCATCGGCCGTACCTTCCAGAACATCCGGCTCTTCCAGCAGATGACATCTCTCGAGAACGTCCTAGTCGGCATGCACGCTCGACTCCACGGAGGCATCATTCGCTCCGTCCTCCGCACACCGGGGATCAGGCGCGAGGAGCGGAAAGCGGCGGATCACGCGCGCGAGCTCCTGGCTCTCTGCTCCCTCAAGGGCCGCGACGAGAACCTCTCGAGGAATCTCCCCTACGGTGACCAGCGCCGCCTCGAGGTCGCTCGCGCGCTCGCGACCGAGCCGAAGCTTCTTCTCCTCGACGAGCCCACCGCGGGCATGAATCCGCAGGAGACAGCGGAGTTCACGACCTTCGTCGGGGAGCTCAGGACGAAGCGGGATCTGACCGTGCTCATGATCGAGCACGACATGAAGGTCGTCATGGGCATCTCGGACCGCGTCACGGTGCTCGACTACGGGGAGAAGATCGCGGAGGGAGCACCCAAGGAGATCCAGAAGGACGAGCGCGTGATCGAGGCCTACCTCGGAAAGGCGGCAACCACATGAGCTCACCTGAGACAACCGTCCGGCCTGAGTCCGGGCGTGGGAACGGCGGCCGGGGGCAGCCGCTGCTCCGGGTGGAGGACATCCACACGTACTACGGCGCCATTCACGCGATCAAGGGGATCTCGCTCGAGGTGATGGAGGGCGAGGTCGTGACCCTGATCGGGGCCAACGGCGCGGGCAAGTCGACGACGTTGCGGTCGATCAACGGGCTGAACAACCCGCGGAAGGGGAAGATCATCTTCCGCGACAAGGACATCACGAACGCGGCTGCGCACACCGTCGTGCACATGGGAATCTCACAGTCGCCCGAGGGGCGCAGGCTCTTTCCGCACATGAGCGTGCTCGAGAACCTCCAGATGGGCGCCTTCCAGCGCAACGACCGGTCCGGGATCAGGGAGGATCTCGACCGGGTCTATTCGCTGTTTCCGCGTCTCGCCGAGCGCAAGTCCCAGAAGGCGGGAACGCTCTCGGGAGGGGAGCAGCAGATGGTCGCGATGGGCCGAGCGCTGATGGCCCGTCCCAGGCTCCTGATGCTGGATGAGCCGTCCATGGGACTGGCGCCGATATTCGTCGAGAAGATCTTCGAGATCGTCAAGGAGATCAACGAACAGGGAACGACGATCCTGCTGGTCGAGCAGAACGCGCTCATGGCGCTCGACGCCGCCGATCGGGGCTACGTGATGGAGACGGGGCGGATCGCGCTGACCGACGACGCGGCGAAGCTGAAAGACAACGAGCAGGTTCGCAAGACCTACCTCGGCGAGCTCGAATAGACCAACCATCTAGGCTGGCCCTGTGGACGAGGTCGCCGAGAGCATCGAGCGCTGGCGCGCGCAGGGAGAGCGTGTGGTGCTCGCCACCGTGGTCGCGACGCGGCGGTCGGCGCCGCGTCCGGTCGGGGCTCGACTTGCCGTCTCCGAGCGAGGCGAGCTGGCCGGTTCAGTCTCCGGAGGTTGTGTCGAGCCCGACCTGGCGGAGCGCGCTCGTGACGTCTTCGCCTCGGGCCGTGCCGAGGTCGTCACCTACGGGATCGAGGACGAGACCGCCTGGGGGATCGGCCTTCCCTGCGGCGGAGAGATCGACGTCCTGCTCGCCCCCGCCGAGAGTCCGCTGCCCGAAGCAGAGAAAGACGAGCATGCCCTTCGCCTGACGCCGCTCGAGGGGGAAGACGCCGGCCGGCCACGGCTCGTCCGCTCGGGCGATGATGCCGGTGCTGACGAGCTGATCCGGCGCGGCCGCCCGGGTGTCGAGGAACGGCCCGGAGGCCGCGTGTTCTATGAGCCCCTGGCGCCGCCCCCGCGCCTGGTGATCTTCGGTGCGGTCGATCTGGCGGAGGCTCTCTGTCGCGCCGCTGCACTCCTCGGCTGGCGGTCCGTTGTCGTCGATGCGAGGCCGGGCCTCGCTACCCGCGAGCGGATCCCGAGTGCCGAGGAGCTTCTTGTGGCATGGCCGGACGAGGCCGTCGAGCAGCTGGTGCCTGACGCCTCCACTGCGGTAGTCGTTCTCACGCACGAGGAACGCTTCGACGTGCCGGCCCTCGCCGGGGCGCTTGCCTCGGACGCCTTCTATGTCGGCGCGCTCGGTTCCCGCCGCACCCAGGCGCGTCGCCGCGAACGGCTTCAGGAGACCGGAGTCGACGATGAGCAGCTTGCCCGAATCGCCGGACCAGCAGGCCTCGATCTGGGTGCCGAGACACCCGCTGAGACGGCGCTCTCGATCCTGGCTGAGATCGTGGCCGCAGCCTCGGGCCGAGCAGGAGGTCGGTTAGCTGAGTCCGGCGGCCGGATTCACGCGGAGCGGACCGGCTAGCTCCGAATCCACTCGGGCCAGGTCGCGGACAGACCTCGGGTGACGATGCGCGCCGCGCCGGTCCCGTTCGCGTTCATGACGACGATGCGGCCCGGAGACCCGAAGCTTCCTCGCTTCGCGCTACGGGTGAAGGCGATGCGCTCCCCGTCCGGCGACCAGCGCGGCGAGGCATCCTGATCGCTTCCACGGGTGAGTCGCACCGCGTTGGCACCGTCGACCTCCATCACCCAGATGTCGCCGTCGCGGCCGAACGCGATGCGGGTCCCGTCGGGCGACCAGGATGGCGCGTAGTCATAGGCGGGAGAGCGGGTCAGACGTCGCGGGCTCGAGCCGTCAGCATTCATCACGAAGACGTCCTCGTTGCCCCCGGGGACGAACGAGACGTAGGCGATCATCGAGCCGTCGGGCGACCAGGCCGGAAAGTCATCCGGCGTCAGCGGCTCCCCGCTCAGCTTCCGCTCGCCAGAGCCGTCCGCGTCCATGACCCAGATCGCAGTCTCCGTCTCGTCGCCGCGGGAGAACGCGATCCGGGTGCCGTCGGGAGACCAGGCTGGTCGCTGACACCTGTGAACAGATCGTTCGTGAGCTTGCGGAGGCCGGTTCCGTCGGTGTTCACGATGTAGATGTGCGGCGGTGGCCCGTTCTCCGTGAGCACTGCACGGCTGAATACGATCTTCGAGCCGTCGGGCGATACCGACGGAGCTTCATCCAGGAAGAAGCTGCCCTGCGTCAGCCGCTCGCGGGCATCGCCGCCGACTGAGAATCGGTAGAGACTTCCATCCTCGTCGGCCTCGGTGCTGAGCGTCGCGACCAGCGCCCCCTCGCCTCGCGCGATGGGCTCCCGGGCGGGAGCCGCGGGCACATCGGCCTCGGTTGGAGGCGGTGTCCCTGCACTCCCGCCGCCGTCACCGCGCGCGAATGTGAGCTCCAGCTCGAGCGCGCCCGTCTCCGAGATGCGCAGGCCGATCGCCTGGTCGATGTGCATCTCGTAGTCGGCGGGCCGGATCGTCAAGGACCCCGCGAACTGGAAGGTGGCGCCGTTCCAGCGCGCATCGAGCGGGAAGCGGACTCGCCTGGTGACCCCATGCAGGGTCAGGTCACCCACGGCCACGAACCTGAACTCCTTGCCGCGACGGGGCTGCCCGAAGTCGACCGGCTCAACCAGCTCGAACGTCCCCTCCGGGAAGCTGTCCGTCTGCAAGCCCTGGTTTCTGAGGGTCCCATCGCGCGGCTCGGCGTCGCTTCGCAGGCTCTGCATGTTCGCCGTCACCTTTGCTGCCGTCACCGTGGATCCCTCGATGGTGATCGAGCCGCGGACGTCGTTCGTCCGGCCGACGGCGTCGTTCGGTGCCGGCACGAAGCCCAGCCGCTCGCGCATCCTGTAGCCGACGAAGTCTTCTTTGCCGGGGCGCACTCTCCACCGCCCGTCGAACTGGGCAGTCTCGCCTGCCGCGAGGCCGTCCTCCGGTGCCTCGCCAAGGCTGGCCGGCGGGGGCGTGTCGGCCCCGCGAATCGCAAGGGCGACATACCCACCCACGGCGAGAACGACCAGGGCGAGGCCCGCAACGAGCGCGACGCGCACCCAGCGCCGAAGGCCCCTGAAGCGCCGCAGCATGACCTCCTTACACCGCAGGGGCGACCGGGGTTCCTCCGCGTAGACTCGTCTCGTGCCAAAGACGCTGACCGGTACCGAGCTTCAGGTCGACGATGCGCCCGCTCGCGACTCCGATCTCTTCCTGGTGGACGGGAACAACCTCGCGTACCGGGGGTTTTTCGCGCTGCCCGAGGAGCTGGCGACGTCCGAGGGGTTCCCGACCAACGCCTTGCTCGGATTCACCAACATGCTCTTCAAGCTCCTTGCCGACTACAAGCCGAAGGGCGTGGCCGTTGCGTGGGACACGCGCCCTGTGCACCGGACCGAGCTCTCGGCGGACTACAAGGTCGATCGCCGGCCGATGCCGGACCTCCTGCGGGAGCAATTCCCGCACTTCAGGCCCATCGTCGAGGCCTTCGGGTACCGGAACCTCGAGTTCGAGGGCTGGGAGGCCGACGACGTGATCGCGACGCTCGCCAACCGCGCGGACGAAGCCGGCATCAAGACGACCGTCGTCTCGACCGATCGGGATGCCTTCCAGCTCGTCTCGGAGAACGTCTGCCTGATGATGACCCCACGCGGGGTCGCGGACGTGCACGTGTACACGCCCGAGCGTGTCGAGGCCCGGTACGGGGTCAGGCCCGACCAGGTGCCCGACTTCATCGGGCTGAAGGGTGACACCTCGGACAACATCCCCGGCGTCCCCGGCATCGGCGACAAGACGGCAGGCCAGCTGATCGCGCAGTACGGCTCCGTCGAGAACGTCCTCGAGCACGTTGCCGAGCTCTCGCCCGCGCGCCGCAGGTCGCTCGAGGAGCACGCTCAACAGGCGCTCGACTCGAAGGTGCTCGCCACGATGCGGCGCGACTTGCCCCTCGACTGCGATCCTTCGCAGCTCGTGCTCTCCGCTCCCGACCGGTCGCGGCTGAAGGAGATGTTCCGCCAGTACGAGTTCAGGAACCTGCTGCAGCGGGTCGACGTGATCGACGAGGCGCTCCCCGCGGCACCCATGCGGGTCGAGGGGGTCCAGGTTCCGTGGCGGGAAGGCCGGATCGCCGCGCCCGAGGGAGAGGCCGGAATCGCGGTCGAGAACGGCCGCGTCGCCCTCGATGCCGGCGACGAGGTTGTGGTCGCTGCGTGGTCGTCGGATCTCCGTGCGCAACTTCGCGTCGCCGCACTGATCGCGCACGACGCCAAGCCTCTCCGGCTGGACGTTGTCGACGACACGCTCCTCATGGCCTATCTGATCGAGCCGGGCCGCGCCGGCTACGTCCTCGACGACCTCGCTGCCGAGTACGGCGTCGAGCTCCGGCCAGAGCCTGAGGCGGAGGAGGAGACCGCGGCCCTCGTCCGTCACGCAGCCACTGCGCGACGGCTCGCCGGACCGATGCGGCAGCGAATTGCGGAGCGTGGCCTCGACCATCTCTACCGGACGGTCGAGCTGCCGCTGACCGGAGTGCTCGCAGCGATGGAGGACGCCGGCGTGAAGGTGGACACCTACCGCATGGGCGAGATCACCGCCCGACTCGCCGACCGGCTCGAGGAGCTCGAGGCCAAGGCCTATGAGCTCGCGGATGAGGAGTTCATGCTCGGCTCCACCCAGCAGGTAGCGCGGATCCTTTTCGAGAAGCTCGAGTTGACGGCGGGGCGCAAGGGCAAGACCGGTTACTCCACGGACACGCGCGTACTGCGGTCAATCCGGGGCGACAATCCGATCGTCGAGGTGATCGAGGAGTGGCGCGAGTACTCGAAGCTCCTGAACACCTATCTGGGCCCCCTGCCGGGACTCATCTCGGAAGACGGGCGACTGCACACGACCTTCAACCAGGCCGTCGCCTCCACCGGCAGGCTCTCGACCACGAACCCGAACCTCCAGGCGATCCCGATTCGGACCGAGCTCGGCCGCGAGATCCGAAGCGCCTTCGTGGCCGAGCCGGGGTCGCGGCTTCTCTCCGCCGACTACTCGCAAGTGGAGCTCCGGATTCTCGCGCACGTCTCAGGCGAGCCCAAGCTGCGCGACGCGTTCGCGGCCGGCGAGGACATCCATGCGGCCACTGCCGCCGAGGTTCTCGGCAAGGACCAGGCAACCCTCACGAAGGACGAGCGGAACGTCGCCAAGATGGTGAACTTCGGGATCATCTACGGCATCTCGGCGTTCGGGCTCTCGGAGAACCTCGACATCCCGCGAGAAGAGGCGGCCGAATACATCGAGACGTATCTGGCGCGCTTCCCGCTCGTCCAGGACTTCATCCAGCGGACGATTGAGCAGGCCGAGGAGGACGGCTATGTGACGACGCTCTTCGGCCGTCGCCGTCCTGTTCCGGAGCTGAAAGCCTCGAATCGCCAGACTCGCTCCCTGGGGGAGCGGCTGGCGGTGAACTCGGTCATGCAGGGCACGGCCGCAGACGTGATCAAGGCGGCCATGGTCTCGATCCACCGGAGGCTCCGCGACGAGGGGCGCTCGGCGCGGCTCGTTCTCCAGGTGCACGACGAGCTCCTGCTCGAGGTTCCCGAGCCCGAGGTCCCTGCGGTACGGGCGCTCGTCCGGGAGGAAATGTGTGGTGCCTATCCGCTCGACCCGCCGCTCGCGGTCGACATCGGCTCCGGGGACGATTGGAACGAGGCGAAGACCTAGCGCAGCGGCGACTAGCGCTGCCACACGAGCTGGTTCGCGTTGCCTGGCAACCGGAGGAC
>JBBQXP010000014.1:0-44174 GCA_038209555.1 Gaiellales bacterium
CGCCCCCACTCCACGGTCACCGGACGAGTGGGCGAGCCTTTCGGAGGAGGAGCAGAAGGCGGTCTACGCCGACTACCAGGCGGTCAACGAAACCCCCGGCGTCAGCGCCGGCCTCCAGCTGGACTCTCCCGAGATGGCGACCACCGTGCGGGTGCAGGACGGCAAGACGTTGACCACCGACGGCCCGTTTGTCGAGGTCAAGGAGGCGATCGGCGGCTACCTCCTGTTCGAGGCGGACGATCTCGATGCTGCGATCGAGCTAGCCTCGCGGATCCCGGCGGCCCGCATGGGCGGCGCGATCGAAGTGCGCCCCATCGTGGAGTGGTAGCGGTCCTCGAGCAGGCCTTCCGCGACCAGTGGGGATATGTCGTCGCTGCACTGATCGGCTTCCTCGGCGATTTCGAGCTCGCCGAGGAAGCCGCGCAGGACGCCTTCGCGATCGCCGCGGAGCGCTGGCCCCGCGACGGAGCCCCAGCCAACCCGCGCGGCTGGCTGGTGACGACGGCGCGCAATCGGGCCGTCGATCGCATTCGCCGGGATCGCACGCTCGCCGCGAAGACCCGCCTGCTCCAGATGCCCGAAGCGGCGGAGGAAACGGTGAACGCGACCACATTCCCAGACGAGCGACTCGAGCTCGTCTTCACCTGCTGCCATCCGGCCCTCGCCACCGACGCGCAGGTCGCTCTCACCCTGCGCACGCTCGGCGGCCTGACCACCGGCGAGATCGCCCGAGCCTTCCTGGTACCTGAGCCGACGATGGCTCAGCGGCTGGTGCGGGCGAAGCGCAAGATCAAGGCTGCCGGGATCCCCTTTCGGGTGCCTCCCGACCACCTCCTGCCCGATCGGCTCATCGCCGTACTCGCGGTTGTCTACCTGATCTTCAACGAGGGCTATGGTGGCCGCGGCGACCTGGCGGCCGAGGCGCTCCGGCTCGGGCGGGCGCTCGCTGAGCTGATGCCGGACGAACCGGAGGTGCACGGCCTGCTGGCGCTGATGCTGCTGCTCGATGCCCGCCGCGCGGCGCGGTTCCGGGATGGCGAGCTGGTGTTGCTCGCCGACCAGGACCGGTCACTCTGGGACAGAGCGCAGATCGCCGATGGGCGGGCGGTGCTCGACCGGGCCCTGGCTCTGCAGGGTCGAGGTTCCTACGTCATGCAGGCGGCGATCGCGTCTCTGCACGCCGACGAGGCGCCCGACTGGCCTCAAATCGCCGCGCTCTACGGGGAGCTTTCGCGCCTCACCGGCTCGCCGGTCGTCGAGCTGAACCGGGCCGTCGCGGTCGCCGAGGCGGACGGTCCCGAGGTGGGGCTCGGCATCGTCGATCGCCTCGCCCTCGAGGACTACCGCTACCTGCACTCGACGCGCGGCGAGCTGCTGCGCCGCCTGGGTCGCACGGCAGAGGCCCGCGACGCCTACCGCCGTGCGCTGGCGCTGGCCCACGACGATGCCGAGCGGCGCCTGCTCGAGCGGCGGCTGGCTGAGCTCGGCGCGGCGTAGGGCCGTTTCCCGACGCGCATCCGTAGACCCCCCCAAGCCATGCGCTCGAGCGGCAAGCTGGGTTTTCCGCGGATCACCGCGGCGTGAGGCGTCGTTTCGGCGATGAGTTTTCGCGCCATGGCCGGTCTATGGCTCAGACACCTCGAAAGGAAGGGAACGCGAATGACGAAGCACAAGGTAGGAACGCCGGAAGAGTGGCGAGCCGCCCGCAATGCATTGCACGAGCGCGAGCAGGAGCTAGGCAACCTCGACCAGGAGTTGGCGAAGCAGCGAAAGGAGCTGCCCTGGGTCCCGGTCGAGAAGGAGTACACCTTCGACACCGAGGAAGGGAAGAAGACGCTCACCGAGTTGTTCGACGGGCGGTCGCAACTCCTCATCTACCACCTCATGTTCGGCCCGACCTACGAGGCGGCCTGCCCGGGCTGCACTGGTCTGGCCGATCACTTGGACCCAGCTCTCATCCACCTGAACAACCGCGACATCACGTTGATCTGCATCTCGCGCGCCCCCATCGAGAAGCTACAGGCGTACAAGCGGCGGATGGGCTGGCAGTTTCCGTATGTGTCGTCGTTCAGGAGCGACTTCAACTTCGACTTCGAGTTCGCGTTCACCGACGAGCAGATGGCGACCGGGGAGCTCGCGAAGATGGTCGCGGAGGTAGAGGACTGGCTCAAAGACTGGGCCGAGAACGTCGGAACCGATCTGGCCTCGGGGATGGCCGAGTCCCCGGGCTGGAACGTCTTCGCACTCGAAGACGGCGTCGTCTACCACACATACTCGCGCACCGCGCCCGACCGCTTCTTGCTCGCTCCCTACTACGACCAGCTGCTCGACCAAATCCCCGGCGGACGGAACGCCGACTTCCCGCTTCGCCGCCATGACGAGTACTAAGGCATCGACCACAGCAGCCATCCTCATTTCGACGCCGGTTTCGCCGCTGCCTGCTGGGTCATCGCGGTGCAGAAGATGAGCGGCATGGACATGGGAGTCGCGACCGATCTCGGCTCGTTCGTGTTCTTCATCGCTGTCTGGGTGCCGATGATGGCGGCGATGATGCTCCCCGGCGCTGTTCCGGCAGTCTCGAGATTCATTCGCGTCAACGGTCGCGCGCTCGCCGCGCCGCTGTTCGCCGCCTCGTACCTCGCCGTCTGGACATTGGTCGGCGTCGCGGTGTACGCGCTGTGCCAGCCGCACGGCTCTTCCGCAGCCGGCGCGCTGACGATCGCGGCCGGCGTCTACGAGCTGACGCCGCTCAAGCGCCACTCCCGCCGGCTCTGCTTCACGAGCGTCCGCTCTGGATTCCACTTGGGGCTGTACTGCGTTGGCTCGAGCATCGGGCTGATGGTGGTGCTGGTCGCGCTCGGCGTCATGAGCGTCACCTGGATGTCCATCATCGCGGGCCTCATCCTCGCCCAGAAGCTGCTGCCGCCGAGAGCCTCCATCGACGTGCCGGTAGCGCTGGCGATCGTCGGCATTGGAATACTGATCGTCATCGCGCCGTCCTCGATTCCCGGACTCGTCCTACCGATGTGACAAAGAGGAGGAAACGCGATGACGGAGCACACGACAGGAACGCGTGAGGACTGGCTTGCGGCCCGGCTCGAGCTACTCGAGGCCGAGAAGGAGCTGACCCGGCGCAGCGACGAGTTAGCCCGGCAGCGGCAGGAGCTCCCCTGGGTCCGGATCAACAAGGACTACCGCTTCGATACCGACGACGGCAGCGCTTCGCTGGCAGACCTGTTCAGAGGGCGCTCCCAGCTTCTTGTCTACCACTTCATGTTCGGGCCTGAGTACACGGCGGGCTGCCCGGCCTGCTCGGCGATAGCGGATTGCTACAGCGGCTTCGTCGTCCACCTCGAGAATCACGATGTCGCGATGACGGCCGTGTCGCGCGCTCCCATCGCCGACCTCCAGGCCTACAAGCGCCGGATGGGGTGGAGCTTCCCGTGGGCATCCTCGCTCGGGAGCGAATTCAACTTCGACTTCAACGTCTCGTTCACCGAGGAGCAGCAGCGCGAAGGCAGCGTGGAATACAACTACCGGTCGATGGACGTGAAGCCGATGCTGGAAGCCGGCGACGGCCCCCTCGCCGAGATCGCGGCCGCGGTCGGAACGGACACCGCGACATACACGCGGGAGGCGCCCGGGATGAGCGCGTTCGCCCGCGAGGGCGGTGCCGTTTACCACACCTACTCCGCCTATGCCCGGGGCGTGGATGCCCTCTGGGGCATGTACCAGTGGCTCGACCGGGCACCGAAGGGACGCAACGAGACCGGCCAGTGGTTCCGCCGCCATGACGAGTACGGCAAGGGCTCCAATTGAAAAGAGGCGGCCGGAAAGACCGATTGGCACTTACATGACGTAGCGGGCTCAACCGGCCGCTCGCAGGACGTTACGGGCGACCGTTGACGCCCTCTAGAGGGCGGGCTGCGGCTTCCTCGACGGGTAGCCGAGGATCGTGATCCGGTGCAGGACTGCAGAGACCCACGCAAAGGTGACGCCTCTCGAGCCTTCTCTTTTCCCGGTTGCAACGTGACGATGACGCTCGGCCTGGCGAGCGAGATCGACCTGACGCTGGCGGGCAAGCTCTTGATGAACGGCGGAACTCAGCACATCTCCTCCTCTTCGGCTCTCGCTTACTGGACGGCCGACCATGGCGCGTTCTTCCCGTGAGGTGTCATTCGATGCGAGGATGTCGCGATGAAGGCCCCCGTAGCTGCCGGCGAGCTGCTCGACCTGAGCGTTCGGGAGTTCGCTGAGCGACTTGCAGACGGGCGGACCGCCGCGGGGGGTGGATCGACCGCGGCTGTCGTCCTCGCAATCTCGGCGGGACTCGCGGGCATGGCCGCTCGCGCGTCGCGCGATGCCTGGGAGGACGCACCCGGAGCGCTCGCGCAGGCGGACGCCCTCCGCGCCAGGGTGCTGCCGCTCGTGGAGGCGGACGCGAAGGTGTACGCCGAGGCACTCGAGACGCTGCGGAGTCGCGACGAGCTTGACCCCGGCGATCGGGATGAGGCGATTCGCCAGGCGCTTAGCCGTGCCGCTGAAGTTCCTCTCGCGATCGCGCAGACAGGGTACGACGTCGCCGAGCTCGCCTCCACGATCGCGGAGCTCGGGAGCGAAGAAGTTCGCGGCGACGCGGCGGCCGCAGCCGTCCTCGCCGCAGCGGGTACGCAGGCGGCCGCCAATCTCGTCGTGATCAATCTAGCCGCGGCCCACGCTGACGAGCGTGTTGCCCTTGCACGTCTCCTGGTCGAGCGGAGCGCGGCGTGCGCCAGGCGCGCGCTCGGCAGGGGCGCCTAGGTGGAAGCGGCGGCGCACCGCGGCGAAGAGGAGCTTCCGGCCTGGAGCCTGCCTCGGGAGGCAGTCGATCGAATCGCGATACCCCTGGAGTGGCCCGATCGCGTCAACCGTGACTGGGCGCTCGGAGGCTCGACGGGAAAGGGGGCGACCGTGTGCATCATCGACAGCGGTGTCGAGCCGGATCATCCCCTGGTGGGAGAGGTCGATGGAGCAGTCGCGGTCACCGTCGCCGAGGACGGAGAGCTCGTCGTCGAGGACGACGAGGAGGGAGACCTCTGCGGACACGGGACCGCCTGTGCCGGAATCGTCCGCGCGCTCGCCCCGGAATGCAGCCTCTTCAGCGTCCGTGTGCTGGGGGCAGGCTTCACGGGCAGTGGGCCCGCGCTACTCGGGGGTCTCAAGTGGGCAGTCGAGCAAGGGTTCGACGTCGTCAACATGAGCCTCTCGACGACGAAGCGCCAGTTCGCCGAGACGCTGCACGAGATCGCCGACCGGGCGTACTTCGGCAAGACGATGCTCGTCGCCTCCGCGCACAACCTGCCCGTCGAGAGCTATCCGTGGCGATTCGCCTCTGTGATCTCTGTCGGGAGCCACGAAAGCCCGGAGGGACTCGATTTCTTCTACAACCCGACCCCTCCGGTCGAGTTCTTCGCGCGTGGGGTGAATGTCGACGTCGCCTGGCTCGGCGGCGGCCAGATCCGGGTCAGCGGCAACAGCTTCGCGACGCCGCACATCTCAGCGATCTGCGCGCTTATCCTCAGCAAGCATCCGGAGCTGACACCCTTCCAGTTGAAGAGCGTGCTCTACCTGGTTGCCACGAACGTTGGAGGTACGCCGTGACCGACTCCGATCGGCTCAGGTCAGCCGCGGCGGTGGGCGTATTCGCTTCCGAAGAGGCGCATCTCGCGCTGCTGCGCTCGATCGTCGACGTGGCGCGGGCGATCTTCGGTGCCAAAGCCTCTTCGATCTTCCTGCTCGACGAGGAGACCGACGAGCTCGTCTTCGAGGCGGCCTCCGGGCTCGGCTCGGCCGAGCTCACTGGGTCGCGCTTCCCGTCGGGCACCGGAATCGCAGGCTGGGTGCTAGCCACACGTCAGCCGCTCGTGCTCGAGGACGTCTCACAGGACCCCCGGTTCGCGCGCGACGTTGCTGAGGCGACGGGCTATGTGCCGCGAGGACTGATGGCAGTGCCGCTCTTGCACGAGGAGCGGGCGCTCGGGGTCCTCGAGGTGCTCGACCGGCCCGATCGGGCCCGCTCACCGCTCGAGGAGATGGATCTGCTCGGGCTCTTCGCCGGCCAGGCCGCGATTGCGCTCGATCTCCTGCAGGCCGCCCGGCGTGCAAGGGCGGTGCTCGCCGGGAGCGACACGGAGCTTATGGCCGTCGCCCGAGTCGCGGAGGCCCTGGATGGCCTCGAAGGTGAGGCGCGCGGTGCCGGGCTACGGCTGCTCGAGGCACTCGACGAGGTGCTCCGAAAGAAGTGAGCCAGGGGCGGACGTTACTCCGCCCCTGGCTCGGAGGGCCTAACGCTTGATGTGGCCCTCGACGTCGGGATCGTCGCCTTCGCGACGCATACCGGCTTCGCCCTCGCGGGGCTCCCCCTCTTCGCGTCGCTTGATGTGGCCCTCGACATCGTCGGTGTCGGTGTCCGCTTCAGGGACGGTCCGCTCGCTCTCTTGCTCCGACATACGCTCTCCTTTCGGTTGCCGCGCGGCAGCGCGCTTGTCCCTCTCTAGACGTAGTACCCAGCCTGCATCTTCCCACCCGGCTTTGAAAATGCAACCGGGGCTGCAAACCTCCCCGGATGCGCCAGGGTTGGCAGGCTCGGCTCTTCGAGCCCTTCCGGGCATTCGCCCAGACTTTTCGTAACCCGAACATCCGCCGGTTGGAGCTCGCCTGGGCGGCTTCGGTGACCGGGGAGTGGTCGTCGATCGTGGCGCTCTCCGTTTTCGCCTACGACGCCGGTGGGCCGGCGGCGGTCGGGCTCGTCGGCCTCATCCGCATGCTTCCCTCTGCGATCGTCGCCCCTTTCGCGGCCCTCCTGAGCGACCGCTTCAGGCGGGAGCGCGTGATGGTCGCCGCCGACCTCGTCCGCGCACTCGCCGTAGCCGCCGCTGCGGCTGCTGTCTTCGCGGAGGCTCCCGCCGGCGTCGTCTTCGCACTCGCCGGCCTCGTCGCCCTCGTCTCGACAGCCTTCCGGCCGGCCCAGGTCGCCCTTCTCCCCGCGCTCGCACGAACACCGGAGGAGCTGACGTCCGCGAACGTCGCCTCGACCACGATCGAGAGCGTCGCCTTCTTCGCCGGGCCTGCGCTGGGTGGGCTGCTTCTTGCAGCCACGAGTACAGGCGTCGTCTTCGCCGCTCAGGCCTGCACGTTCCTCCTGTCGGCGTTCCTGGTCGGTCGGATCAGAGCCGAGCCCCGAGAGGCCGAGGCGGAGCCCGTTGACGACGCGCGCGGAATCCTCCGGGAGGCCTTCGCCGGATTCCGCGCGATCGGCACCGATTCCCGCCTGCGGCTCATCGTCGGTCTCTTTGCGGCCCAGACTTTCGTCGCCGGGGCGCTCAACGTCCTCATCGTTGTCACGGCCCTCGAACTGCTCGACCTCGGAGGATCCGGGGTGGGCCTCCTTACTTCGGCGGACGGGGTCGGGGGGTTACTGGGCGCACTCGCGGCGCTCGTGCTCGTCGGAAGGCGTCGGATCGCGTCGAGCTTCGGAGTCGGGCTCATCCTGTGGGGCCTGCCGATCGCGCTGATCGGTGCTTGGCCGACGCCCGCTACCGCACTCGTCCTCCTTGCAGTCGTCGGGCTCGGGAACACCGTCGCGGACGTGGCTGGGCTCACACTCCTGCAGCGGGCGGTCCCGGAGGTGGTTCTCGCCCGCGTCTTCGGCGTCCTCGAGAGCATCGTGCTCGGCGCGATCGCGCTCGGTGCGGTCGTGGCGCCCGTCCTTGTTTCGGGGCTCGGCGCCCGCGGCGCGCTCGTCGCGGTCGGGATGTTTCTCCCCATCCTCACCGTGTTCCTATGGCGGCCCCTCCGGGCACTGGACGCCGAGGTGGCACCCGCGGGACTCGAGCTGCTCCGCTCGCAGCCGATCTTCGCTCCGCTCCCTGCCGCCGTCCTCGAGCGGCTCGCCTCGGCCATGTCCCCGCTCCCGGTGGCCGCAGGTACGGAGGTCTTCCACCAAGGGGATTCCGGCCAGCTCTTCTACATGGTCGGCCGGGGCGAGGTCGAGGTTCTCGTCGAGGGCCGGCCGGCAACACGCCTCGGAGCCGGGGCGGGCTTTGGCGAGATCGCGCTTCTCCGCGACGTTCCGCGCACGGCGACCGTGGTCGCCGCAAGTGACGGCGAGCTCTTCACGCTGGAACGGGACGAGTTCATCGGCGCGGTGACCGGCCACCCGGCGAGCGCCGAGGCAGCGGATGCAATCATTGCCGTTCGACTTGGCTCCCTGCGCCCGGCGATCGCATCGGTCTGAACTGCAGCATCGGGCATTCTCGGTCGAAGCGGCCCGGAAAGGAGACGGGCGGCCCAAGGGCCGCCCGCAGGGGATGAAGCGAGACAGACGGTGACTGCGGCGCCCACGTCTTCTCTATGTCGTGATTATCGTCATCGGCCCGTCTTCGTTCGCTCCCTCGAAAGAGGGAAGACGCTGGGACGAAGGCCGTGATCGAGGTGGTGGGCCGCTAGCCGATCGACGCTACCCCCAGCGTTGGCCCGTTACCTCGACTGCTTGCGGTTGCACCGCATTTTCGTGCACCCAGCTGGAAGGCCAACATTTCCTGCGCGTCCGTCATCAAATCGTCTGCACGCAGTCCCGCCTGGAGGGCCGCCTCGATGTCGTTTCGGCGCAGGGCCGAGACCGTCCTTCGGAAGACTCGGTGATGGGTCTCATAGAGGACAAGCATCTGCCGGATTAGGGACCTTTCGGCCGTGGGTCGTTTCAGCCCTGCGAGCCGATCCAGAAACCGTCGCTCCTCCTGGAGCGTCGCTTCCCCGAGGGCAAGCACGTCCTCGAGGCCGCTTGCATTCTCATACTTGCGTGCAAGCACGCGTGCTTCCCGAGTCGCGCCGGTGCAGAGAGCATTGGCTTCCCGGATCCAGCGCGCCTTGGCCTTCTTCCGTCTCGCGCTCGCGCCGCTCCTCGGCGCCGTCTCGTGTCTGTCGACAGCATCGTCGGCGTGGGCTGTCACCGATGCGCAGTCCTCGCGCTTGCACGTCACAGCTACTCGAGCTCGCGCTGGCGTAGACTCACTCTCGAGGGTACGACAGCCGTCATGACCCAGGAGTCTCCGCTCAGCTCGCCGGCTATCGGCACCGCGATGAACGACCTCATCGAGGAATGCGAGGTCGAGCGCCGGTCCGCCTTCCCGCCCGCGCCGCCGAAGCAGCCCCCCTTCGCACTCGCCTTCTCGGGCGGCGGCTTCCGAGCGACGCTCAGCGCCCTCGGGGTTCTGCGATTCATGGCTGACGCCGGCCTGCTCGCTCAGGTTCGCTGGGTCTCGTCCGTCTCGGGCGGCTCGGTCGCTCACGGCCTCTTCGCACATGCGTACGAGGACGTCGAGCAGGCCGGCTTCACTCCGGCGGCGGTGGACGAGCACGTCGTTGCGCCGCTCGTGGGCAAGATCAGCCGTACGTCGCTCGAGTCGACGCTTGTCCGCGGCATCTGGCGGATCATCGGTCCGAAGACGCGCACGAATCTTCTGGCGGACACGTTCGACGAGTGGTTCTTTCACGGCCTGCATCTCAAGGACCTGTCCTCGAGTTGCCGGTTCATCTTCAACGCCTCGAACCTGACGACGGGCGTTCGCTTTGGCCTCGAACGCGATCTCATCGGCGACTGGGTCATGGGTCGCATCGAGACGCCGCCTCACTTTCGCCTGGCAAACGCGGTCGCCGCCTCGGCCGCCTTCCCCGGCGGTCTCGCCCCGCTCGTCTTGAGCGATCTCGACTTCCCGTGCGCAAACGGCCGCACGGCCAAGCTCCTCGATGGCGGTGCCTACGACAACCTCGGGCTCCAGCCGCTCGACAACCTGAACGACGAAGATCGGCCCGAGGAACTCCGCGGCGCGTGTCTGGTTGCTCTCAACGCCGGCGGCGTCTTCCGCACCGGGACGTACGGTCGGATTCCCCTCGTCCGTGATCTCATGCGGACCAACTCGCTCCTCTACCGCCAGACCATTGCGCTGCGCATGCGCACCATGGTTGAGCGCTTCCAGGCCTGGGAGCAGGCGCCCGACGGCGCCAAGCCACCCTGGGCTCGCCGCGGCGTCCTGTTCGGCCTCGCGACCACCCTCGACGAGGGTCTGGCGAAGGAGTGGCGGGCGCAGAACCCGGAGTGGCCCGGCAAGGAAACTCAAGACGAGCAGGACGCGGAGCGTCGGCGGCTTGCGCTCACGAAGACGTCGTTCGAGCTCTTCCCGTTCGAGCTCTGTAGCGCGCTCATTCGCCGTGGTTGGTGGCTCACCGGAGCAACGATCTCCGCATACCACCCGGAGCTCCTCAATGAGCTGCCGACCTGGAGTCCGCCGCCACAACCGTCATGACGAAGCCGGGAATGGAGGTCTGGCAACCCGAGGGCCTCGACCTATCAGGCGCCACGCTGGAGAAGCTCAGCTACGTGGTCGTCGATGAGGTCGTCGAGAACGCGGCCCGGCTCTCGGTTTCCGCCTGGCCTAGCGTCGACGAGGCAGGACGCCTTCGCTTCGAAGGTGGCGAGCGGCCTCGTTCCGTCCCGGCCGACCTCCGGCAACTTCGCACGTTCGTCAAGTCGAACCGGGCCGTCGGCGGAGGCCGCCCTCCCCGACTCCGCATGGGAACGGTTCTCGCCGTGCGAGTCGACAAGTCGGTCCTGCCGAAGCCGGAGAGTAACGAGGAGATGCGGGAGCACGCGAGTTCCCAGCCCCGCCGCCCGGACGAGTGGATGCAGCCGCCCGTGTACGACGTCACCGGAGCGGCACGCGACAAGGCGAAGGAGGCCTTCTATGCGGCAGTTGCCCCGACGGTGAAGGTCGGGAAGCGCCCATGAGCGCGGCGGCCCCGCCGCCGAACGTCCCTGCGGAGCTTGGGGAGAAGCTGTTTCTGAAGGAAGGGAAGCAGGCCTTCCTCGACTCGGTCGAACCCGAGGACCTCGTCTACTTCCTCCTCAATGTCGGTGACGGAGATACGCAGCTCTTCCTCCTCCCCGCGCGGGAGGCGGACGGAGTTCGGCGGGGCTTCGTCGTGGACGTCGCCACGACGGGCAAGCTTCCGGGCCTCCTCCAGACACTGCTCGGCACGAATCTCCTCCCCAGGGTGCCCGACGACGGGTATCTCTTCCCGCTTGTCGTTGCCACCCACCCGCACGACGACCACATCGGTGGCATGCCCGAGTTCCTCACCGGCGACTGGGGCAAGAACGTGCGAGAGCTGTGGGAGCCCGGCTACTACCACACCTCGGAGTCGTATATCGAGATGATGACGGCGCTCGAGGACGCCGACCCGCACATCCAGCACACGCAGCCGACGAGCGGGACGACGCGATTCCTCGGCCGCCTTCGCGTGCAGGTCCTCGCCCCCAACATCGCGCTTCGGACTCGGTTCGACACGTACGGAGTCGACCTGAACGATGCCTCGATCGCGCTCAGGCTCGAGTTTCCCGCCTCGCGGGTCGAGGAAGGGCGCTTCCGCCGGACCTATGTCCGACCCAAGATCCGGACGTTCATCCTGGGAGCCGACTCACTGCTCGCCTCGTGGTCGCAGGTGCTCGTCGACTTCCCTGAGCTCCGGCCGGACAAGGCACCCACGGCGCGCGCAATTCAGAAGGCGCTCGGCCGGGACGCCCTGCGCGCGGAGATCTTCAAGGTGCCGCATCACGCCTCGAAGCACGGCGTCACGCTCGGCCTCGTCGAGGTCGTCCAGCCCAGCCTGAGCCTCGTCTCGTCCGTGGGCGGCGGCGGCAAGTACAACTTCCCGCACCTGGTCGCGCTGGAGGCAATCCGGGAGGCCCGCCAGCCGACGACGCTCTCCCAGAGGAAGCGCAAGGACGACTACCTGCTCGGCGTCCACTACACAGCCGCACGCATCAAGAACGGAGACTGTCTCGGCTCGATCGCCGTCGTGGTCTCACCGACTGGCACGAAGCGTGTGATCTGGCGTTTTTGTGACGAGCCGGCCGACCCCGTCCAGCTCGACAACGCCCGTCGCTTTTCGCCCTAACGGGCGTAGTGTGAACCACGGATGAGAGAGCTGCGCGCGCAGATCGAGATCGAAGCCACACCAGAGCGGGTGTGGGAGGTCCTCACAGATTTCGCCGCGTACCCCGAGTGGAACCCGTTCATCCAGACGATCGAGGGGGACGCTGCACCCGGCTCCAGGCTCGAGGTCAGGATTGAGCCGCCTGGCGGGAAGGCGATGAGCTTCAAGCCCACCGTTCTCGAAGCATCGCCGAGGCAAGAGCTCCGCTGGCTGGGGCGGGTGCTTGCACCCCGGATCTTCGACGGCGAGCACAGCTTTCGCATCGAGCCCATCGACGACGCGCGCGTCCGGTTCGTACAGGCAGAGCGCTTCACCGGCGTACTTGTCCCGCTGTTTGGAAAGAGCCTCGAGAAGACGCAACGCGGCTTTTCCGCGATGAACGAGGCGCTCAAACACAGGGCTGAGGCAACGGCTTCCTAGGATGCAGCGGTGGTAGGAGCGCCGCGCGGACGCGAGCTCAGGTGTCGCGGCTGGGAGCAGGAGGGCGCGCTCCGCTGCCTCCTCAACAATCTCGATCCCGAGGTCGCCGAGAACCCCGAGGCGCTCGTCGTCTACGGCGGCCGCGGCAAGGCGGCCCGCGATCCCGAGGCCCTCGCCGCAATCGTGGCCGCGCTCCAGCGGCTCGGCGGCGACGAGACGCTAATCATCCAGTCGGGCAAGCCCGTTGCCGTACTGCCCACTCACCTTGACGCCCCGCGCGTCCTCATCTCGACGGCGATGATCGTGCCCGCATGGTCTAACGCTGAGAGCTTTCGCCGGCTCGAGGACGCCGGCCTGACCATGTACGGACAGATGACCGCGGCCGGTTGGTTCTATATCGGCACGCAGGGGATCCTCGGCTTCACCTACGAGACCTTCCGCGCGGTCGCACGCCACCATTTCGGCGGCACGCTCGCCGGCCGGCGCGTGCTCACGGCGGGTCTCGGCGGAATGGGCGGAGCACAAGGCTTTGGCGTCGGCCTGAACGGCGGCCGCGCTCTGATCGTAGAGGTGGATCCCCGACGGGCGGAGCGACGACTCCGGGAGGGCTGGATCGGTGTCGTGGTGGCGAGCTACGACGAGGCGCTCGCAGCGCACCTCGACCCTGACGGGCCCGAAGCAGTCGGGCTCGTGGGCAACGCGAGCGAGGTCGTGCCCCGCCTCCTCGCCGACGGAGTCGAGTTCGACGTCGTCACCGACCAGACGCCGGCCCACGACCCCCTCGGTGCCTACGTGCCCGCCGGCTACACGCCCGCGGCGGCCGCGGACGCAGACCCGGACGACCCCCTTTTCCGGAACGCCGTCTTCGGCTCTCTTCGCGCGCACGCCGAGGCGCTGGTCGGCTACCGCGACCGCGGCGCGGTCGTCTTCGAATACGGGAACGGCCTGCGCGCGCAGGCGGCCGCCGTGGGCGCCGTGGAGGCCACTCAGATCCCCGGTTTCGTCGAGGCGTACGTCCGCCCGATCCTCGCCCGTGGCATTGGCCCGTTTCGCTGGGTCGCCCTCACGGGCGATCGGGAGGACCTTCGCAAGAGCGAGGACGCCGTCATGGAGGTTGTCGGCACTGACTCGCTTCGCACCTGGATCGAGCTCGCGCGGGCGCGGGTACCGCTGCAGGGTCTCCCGGCCCGGATCTGCTGGCTCGGCCTTGGGGAGCGGGACGCGGTGGCGCTGCGGCTGAACGAGCTCGTCCGCTCCGGCGACGTCGGGCCGCTCGCTCTCGGGCGCGATCACATGGACCCCGCCTCGGTCGCCTCCCCGACGCGGGAAACCGAAGGAATGCGCGACGGGAGCGACGCGATCGCCGACTGGCCCATCCTCTCCGCGCTTCTCTCCGCCGTCCAGGGAGCGAGTTGGGTCGCGGTCGGAAACGGCGGCGGAGTCGGGGTAGGGAGGTCGATCCACTCCGGCCTCGCCGTCGTCGCCGACGGGAGCGACACCGCGGAACGGAAAGTCGGCCGCGTCTTCCGGTCCGACCCCGCACTCGGGGTCGCCCGGTATGCCGACGCCGGCTATCCGGAGGCGCTCGCCGAGGCCGAGCGCCACGGGCTCGACCGCGGGTGAACTTCGCCTCGAGCCGCTCGCGCACGGCGGACGACGCTATCGAGGAGGTCTTCCCTCCCGAAGCGCGGCGATCCCCCCGAGCACGCGGTCGCGCCGCTCGACGAGCTCCGCCACGTCACGGGCCTCGTAGTCGCCGCGGAGTCCCCGGCCATTCTTCACGCCGAGAGCACCGTCAGCGAGGGCCTGACCGAGCGTCGCCGACGGCTCGCGGCCGCTTGCAAGCTCGGGATAGAGGTTGGCCGCCACAGCAGCGTGGACGTCCAGGCCGGCAAGATCCATGCTCTCGAAGGGGCCGATCGCTGCCCAACGCGCGCCCAGCCCGTGCGTGACCGCCCGGTCGACATCGGCGGGGGAGCAGACGCCCGCGTCGACGAGCGCGTACGCCTCGCGGAGGAGCGCGTACTGCAGGCGATTGACGACGAAGCCGCGCACGTCACGGCGGACGACGACCGGCGCCTTACCGAGAGCCTCCGCCCAGGCGCAGAGCGTGTCGATGGTTCGAGGCGCGGTCTGCGTGCCGCCGACGATCTCGACCACCTCCACGAGCTCGGGCGGGCTGAGCCAGTGCAGGCCGGCGAAGCGCTCGGGCCGCTCGAGTCCCTCGGCAAGCGAGTCGAGCGGGAGCGACGAGGTGTTCGTCGTCAGAATCGCCTCCCGGGCTGCAACCCCCTCGGCGAGCGCGAGGACCGCGCGCTTCGGCTCGACCGCCTCGCCGATCGTCTCGACGACAAGGGCTGCGCCCGCGAGCGCGTTCTCGGCCGAGGTCGTGAGCTCGACCGGATGATCACCGAGTCGCGGCCGCGCTGCCTCGAGGCTGGTCGCCCGCCGTGCGTAGAGCCGCACCGAGCAGCCGGCCTCGGCGAACACGCGCGCGATCCCTGCGCCCATCGTTCCCGCGCCGATGACAGCGACCTCCCGAGGCAGCTTCATTGCGGGCAGATTAACGTCGCCCAGAAGCAGAGAAGCGCGACAGCGGGCCACCCCGCGCCCGAGTCGTGCCGTGGGCCGTGGGGCAGTTAGAGATCGCCCTGCTCAGCGCGGCTGCGGCACGATCCGGATGTAGGGCCGCGGCGACTTCCAGCCGTCTGGATACGTCTGCCTGGCCTCCTCGTCGGAAACCGAGCCGGCGATGATCACGTCCTCACCCTGCTGCCAGTTGACGGGGGTCGCAACCTTGTGCTTGGCCGTCAGCTGCAGCGAGTCGATCACCCGCAAGACCTCGTTGAAGTTGCGGCCCGTCGTCATCGGATAGACGAGGATGAGCTTGACCTTTTTGTCCGGGCCGATCACGAAGACGTTACGCACCGTCTGGTTATCCGCCGGCGTCCGCTCGGTCGGGTCGCCCGACACGTCGGCGGTAAGCATCCCGTACAGCTTCGCCACGTTGAAGTTGGAGTCGCCGATCAGTGGGTAGTTCGGGGCGTGCCCTTGGGTCTCCTCGATGTCGGAGGCCCACTCCTCATGGTTGTCGACCGGATCAATCGAGAGGCCGATGATCTTCACGTTCCTACGGTCGAACTCGGGCTTGATCTTGGCCATGTAGCCGAGCTCGGTCGTGCAGACGGGGGTGAAGTCCCGTGGATGCGAGAAAAGCACCGCCCAGGAGTCCCCGATCCAGTCGTGAAAGCTGATCCGGCCTTCCGTGGTCTCCGCCTCGAAATCCGGTGCCGTATCGCCAATTTGCAGAGCCATCTTCCTCCTTCCTTCGAAACCCCCCTGCCACTGTTCCCGACCGCGTCGCAATTCTCCTCGCTCTCGAGGTCGCTGTCCACCAGGGACCCTCTTCTACGAGCATGAACCGACCCCGCGTGACTGATCAAGGCCGGGCCATGCTGCATTCATGCCGGGTGGCGATCCGGACGATAGGCCTTGTAGACACGAGCGATTGACAATTGAAGGGGTTGAGGCATGACCGGCTATGCGCTGACGGAGACAAAGCTCGGGCAGCCGCCCGGCCGGGAAGACGCTGAGCTCGAGGCCGGAGACGAACAGGGCCAGGCTGCGCGCGGGTCTACCAAGACCGGCCGCTGGACCGTGCTCGCGATCATCCTGACCATCCTGCTCCTCGGCGGTGCCGTTGGTGCCTCGATCTGGCGCTACGAGGTCGCGCTGAATCAACATACGCTGATCGGCCTCGACTACCAGGAGGGACTCCAGGCTCAGCAGGCGACCATTCACTTCTGGCGCGAACGCGAGGCCATGAACGAGTATCTCCTCGGCGTCTCCGAGGCGGCGGGCGAGGTCGAGACGGAGGCGAGGGAGTTCATGAAGGTGACCGAAGCCGTTGGCGACGACGCCACACCGACGGCGGTGACCCTCATCGAGCGGTCGAGGGTCTCAAACGCTGCTTTCATCACGACGTTCGAGCGATACCGCGATTCGGCCAAGCGCGGAATTTCCAAACAGCGCATGCTCGATGTGCTGCACGCGCGCGACCGTGAAGTGCTGACCCCCCTCGAGTCACTCCAAGCGATCAGTGCGCGAGAAACGGCGACCCGGGCGGCCGCAGGTAGGTCGGCGGCTACCCAGGCGCTTAGGGTCAGCATCCTCGCAGGGCTCCTTGCCTTGCTCGGTGGCGTTGCCTTCGCCGTCTTCGCGCTCCGCCTCATCGGACGGATCTCCGGCCGCGAGGGGAAACTCCGGGACCTCGTCGCACACGTGCGTTCGACGTTGGGCGTCCTCGGCGGCGTCTCCACCGAGTTGCGGGCCGCCGCGCAGGAGTCGGCTGCGGCGACGACCGAGCAGAGCGTTGCCGTCGCGCAGACATCCGCGACGATCGAGGAGCTGGCCGCAACCGCCACCGCGATCGCCGACAACACCCGCGCAGTCTCGGCGGCCGCCGAGCAGACCGGCGACACGATGCGCGACATGCAGGAAAAGGTCGAGGCCATTGCCGAGCGGTCGCTGTCACTGGGCGACAGATCGCAGAAGATCGGCGACATCCTCGGGCTGATCAACCAGATCGCAGAGCAGACGAATCTGCTCGCACTGAATGCCGCCATCGAGGCCGCCCGCGCGGGCGAGGCGGGCAAGGGCTTTGCGGTGGTCGCCTCGGAGGTGCGGAAGCTGGCGGAGCGCTCGCTCAGCTCGACCGAGTCGATCCGCGAGATCATCAACGGGGTTCAGGACGAGACGAACGCGACGATCCTGGCCACGGAGCAGGGGACCAGACAGGCACGCGAGGTGGGCGAGCTGATGAGCTCGACTGCCACGATGCTCGAGGAGTCGATCTTCGCGACACAGCAGCAGAAGTCCGCCGCCGACCAGGTCTCGACGGCGATGGTGCAGATCCGTGAGTCGGCCGGTCAGCTAGCCACGGAGCAGGACCTCCGCCTCGCGAGTGCCGAGAGCGTCGACGATCTCGTCAGGAAGCTCGAGCATGCGCTCACAGGCGACGCCGAGTCCGGCGTCGCCTCCCGAGCACGGTCGTGAGCGCGGTTCATGTGCGCGTACGCCTGGGCAGCGAGTCCTACGCGGTCGCAGTCGAGAACGTGATCGAGGTCGCAGAGCTCGGCAACCTGTCGCCCGTGCCGGGAGCACACGGCTCCGTCCTGGGCGTCCGTCATCTTCGAGGCGAGGTCCTGCCCGTTTTCGATCTCGCGTCCGTCCTCGGGATCACGGGCGACAGCCTCCCACAGTGTCTCCTCGTCGCCGAGCACGGCAGCCTTCGCGCCGGCTTCGCGATCGACGAGGTCACGGATGTCGGCGCACTCCCTCCTATCGCCGAAGAGACTCAATCGAAGCTGCTGGCGGGCGCCGCTCTGGACGACTCCGGGCTCGTCGGAGTCGTCGACGTCGAGCACCTGTTCGCTGAGCTTGCCTTGCAGGACAGATGATCGACCTCGAGCCAGACGCCGACGCCGACTTCCTCGAGCTCTTTCGCGATGAAGCAAACGAGCGGCTCGACAACATGGTCGAGACACTGCTCGCGCTCGAGAGCGGTGCCGCGAAGCCCGAGGCGATCAATTCACTGTTTCGGGACGCCCATACGATCAAGGGTGGGGCTGCGATGCTCGGGCTCGACACCGTGCGAGGTCTCGCGCACGCCATGGAGGACGTGCTTGCGAAAGCACGCGCGGCAGGGGAGTTTCCGGCGCATCTAGCTGAACCGCTGCTGTGCGGTGCGGACGCGCTGCGCAGACACGTTGCCGGCGACGACGAGGTCACGCCCGATCTGCTCGATGAGCTAGCGGCGAGCGTGGCGAGCGCCTTCGACGGCACGCCCGACGGCACGGCTGCCGACACCGCACCGACGACCGCGGCGCCTGCTGACCGGCGTTCTATCCGCGTGCCGCCGCAGAAGATCGACCGCCTGCTCGACCTCGTGGGCGGGACCGTTCTCCACCGCCGCCGTCTCGAGCATGTGATCGGCGACGACGAGAAAGTCTCCGACGAGCTCGACCTGGGTGGCCGGCTGTTCGACGAGCTGAAGGATGCCGCGATCCAGATGCGCATGCTGCCGCTCGCGACGATTACGGCGCCGCTTCCGCGAGCAGTGCGCGATATCGCGACCATCGAGGGCAAGGACGTCCAGCTTCTGATCAGTGGGGACGACACTGAGCTTGACCGAACCATTCTGGAAAGCCTGTCCGAGCCGCTCGTGCACATGGTCCGCAACGCAGTGGGCCATGGAATCGAAATCCCGAGCGAGCGAGAGGGAACCGGAAAGCCGCCTCGTGCGACCGTCGAGCTCCGCGCGAAACAGCGCGGGGGAACCGTCGAGATCGTCATCTCCGACGATGGGCGAGGCGTATCGCCCGAGCTCCTCGAGGAAGGCCGTCAGCACGGCTCCCTCGCCGATGTACTCGCCCGACCCGGGTTCTCGACGGCGGCCGAGGTGACGCAGCTCTCCGGCCGCGGTGTGGGCCTCGACGCCGTCAAGCGATACGTCGAGGGATTCGGGGGCACGCTGGAGGTGCGAAGTCAGCCCGGTAACGGCACCGAGATCATCCTCGTGCTTCCGCTTGCCCTCGCCCTGCTCGAGGTGCTCCTCGTCGAGCGCGGGGGACACGTGTTCGGCCTGCCACTCGCAAGCGTCGAGGAGGCGCTCCAGGCCGACAACGTGCTCACGCTCGAGGGCAGACCGTCCATCGAGCTCCGCGGTCGATCGGTCCAGCTCGCCGACCTCGCCGCTCTGATCGGGGCGCCGGCGCCGGCATTGCCGCCAGGTAGCCCGGCGATCATCGTCACGGCGGGCGGGCGGCGAGTCGCCGCCGCGTGCGATCGCCTGCTCGGCCAGGAGGAGGTTGTCGTCAAGCCGCTGGGTGCGTTGCTCGCATCGGCCCGCGGCTACCTCGGCGCGGCGATCCTCGCCGACGGCTCCGTCGCGCTCCTCCTCGACCCGAACGCACTCTGTCGCGCAAGTGTGGCCAGGCCCCGTCTTGCGCCGGCGCCCGCGTCGCGCGAGAAGCGGCTTGCGCCGAAGATCCTCGTGGTCGAGGACTCGTTCACCGTTCGCGAGCTCCAGCGCAGCATTCTCCAGGCCGCCGGCTATCGCGTCGAGATCGCCTGCGACGGCCGGGACGGCTTCGACCGCGTCTCGAACGACGCCGAAATCGATCTGGTGATCACAGACCTCGAGATGCCGAGGATGAACGGACTCGAGCTGACGCGCGCGATTCGCGGCCGCGCCGAGAGCGCGTCGCTTCCGGTCGTGGTCGTCACCTCGCTGGGGAGCGACGGTGACCGCCGAGCCGGCGTCGAGGCGGGCGCAGACGCATACATGGTCAAGCAATCGTTCGACCAGCACGCATTGCTCGACACCGTCGAGCGGCTCGTCGGCACGTGATGCCGACACCTACACGAGTTCTCGTCTGCGAGGACTCGAGGACCTTCGCCGCGGCGCTCGTCCGCACGCTCGAGCGCGGCGGCGAGATCGAGGTGGTCGGCGTCGCAACGAGCGGCGAGGCTGCAATCGCAGACCTGACCCGGCTCGCGCCCGACCTCGTGACCATGGACATCGAGTTGCCCGGGATGTCGGGGCTCGATGCGGTCGAGGAAATCATGAGCGCCCGGCCGACGCCCATCCTCATCGTGTCGTCCCGCATCAGCTCCGGGTGTGACCTCGCCGCCGCGGCCCTCGCCTCCGGAGCGCTCGAGGCGATCGGCAAGGACGAGCTCTCGCTGGGCGACCCCGACGACGCTGCCGCGGGCGCTTTTCGCCGTCGGATCAAGATGCTCGGCGGGGCGCGCGTGATCCGTCATCCGCGCGGCCGACTGAACGGCCGGAGCTCCGCCCCGAGCCGGCCCGCACCGCGCGGCTCCGTGATCGGGATCTGCGCATCGACCGGCGGTCCGCACGCACTGGCCACGCTCCTTTCCGGCATCCCCGCCGACTTCGCCGTCCCGATCCTCGTCGTCCAGCACATCGGAGCAGGCTTTGCGGACGGCCTCGCGCGCTGGCTCGACGCCACCGTGCCCTTGCCGGTCCGGCTCGCCGAGCACGGAGTGCGCGCGCTCCCGGGCGTAACCCTCGCACCCGACGGCGCCGACCTCGTGTTGGGGACTGAAAGCGTTCTCCGACTCGACCGCACCACGCCCGCAGGGCTGCACCGACCCTCTGCCGACGTCCTGCTTCGAAGCATCGCCCACCGCGCGCAGAGCGCCGGTGTCGCAGTCGTCCTGACCGGGATGGGCCGCGACGGCGCCGACGGGCTCGCCGCGGTCCGTGAGGCGGGCGGGCTGACGATCGCGCAGGACGAGGCGACCTCCGCAGTGTTTGGCATGCCGAACGAGGCGGCAAAGTGCGGCGCGGCGCTGATCCTGCCGATCGGTGAGATCGCCCGCGCCCTGACCACCGTCGCGCTCGAGCGGCAGAAGCCGCGATGACCGACGCTCTCGACCTCGTCGCCGAGCTCGTTTTCCGCGAGAGCGGCATCCGCGTGCCCCTTCAAGATTCCGCGCTGCGCTCGGCGGTTGCGCGCGCGCTTCCGAACGGGGATCCGGCCGCCTTTCTGCGAGTCGCCGGGAGCCCAGTCGAAGGCCGGCGTGCGATCGCAAGGCTCATCGACGAGGTGACGGTCAAGGAAACCTTCTTCTTCCGCGACCGCCTGCAGCTCGACGCGATCGCATGGCGTCCGCTGCTCCAGCGCGCGCAGGCAATGGGCTCGACGGAGATCCGGGTCTGGTGCGCCGCCTGCGCGACCGGCGAGGAGGCGTACACGCTTGCGCTCCTCGCGTGCGAGGCATTCGCCCCGGCCGAGCCGCCCGTGCGGATCGTTGCTACCGACATCTCGAGCGCGGCGCTCGCTGCCGCGCACGCCGGCCGGTACCGCGAGCGCTCGCTGCGAACCGTCGCGCCGAGCCTGCGGCAGCAGTACTTCGAGCGCGACAGCGAACCGCTCGTGGTCGGCGAACGGCTCCGCAGCATCGTTCGGTTCGCTCAGCACAACCTCGTGACCGGGACCATGCCGCCGCTCGGCGAGGCGGCCTTCGACCTGATCGTCTGCCGGAACGTGCTCATCTACTTCGACGGCAAGACGGCCGATCACGTGATCGGTGGCCTCCGAAGCGCCTTACTACCGGAGGGCACGCTGATCCTGGGGCCGGCGGACGTTCTCTGTGGAACCGCCCGGCGCCTCGTCAAGCTCGACTCGACTGTGGACCTCGAGCAGACTGTGCCACAGTCCCGGCGTCCGCTCCGGAAGCCGCTCGGGCGCACGGAAGCGGCCGAGGGTCCCAACGCGCTCGACCCTGTCGCCGTGGAGACGCGCTTTCTCCGTGCGATCAGCGAGCTCGAAGGCGGTGACGCGCTCGCGGCGGCGGCGTCGTTGCGCCACGTGCTCTACCTCGACCCCACCTTCGGTCTGGCTGCGTTTGCACTCGGCCGCGCCCACGAAGCGATCGGCGACCCAAGTGCGGCCCGACGCGCCTACCAGCAAGCCCTCCGGACGATCGACATGACGGACGAGCGGCACGACCATCTCCTCGAGCAGATCGACCTCGTCGACGTCGCGACAGCGTGCCGGGCCCGGCTCGCGACTCTCTGATGGGCGTACCTACGAGCTATCCTCAAACCCGGTGAGCTCCGCGCTTCCACAGTCCGACACGATCCTCGTCGCGGACGACTCGATGACCATCCTGGCGATGGTCTCCTCGCGACTGGAGCGCGCCGGCTACGACGTCGTCACCGCGGCCCGGGGAGACGAGGCGCTGCGGCTCGTGCAGCAGAACCGGCCCCGGCTCATTCTACTCGACGTCGAGATGCCCGGACTCGACGGCGTCGAGGTGGCACGGCGCATCCGCGCGGACGAGGCACTCGCGGGAACCTTCATCGTGCTGCTCACCAGCCTCTCGGAGGCGAGCGAGGTTGCGACGGGAATGGCGGCCGGCGCCGACGCCTACCTAACCAAGCCCTTCAGCCCGCAGGATCTGCAGACGCAGGTCGAGCAGCTCATCGGCACGCCCAGCGGCTGAGCTGAGGACTCCGCCGCTTAGCGGACGACGCGGCTGATCTCTTCGATCGTCGTCACGCCTAGCGCGGCCTTGCCGAGCCCGTCCTGCCAAAGCGTGCCCATGCCGCCGGCAGTGGCCGCCGCCACAAGCTCCTGGTGGTCCGCACCTGCGGTCACGAGCCGGGCGATGCTCTCGTCCATGACCATCAGCTGGTGGACACCGGTCCGACCGCGGTAGCCCTTCGTGCAGCGCGTGCAGCCTCGCCGCCGGTAGAGCGTCACTCCGTCTTCGATCGCAGAGGGCGTGTAGCCGAGGTACTCGAGATCGGCCTTACTCGACTCGTATGGCTCGCGGCAGTCCTCACAGAGGCGGCGTACGAGGCGCTGCGCGAGCACAGCGCTGATCGCCGAGGCACTGATCGACGGCTCGACGCCCAGATCCTTCAGGCGCGTGAGCGCAGCCGGCGCGTCGTTCGTGTGCAGCGTGGAGTACACCGCATGTCCGGTCAGTGCAGCTTCGAGCGCGATCTTCGCCGTCTCGAGATCGCGAATCTCACCGACCATCAGCAGGTCTGGATCGCTGCGCAGGATTGCGCGCAAGCCGGTGGCAAACGTCAGCCCGGCGCGCTTGTTGACCTGCAGCTGGTACACGTCGGGCAACCGGTACTCGACCGGGTCCTCAATGGTGATCACATTGATCTCGGGTCGCAGGACGTCGCAGAGCGCCGCATAGAGCGTCGTCGACTTGCCGCTTCCGGTCGGGCCGGTGACGAGGAAGGCTCCCGTGGGCCGGAAGATGACCGCCTCGAGCTGCATCTGCAGGCGCATGATTACGCCTTCCCCCTCGACCGTCGGAAGCACGGACAGGCGAACGTCAAACAGGCGCCGGCTGCTCGTCGCACGAACCGACATGCGACCGTCCTGCGGCATGCGATGCTCGGCGATGTCGAGCTTCGCCAGCACCTTGAGCCGGCTGATTACACCGGCGGCGTGCTCTTTCGGGATTCGCTCCACATCGTGAAGGATCCCGTCGACACGAAGTCGTACGACCAGCGAGTCTCCGTGCGGCAAAAAGTGGACGTCGCTCGCACCCTCGTTCGACGCCTGGAGAATGACCGAGTTCACGAGCTTGATCGGCGCGGACTCGGAGAAGCCGTCCGCAGCTTCCAGGTCGACGACCTCGTCCTCGTCCCCCTCCGCGATTTTCACGTGCTCGCCGAGCAGGGTGGCGCGGGATTTCGGCTCTTGACCGTGTGCGAGCCGATGGAGCTCTGCGTCGATGTCTGCGGCCGGGGAAACACCCAGGTCGATCGGATACGCGCTGACCATGCGCAGCTCGTCGGTCAGCTGGATGTTGGATGGATCGGCGACCGCGATCTTCAGCCGGCCTTCCTCGATCCGGTACGGAAGGGCTCGGATCCGCATCAAAACGTGCAGGGGGATCGACTCGGCGGCATCCGTCTGCACGCGCTCGACGCGAAGGTCGATCACCGGCAGCCGGTAGAGCTCAGCAAGCGCGCCGGGCGCCGGCAAGGGGTCAGCCGTGACGGCCTGGTCGCCGGAGTTCGTCAACGAAGTGGACACAGTCTCCTATCGACGCTTTGGAGCTCAGGTGTGAATCGGCACCGCACCGCACCGGGGCGGAAGGGTCGGCAGCGCCGGGATCGTAGGCCGGACGGGCGGCGACCTCAGGGCGAACGTCGCCGCGGCGGTGCTTCGCCGTCCATCCTCACGTGCAGGTGGCGGTGCTCTCGCTCACACAGGCGTCCAGCCAGGTCGTGAAAATCGCGTGTGCATCGGGGGCCGCCGTCAGCGTGACCTGCGTCCCGTAGGGGAACCAGCCGGCGCAGGTACTCTCACACGCGACCCCGGCCGCGCTGGAGCTGATGGCTCCGGGCCCCGACTTCTCGGGCTGCTCAACGTCGGCTCGCATGGTTCCAACGGTCGTCCCGTCGATGTACAGGGTCGCCGTGTTCTCGGCGTTGGCCTTCCGGTAGTACCCCTGCTTCAGGTAGCTACGACAGCACGTGTAGAGCGTGGCCATTTGTGTGCGCGGGAGCGCGAGCCCATCGTTCACGTACACCTCGACGAAGCCGACGCTCGGGTCGGCCGAGAACCCGACCTGCGCCTCGAACCGGATCCACTCACCCGTCCGCAGGAGGCCCAGGTCGAACTCCTCCCCGGTCAGGCTGCAAGTAGTCGTCGAGACCGTTCCCGTTCGCGAAGTCAGAACCATCCTGCGCGGGGTGTGCGATCCATCGTCGCGGATCGCGAAGTCGAGCGGAACCGAGCAGTTCGAGCCGTTGTGGTGCCACTGGGTGAAGACGTTCCATGTGCCCGAGTCGTCCGAGGTCGGGAACCCGGAGGCAAAGTAGACGGACCATCCGAACCAGCGCACGTCGCCCTCCTGGTACAGCATCGCGTAGTTGAGGACCTCGGCGCGCTCGCCCGCGGTCTGGACGGTAGGGAAGTGGTCGCCTGGCTGCACTGTGAACTTGCTGGCGTATGCCCCTTGAATCCGGACCTCGGACTGGACGGTGATGTCGTCGTTCGGGTCTCCGCCTTGCTGCTCGAAGCTCCACTGCAAGGCGTCTCCGGTCTCGAAGTCACTGCTGAAGAGCACCGAGGCCGAAGCCGGCGCGGCCGCGGTCACGCAGAGCACGAGGACACAAGTGAGAGCGGGTGCCATTTTACGACCCCACGGCAGCAGGCGGCGGAATGCTCGCTCCAAGGCTTTTCCCCTCATGACCCCGCTCGATTGTCGCAGGAAAGGCGCCCTCTTTCTGACCGCCGCAGGCGCGACGCACCACCCGGTGGGCGTCCGCCACCCGTTGATATGGTCGAGGCCAAGCGTCGCATCGCCGCCGAAACGCGATACGCCTGCGCCCAAGACCACTGATGGAAACAAACGCCCAGAAGCGCTGGCTCGCGCTCTACATCCTCTGCCTCGGGGACATCATGATCGTCCTCGACTCGACGATCGTGAACGTCGCCCTGCCCTCGATCCGGGCCGATCTTGGGTTCTCGCAGGCCTCGCTTGCCTGGGTCGTGAACGCCTACTTGCTTACGTTCGGCGGCTTTCTCCTGCTCGGAGGCCGGCTCGGTGACCTCTACGGCCAGCGGCGACTATTCCTGATAGGGATCGTCCTCTTCACAAGCGCTTCGCTGGCCTGCGGCCTCGCCGGGTCCCGGGAGTTCCTGATCGGCGCTCGTGCGGTCCAGGGCCTGGGCGGCGCGATCGTCTCGGTCGTCGTTCTCTCGCTGATCATGATCATGTTCACCGAGCCCGCTGAACGGGCGAAAGCGATGGGGGTCGTCGGCTTCGTTCTGTCCGGGGGCGGCACAGCCGGTGTGCTCCTCGGAGGCGTCCTCACGGACGTGCTGAGCTGGCACTGGATCTTCCTGGTCAACATCCCGGTCGGGATCGCCGTCTTCGCGCTGTGCGTGGTGCTGTTGCCGGCCGACGGGAAACCGGCCGGAGAAGGTCGCCTCGATATCGCCGGAGCCGTCACGGTGACAGCAGCTCTCATGCTCGCCACCTACGCGATCGTGAACGGGAACGAGACGGGCTGGACGTCTGGTGAAACCCTGGGCCTCCTCGCCGGCGCAGCCGTGCTCCTCACCGTCTTCCTCACGATCGAGGCACGGGTGAGCTCTCCCCTCATGCCCCTCGGCCTCTTCCGCTTTCGAAATCTCTCGACGGCGAACGCAATCGGCGTCCTCATGGCGGCCGCCATGTTCGGATGGTTCTTCTTTTCCGCGCTCTACCTCCAGCAGGTCCTCGGATACAGCCCGCTCGAGGTTGGGCTGGCCTTCCTGCCATCGACCCTGGTCTGGGGTGCCTCCTCGCTCTTCGTCTCCGACAAGCTCATCGTGCGCTATGGCGTCAAGGTTCCGCTCATCGCAGGACTCACGCTCTTCGTGGTCGGCCTGCTCCTCTTTTCGCGGGCTCCCGTGGACGGCAACTTCGTCCTGGACATCCTCCCCGGCATGATCGTGCTCGGCTTCGCCGGCGGAATCACCTTCAACCCGATCCTCATGGCCGCGATGGGCGACGTCGCCCCAACCGAGGCAGGGCTTGCCTCGGGCATTGTCAACACGGCCTTCATGATGGGTGGCGCGCTCGGGCTCGCCGTCCTCGCCAGTCTTGCCGCTTCCCGGACGGACAGCGGGCTCGCCTCGGGCGATGCCGCAGCGGCGGCGCTGAACAGCGGCTTCCACGCGGCGTTCCTGGGCGGCGCGCTCTTCGCGGTCGCTGGGGCCGTGCTCGCCGTCGTGCTGCTCCGGCCGATAGCCATGCCTGCCCACGGCGAGGGCTTCCCGCCAGCGGCTGAGCCCGTCGGGGAGGGGCTCCCGGAGGAACAGGGAGCCGCGGCCCGCTAAGGGCGAATCTGCGGCACAAACCGCTGTGGCGAGCTCCGCCTCGATCGAAGCTCGATCACATTTCGAACACTTCCCGCGCGGGACAAGGAATGAGCGCTACCGGTCGGTGACGATCGCCACCTCGCCGTGCTCGTCCACCAGGCGCTCCATCGAGGTGTAGGGAATCCACACGAGCGGATAGTCCCTGCCCCAGCTGTTCTTCAGCTTGAATGCCTGACGCGCATCGCTCGCACCGTAGATGCAGACGGAGTGACCGCCGCGAACTCGTCCGAGATCCCCCTCGCCGATCCAGTGGTCGAACCCGCCGTCGGGCGAAGGTTTTGCGACCGGGCGGTCGAAGTTCGAGTACCAGTTGACGCCGATCGCGACCGGCAGACCACTCGCGATGGCGGTTCTGACCTCGTCGGTCGACCCGGCCCATCGGTTTCGCTGGACGCCCTCGTCTTTCGAGCGTGGCTTCGGCCGGTAGGGAACCGGGACTCCGTCGGGGCCCATGCGCATCGAGATGACTCGCACGAGCCCCTTGTCCCGGCAGACGTCGTAGCCTGCGCGGACACTCGTCCCGTGGTCGTCCCCGGGATTGGTGTCCGGCCACTCGTCGATCTTCTTTGCTTCATTCCAGACGTCGAGCGGGTTGTACCGCCGGCCCGGATTGAGGAGCCCGAGTGCCTTGGCCTGGGCGATGTTCGTGATCGCCCGCTCCATCGAGATCCCGTGTCCAACGCAGGAGCCCTCCTTCCCCTGGTCGTGGCCCCAGTGCCACCACGGGAGACGGAGCACGCGCTCGGCATGCGCCACCGCACGCGGAGCGACGGCGCTGTACGGGTACTTCTCCACGTGCTCGAAGTCGGTCGGCTCGCGTCGCCCGAGCGGGTACTCCCCGCGGGCAGCTGGGTTTCGCCGGAGCCTGAACGGCAAGCTAGGCATCGGCGGAAGAGGTGTCTGCGGCAGTCGTCACGTTGACCTCCAGGATCGCGGGTCCTCCATGCAGGCGGCCTGCCGCAGTCCTGAGGCCGCCGCGCGATTAGCCTCACGCCAACAAGCGACGAAGTCAAGCGCGCCGCAAGCACCGATAGCGTGCGTCCGTGCGTACGCGCCGGCGCCTTCTCATGGCCCTCATCGCCCTTCTCGTCGGCGCGGGGGGAATCTTCCTCGGCGGTGTCGTCCTTGCGGGTGGCGACGAGGCGGGGCCCACCGCTCCCGAGAGCGGGACTGTCCGGGTCGATCCGCCGGCACCTCCGTTGGCCGGCACCGACCCGATCACCGGCGCCACGGTCGCCCTCGCGCGCGTGAGAAGGAAGCCGGTGGTCATTCACGTCTGGGCGTCCTGGTGCAACGCCTGTGCGAGCGAGGCGCCGGTCGTGCGCCGGTTCGTCGAGAAGCACCGTCGCCGCGTGATCGTCCTCGGGCTCGACCTCCAGGACACCCCGCGGGCCGCGAAGGCCTTCTATGCCCGCTACGGCTGGACGCATCGAGTCATCTCGGATCCGGACGGCCGCCAGGCTGCGCGGCTCGGCGTCCAGGACCTGCCAACGACGATCTTCCTGGATCGAGGGCACCTGATGGTCGCCAGGGTCGAGGGGCCCGCGACACTCGCCGAGCTCGAGGACGGGCTCGCCCGCACGCAGGATCGGACGTGAAGGCGCCATGTGGCGCACGCCGTCCACGCGGACAGGAACACTTAGATGGTGCGCGCAGTCATCTTCATCGACGGCGAGCCGACGTTTCGGCCCTATCCCTTCGCTCTCTCGCTCGATTTGCCCGTCGCGCATGCAGTCGCCAACGCGAGGGTGGCGCTCGCACGCACGCCGGGGCGCTTCGACGGGCCGATCGCGTTCTCCCACGGAGTCTCGCCGGAAGGCGCCATCCTCTGTCGCGCCGGGCGCTACGCCGAGGCCCTCGTCGTCTTCCAGGAGCCGACCCTCGCCTATCGCCTCGGGTTTGCCCTCGGCGTCCAGCTGTTCGTCGAGCGCCCCGAGGGCGTGACCCTTTTCCAACTCCGCGGCCCCTCGATCGGCCGCGATCCGCTCCTGTGGACCGCGTCTGCTTCCGGCGGTCTGGCGCCCGGGGAAGGACCCCTCCAGGCCGTGCTCGCCGACGCGCGCGAGGAGATCGGCCTCGGCCCCGAGGACTTCGAGGGTCTGAGGCCGGTGGCAATCTGCATGAACGACGACTCCGGTTCGGCCCTCGTCGTCTACCACGCGCAACTCCGAGCTGGCGCGGAGCCCGAGCCCGACAAGGTGAAGGTCGCCGAGCTGCACTGGTCGGCCCGCCCCTCCAACCTGGGTGCCCAGGTTTCGGGCGACACGATCGCCTGCTGGGACGCGATCGAGCGTCGGCGCGCGCAAGAGCTGGAACCGCAGAAAACGCCACGATAGGGGGATATGGCCTCGCAGTCGGCAGGCCGATGCTCATATCGGAGCCTCCTGCCGCATGCCCAAAGACGCCAAGCCCGCTGACGACACCGAAAAGGGATTCGGGACCGGACTTCGTGCCCAGCTCCAACGTCGCCGTGATTCCGCGCAAGAAGAGCTGGACGCCTCAAACGAGGCCTTCGAGTCCGCCAAGGCGCTTGTCACGGCGCCGCCGGTCGCGAATGGAAACGGCGACGGGCACGCGGAGCTCGAAACCGTCAGGGCCGAGCTTGCGGCCGCACTCGCGCGCGAGCAGGACCTCCGAGCCTTTCTGACCGACCAGATCGAGACGCGCGAGCGCGAGCTCGACGCCGACCACGAGTTGTCCGCCCGCTCCGCCGAGGTGGACGCGAAGCTCGGCAAGCTCGACGCCGCCGAGCTGGAGCTCGAAACGCGCGAGCACAACGTGGCCGACCAGCTCGAGGCGCTGGAGAAGGAACGCAAGGAAGTCACCGCGGCACGCGAGGACCTCGAGGCGACCAGAGCCCGCGTGGCCGGCAAGGAGACGCTCACGAGCGACCTCCAGGAAGAGCTCGACCAGAAGCTTCGCGATCTGAAGGCCGCTGACCGCGAGCATGAGAAGCTTGCCGCGGAGCTCGGAAAGAAGGCTGGAGCACTCGAGGGCGCCGAGGCAAAGCTCGCCCGCCGGGAAGAGGCTCTTGCCTCACACGAGTCCGAGTTCAAGAAGCGCGCCGAAGCAGAGACTCGGCGCGTCACAGAGCGCGAGGCGGCAGTCCGCCAGGCCGAGAAGGAGCTTCCGGTGCGCGAGCAGCAGCTCGTCATGCGGGAGCGCGAACTTGCGAAGGAGGCCTCGCGGGTCAATGCGAAAGCCGAGGCCCTGAACGAACGAGATACCGAGCTCTCGGAACGGGAGGCGCGCCTCAAGGACGACGCTTCGCGGCTCGAGAACGAGCTCACGAACGGCGGCAGGGCGGCGCAGGAGGCACTCGACCGCCTCAAGCAGCTCGATGCCCGCGAGCTCGACCTGGCGGCCCGCGAAGCCGATCTGGGCAGGCGCGAAGCTCACGTCGGTCGGATCGAGTCGGAGGAAAGCCGCGGCATCGACCTCGAGGAGCTCGAGGAGCGCCTCAAGGAGCGTGAGCACGAGCTCGCCGCTCGGGAGAGGGAGATCGAGACGGAGGAGAAGCTCGCCGCCTCGGTCCGCAAGCAGCTCGACAAGAAGGACAAGCGCCTCACTCAGCTCGAAGACACGATGAAGGACCGGATTCGCGAGCTCGACGAGCGCGAGGCGGAGGTCGAGGCACACGAAGTCGGGACGCAGGCCGAATCCGAGCTTCGCGAGGACAAGCTCGAGCGCCGCGAAGACGAGCTCGCCAAGCTCGAGGAGCGGCTCCTCCTGAAGGAGAACGAATTGAAGACGTACGTCGCGCAGGTCCAAGGAGCTCTCAAGCGCCGCGAAGACGAGTGGGCGCTGAAGGTCGATGCCCAGGATGGCGACGATCAGATCTAGTTGGCAGTACCTATCTACAAGGGATCATTCGGGCGGCGCGAAGCAGAGCGCCTCCTCTGGCGCGCCGGCTTCGGCCCGAGGCGAGGCCAGGCCGAGAAGCTCGCGAAGCTAGGCCTCAGGAAGGCGGTAGCTTCCCTCGTGTCTCCACCGCGGGAGCGGCTCACCGGGCCTGCCCCGCGCGACGACGATGGCAACGCGCTTGCGCCGCAGGACGCCTGGGGCCACGACCATCTCTGGTGGCTCGACCGCATGGTGCGGACGAGGCGCCCCCTCGTCGAGCGCATGGCGCTCGTCTGGCACGACTGGTTCGCGACCTCGAACGACGGGGTCGGCTCCCAGAAGTTGATGCTGCGGCAGAACGCCCTGTTCCGGAAGCGCGCGCTCGGCTCTTTCTCGGATCTCCTGGTCGACGTGACCCGGGACCCGGCCATGTTGCTCTGGCTCTCCGGGACGGACAACTCGCGCTGGGAGCCAAACGAGAACTACGCACGCGAGCTCATGGAGCTTTTCACGCTCGGGGCGAGTCGCGGGTACACGGAGCGCGATGTCCGCGAGCAGGCACGGGCGCTCACGGGCTTTCGAAACGACTGGAAGGACTCGGGCCCGAGGAACTTTCGCTACGACCGGGAACGGCACGACCCGGGGATGAAGCGGATCTTCGGGAAGCGTGGCGCGTTCGACTGGAAGGACTCCTGCCGCCTCTGTATCCATCACCGCCGGCACCCTTCATTCTTCGTCCCCAAGCTGTGGAGCTACTTCATCCCGAAGCCCCCGAGTGCGACGACACGGGCCGCCCTCGAGCGCCTCTATGTGGGTAGCAACTATTCCGTGCGGCCCGTCGTTGCCGCGATCCTGAAGCACCCGGACCTCTACAAGGGGCCGCGCATGGTGAAGCCGCCGATCGTGCTCGTCGCCGGGATGCTGCGAGGGCTCGGCCGCGGCGTCGATACGGACGCCTGGGCCTGGATCGGAGACATGTGCGGTCAGCACCTCTTCTATCCGCCCAACGTCGCCGGCTGGCAGGACGAGCGCTGGCTCGACACGGCCACGTTTCGCGGTCGTTGGCATGCGACCAATCGCGCCCTCGAGCCCTACGCCAAGGATCCGGACACCGAGCGCGGCTCGGAGCCCCTCGACGCCGCTCAGCTCGTCGCGCGCGCGATCGCGTTCTGGGGCTCTCCCACGATCTCGGCCCCTACGCGGGGCGCCCTGGTCGGGTTCGCTCAACAGGCGATCGCGGACGCGAACGAAGACTGGAAGCAAGAGGTCTACCCGGTGCTGATCCAGAACGCCCTCCGCCAGCTCATCCCCGTCTCCCCCGACTACCAGACCAGCTAAGGCTTATGACTCCCTCCCGTTCCTGCCACTGCAACGAGTTCTCTCGCTCCCATCTCGTGCGTCGGGCTGTCGCCGAGGCGGGTCGCGGCCTGCCGGCGATCGAGCCCGGCATGCCTCTCCCGGCCGGCACCGGCCTCGACCGGCGAACGTTCCTCGCACGAAGCGCAGGGCTCGCACTCGGGGTGTACGGCGCGAGCAAGCTGAGCTTCGACCTGCTCGACGAGGGCATTGCCCGCGCTGCCTCGGTTCCGCCCGGCCGGGTTCTCGTCTCGGTCTTCCTCGACGGAGGGGCCGACTCGATGTCCGTCCTCTTCCCGAGCGGAGATCCCCAGTACCGCCGGCTCCGGCCCCAGCTCGCGCTCCCCGAGTCGGCAGGGCAGGCTTTTGCCGAGGATTCGCGCCTGCGCTGGCATCCCGCTGCGGCGCCCCTGGCCGCGCTGCACGCCGAGGGGAAGCTGACGACGATGCCCGCGGTCGGATACACGGACCCCGATCAGTCTCACTTCACCTCCCGCCACTACTGGGAGGTGGGAGCAACCAGCTCACAGCTCCGAACCGGCTGGATCGGCCGGTACCTCGATCGCGTCGGCGCCCCCGACAACCCGCTTCAGGGCCTCTCGCTCGACTGGCAGCTCCAGCCGTCGCTCGCCACCAGCCGCGTGCCGGTGGCGACCGTGGACAGCCCCGACGGATACGACTTCTGGGCCCGCGGCGTCTGGGGCGAGGTCGAAAGCCGGATGCTGCCGACGATCGGCAGGCTCGGGGCCGTGCAGCCGCGCCGCGATCGTGGAGTCGCGCAAGCCGCGAACGTTGCGGTGCAGGTCGACCAGCTTCGCACCCAGCTCGCCTCGTTCGGCACTTTCACACCCCCGGTCGCCTACCCGGCCGGCGACGACGAGTTCCCGAGACGGCTCTCCGGACTCGCCGCCATGATCTCGGCGGGCCTCCCGCTCCACTGCGTCGCCATGCGTGCACCGGGCGCCTACGACACGCATGACGACCAGGTTGCCCAGCTCGAAGAAGGGCTGTCCCTGACGGCCCAGAGCCTCCTGGCCTTCCAGCGCGACCTCGAGGCGCGCGGCATCGCCGACAGGGTCGTCACGCTCGTCTGGTCGGAGTTCGGCCGCAGGGCCGAGGAGAACGGCTCCGGCACGGATCATGGTGCCGCCGGACTCGGGCTCGTCATGGGCTCGCAGGTTCGCGGACAGATGATCGGGGAGTTCCCGGGGCTCACGAGCGGCCTCGACTCCGACGGAAATCTTCGCGCGACCTCGGACTTCCGGGGGCTCTACTGCGCTCTGCTCGAGCAATGGCTCGGAACCGATGCAGCCGGCATCGTCCCGAACGCAGCCGCCTACGCGCGGCCCGCGGTGATCAGGTGAGGCGCATCGGCGTGGCAGGGGCTCTCGTCATTGCCGCGCTTGCTCTTTCGGGTCCGGCCGGAGCCGCTCTGGCCTCCCCCTCGCGACTGCAGGTGGGCGCGACGGAGTTCCGGTTCACGCTCTCGCGCCTCCAGATCAAGCGCGGGCCGGCGATCGTCGAGCTCGTGAACAGGGGCCAGGACGACCACGATCTGAGGATGCGCCGGATCGGCGGCACGAAGGTCTGGAAGCTCCCGCGCACCCACCCCGGAGACCGCGCACAGCTCTCGGCTTCGTTCGCGGCGGGGACGTTCAGGCTCTGGTGCTCGCTCCCCGGCCATCGCCTGGCCGGGATGCGGACGACGGTGCGCGTCGTCCGGTAGCTGAGCGAGGGTCAGTCCATGTCACGCGACGACCCGAACGCGGTGGGCTGGCCCGTTGTCGTCCTGCCCTACGACGCGCGCTGGCCCGAGCTCTTCACGGCCGAGCGGGATCGACTCGCAGGAATCTTCGGCGTACGCGCGGCTGGAATCGAGCACGTGGGGTCGACCGCGGTCTCCGGCCTCGCCGCGAAGGGGATCGTGGACATCCTCGTCGGGCTGCGCCCGCTGGAGCTCCGTTCGGAGGACCTGGACGCGATGGCGCGCCTCGGCTACGTCCACCGCGGTGAGCTCGGGATTCCCGGCCGCCACTTCTTCCAGAAGAGCGAACCGCCAACGCATCACGTGCATGCGGTCGAGCACGGATCCGTCGAGTGGCTGAAGCACGTGCACTTTCGAGACCACTTACGGACGCATCCAGAGGACGCGCGGAGCTATGCGAAGCTGAAGCACGACCTCGCCGTCCGCTTCCCGGACGACCGGGATGCCTACACCGAGGGGAAGTCGCCTTTCGTGGCGGCTGTGCTTAGAAAAGCTTCGAGAGGTTCAGGAACGCCGGCCCGAGGATGACCACGAACATCGCCGGGAAGATAAACACCACGGTCGGGAAGAGCATCTTGATCGGTGCCTTCATGGCCCGCTCCTCCGCGGCTGCCTGACGCCGGTTCCTCGTGTCTGCAGCCTGCACCTTGAGGATCCGGCCCAGGGAGATACCGAGCTGGTCGGCCTGGATGATCGCCCGCGTGAAGGCCGCGATCTCCGGCGTATCGACTCGCTGAGACATCTTCTTCAGAGCTTCCGACCGGCTCTCGCCGATCCGCATCTCACCCAGCGTGAGCGAGAACTCCTGGGCCAGGGGCCCATGCATGTGCTCGGTCAGCTTCGAGATCGCACCGTCGAAGCTGAGCCCTGCCTCGACGCTGACGGCGAGGAGGTCGAGAGCATCCGGGAGCTCGGCGCGGACACGGTCCTTGCGCGCGCGTGCCTTCATTGTGATCCACGCATCCGGGATGAAGAAGCCCACGAGGGCGAACGCCACGCTGATCGCCAGGCCGCCGCCGAATCCCTTGCCGGTGACAGCCGTCATCGCACCGCCGGCGAAGAACCCGCCGGCGCCCAGAAGGCCCTTGGCGGCGAGATAGGTGGTGGGCGAGAGCGTCCGGCCCATCCCCGCTGAGAGGAGCTTCAGGTTGATCGAGTCGACCGTCGACCTCGGGTTGATACGTAGCACGAACTGCGCGAGGCCGGTTGACATGGGCACGAGGGCCCGGTCCCGGAAGCTCTGCGCATTGGCGTGATCGTTTGCGCGGCGGCGAGACTGGCCGTAACGCGCAGCGCGGCGAATCGAGCCCTCCCGCTGGCGCAAGGGCAGCGTGGCCACCTCGCTGACGAGAAAGACTGCAAGACCGAGTGATGCGATGCCGAGGAAAAGAAAGAGCACGGTTACCCCTTGAAGGAGACGATTTTTTTGAGGATGAGAGAGCCAAAAGCCATCATCACGAGCATGATCATCAGCAGCCTGTGGCCCGCTCTCGTGTGGTAGAGCGGGGCCATGAACTCCGAGTTGAGCAGGGTGACTGTGGCCAGGACGAAGAACGGCAGTCCGACCAGCGTGTAGGCGGACATCCGCCCCATCGCCGTGAGCCCGCGGATCTTCCGGTGGAACTGCTGGCGGTCGCGAACGGTGTCCGCGACCATGTCGAAGATGGCGGCCAGCGAGCCGCCGACTTGGCGCTGGATCGTGACCGCCGTGATCACGAACTCGAAGTCCTTGGACCCCAGTCGCCGGGCCATCTCGCTGAGCGCGGCATCCATCGGGCGGCCGAGGCGGGTCTCGGCGAGCACGCGCTTGAACTCCTTCGACGCCGGGTCCTGGTCCTCCTCGACGACCGCCTGGAGGCCCTGCCGGAAGCTGTGGCCGGCCTTCAGGGATGCAGCCATCGTGACCAGAAGGTCGGGAAGCTGGTTCTCGAAGGAACGGAGCCGGCGCCTCGCCTTCATGTACACGAACAGGTAAGGGATGAAGGCGCCCACCGCGAGCACAGCGATGATGATCAGGCTCGGAAGGCCGGCCACCGCGGCGATGAAGCCCGCCAGGAACGCCGAGCCGCCCATGAGGTACATGAACTCGACCGTGCGGATCGGTAGATCGGCCCGCTCGATCAGGTTGCCTATGCGCTGCCAGCGCCGGAAGTGCCCGAACGTCCTCTCGGTGGCTCGGAAGAGCCCCGAGGCGAGCGCAAGCCGCTCGCGGCCGTCCGGCTGTCGTTTGACATCCGCCTCCGTGGGCCCAACGTGAGGGTCGAGCCGGCGGGCGAGCCAGGCGCCCTTCTTCGCGGCGAACGCGAAGAGCCCCGCGACGAGGACGAGCAGACCGACAGCGCCTCCGAGGACGAGTGCGCCCCACGCGCTCTGGAGCACGCGCTCGGGAAGGAGCGGAGAGACCTTCGCGTTGTCCGCGGGCGGCGAGAAGCCCGGAATGACGAGCGGAGCCTCGACCGGCTTGTCGCCGGGGGTGGAAGCCTCGACGGTGAGATGGTCACCGGGCCGCGCCGCCGTGACGTAGCTGATCTGCCACGTGCGCTTGAGCTCCTCGGCGATCGATGCGTAAATCTGGATCAGGGCATCACTCGAGGCCGCGCCGTAGTAGGTGCCGCCGGTCTTCTCAGCTAGCTCCTTCAGCGGTTCCGGGGTGAAGAGCGGGCTCTCGATCGCAATCGGGTAGACAGCGACGCCCGCATCCTTCGCGGCGCGGGTTGCGTCGGCCAGCGACGCCTCGCTCATGGTCTCGTTGCCATCGGTCACGAGAATGATCACGCGGGTCGGCAACGGCTCTCCCGCGAGCGAGCGAGCCGACACGACGATGGCGTCCCAGAGCGTCGTGCCCTCGACCGGGTCGACCGAGAGGGTCCTCAGCGCCGTGTCGGCGTTGATCGTGGCCGTCGTGAAGCCCGTCAGCGCAACCGCGTGCGTCGCAAACGTCGCGATCGCGATTCTGTCGGCGGAGGGCTTCGCTTCGATGAAGGCGCGTGCCGCGGCGGTTGCGTCGGCAAGTGGCTGGCCACGCATGGACCGCGAGCGATCGATCACGAGCATGACGCTCTTCGCCCGCCCGAGGTTTTCAGCCGAGAGCCCGGCCGGTGTCTGCCCGTCCTCGGTGAGCGTCGGCGGGCGGACGGTCGGAGCATCGGTGACGACGCTGACCTTGACGGTCGGATACGCGCTGGTGTCGACGGCCTTCACCTGTGCGCCCGCCGAAGCGAGCGCGGGCAGGAGGAGTCCGGCGAGCGCCGCAAGCAGGATCGGTCGGCGCATCAGTGGAACGACCCGAAGCTTGCAGCTGCGAACGCCGGGCGGTAGAGATCCGTCTCGTGCTCGAAGAAGTCGGCCGGAAGCGTGACACCGTTCGCGGCCATCTTCTCCAGGAAGTGCGGCTTCAACCCGCTACAGGCGAGCGGTGCCAGGAGACCCCGCGTCGCGGGACCCTGGCTCGAGTCCTCATCCGGCGGCTTCGCCAGAAAGATGTCCTGCAGCGTGATGATGTCGGACTCCATGCGGAGCACCTCGGTCACATGGGTGATCTTGCGCGAGCCGTCCACGAGGCGGGTGATCTGTACGAGCAGGTCGAACGCACTCGCCGTCTGCTCCCTGATCGCGCGAAGTGGAAGATCGAGTCCCGCGGTCAGGACGAGCGTCTCGATACGGGAGAGCGCGTCGCGCGGTGAGTTCGCATGAACCGTGGTCAGCGAGCCTTCGTGGCCCGTGTTCATCGCCTGGAGCATGTCCAGCGTCTCCGGGCCTCTGACCTCTCCGACGATGATCCGGTCGGGACGCATTCGCAGGGCGTTCCGCACGAGCTCTCGGATCCGTACCTCGCCTTTGCCCTCGATGTTCGCCGGGCGGGACTCGAGAGTGATCACGTGCTCCTGCTGGAGCTGAAGCTCCGCTGCGTCCTCGATCGTCACGATGCGCTCGTCGGCGGGGACGAATGCCGAGAGGGCGTTCAGCATCGTCGTCTTACCGGTGCCGGTACCTCCCGAGATCAGCACGTTCAGCTTGCCCTTGACGCACGCGGAGAGGAAATGTGCCGCCTTTCCGCTCACGCTGCCGAAGTTGATGAGGTCGTCCATCGTGTACGGATCCCGCGCGAACTTCCTGATCGTGAGCGTCGGCCCACGAAGAGAGAGGGGCGGGATGATCGCGTTGACACGGCTTCCGTCCGGGAGGCGTGCGTCGACCATCGGCGAGGACTCGTCGATGCGACGCCCGACCTGCGAGACGATCTTGTCGATGATGCGCAGGAGGTGGGCGTTGTCCACGAATGCGGTCTTCGTCCGCTCGAGCTTGCCGCCGCGCTCGATGAAGATCCGGTCGTGGGCGTTGACCATGACCTCGGTCACGGAGTCGTCGCGCAGGAACGGCTCGAGCGGCCCGTACCCGAGGATGTCGTCAGCGATCTCGCGGGTGATCTGCCGGCGTTCCTCGCGGGTGAGAGGCGTGCGGTCGAGAGCAAGCTGCTCGGTGACCGCACGCATCACCTGATCGGTCAGATTCTCGGTCGTCTCGGAGCTGAAGAGCTGAGGACCGAGCTTTGCGATGCAGGCGTGATGGACGCGGGTCTTCAGTTCCGCGTACGGATCGACTGCTGTCGGCTGGCTCGATTCCCGCTGGTGCGGGGCAACGGCGGAGAGCGCAGCGTGTTCGGCAGCGGCGTTCCCGTTGCCGATTCCGTTCCCGCTCTTGATGCGATCGTGGAGACCCACCGCTACCTTCCGAACCAGCGGCGCTTGTCCGCCTTCTCGGTCTCGACGGGAGCGAGTGTCTTCGCCATCGTGCGAATGGCGCGGGCGAAGTCTCCCTTCGCCTCTGCGAGCACCGCCGGATTCCCGCGGTTCACGGAGAGGGGCACCGCTCGGTCGCTCGGGATCTCGAAGCGCACCTTCACGTCCAACGCACCCTCGACCTCGCTGGGCTTCATCCCGACCTTGGAGTTGGCCCGGTTCAGGACGACCCGGATCCGATCCGGTGGGAACGACAGGAGCTCGAGCGTCTGCAGCGCGAGCCTCACGTTCTTGAGGGTCGGCACGTCGAGCCCGCAGAGGAGCAGGAGCTCGTCCGTCCGGTCGAGCGTCGCCAGCATCGGCCCGTGGAAGAAGGGCGACGTGTCGACGACGATGATGTCGTACGACTCGCGGGCGACCTCGAGGAGCTGGGCGAGCTTCGCCTCGGTCACGAGCTCGGCGTCTTCCGGCCGGAGTGGCGCCGGGAGAATGTCGAGCCCCGAGACGTGCCGCGTGACGTAGCCGGCGAGCTTCTCGGTGTCGAGCTCACCCGGTGCGACGACCAGGTCGTAGATCGTCTTCTCTGGCTCGATCCCCAGCATGATCGCGGCGTCTCCGAACTGGAGGTCGAGGTCGAGCAGCAGGGCCTTCTTGCCCTCATGCTTCGCGACCGCGGCCGCCGTGTTCGTGGCGATCACCGTCTTGCCGGTTCCGCCCTTGGGCGAGAACACGGTCACGATGCGGCCACGCCGCCCCGGCCGTCCCTGTGCCTTCCGGCCCGAGTGACTCGCCTTGCGGATCGCGAAGACGATGTTCTCGGTCATCTGCGGCAGGAGCAGGACATCGGCCACGTCGGCCTCGAGGGCATCCTCGAGGAGCGCGGACGACTCGCCGGAGGCCAGCAGAATCACCGGCGCCCTGGTGTGTGCACGGATCTGGGCGAGCTCGGACTCGGGGAGCGCGGAGCTTCGCGTCCCGTGGAGGACGACGCCGAGGTGCCCGCCGGCGAGAACCGACGCGGCATCAGCGGCATGCTCGCTCCACGCGACCAACTCGACCTCGAGGTGACGCTCGAGCGCGTCCTTCAGCTCGGCCAGCCCCTCGCAGGACCCGGTCATGAGGACCCGGACCTTCTCGCGGACTGCGGCTTGCGTTTCGACGCTCATTTGAGGCTCCTTCCGAAGACGAGTTCACGGAGCTGCGCCGGACCGAGACCGTCACCCAGGACGGATCCGACCGTCTCCACGCTCTCCGGACTATCGGAGGCATCTGTGGTCGGGCGGAGCTGGAGTGACCAGTCGGCGTTCTTCATGACGAAGAAGAGCTTCTGGGCCTGGCTGTCCGTGACGGCCAGGATCACCGACTCCCCACCGTTCGGGTTCGTCAGCTTCTGGTCGCTGGCCACGGCCGCCGTGCTGCGCAGCACGAGGATGTCGCGGAGGACGACGCGGCTGGCGACGCGGTCTTCACCGTTCGCCGTGCCTCCCGCCGGTGTTCCCGAGACGAAGTTCACGAACTTGAACTTGATGCTCGCGACGATGTCGACGTGATCGCCTTCTTTCAGCACGCCCTTCAGAAGCTGGTTCTCGTCACCGGGAACCTGAAGCGCGCGCATGTTGCCCGACAACTCGGCGCGAAGGCCGCGCTTCGAGTCGGACTGGAAGCGAAGCGTCGTCACCTGCTCACCGGCGTAGACGGGCTGAGTCGCTACGGCGTCCTCGATCTGCTTCGGGTCGCTGATCGCGCCCGGAGTAACGTTCTTCCGTTCGACCTCCTGCTTCTCGAGCCAGCTGCTGTCGAGAACCTTGGCGCCCAAAGTCCCCTCCGGAATGTTCTGGGAGGCGACGTAGACGGTGACCGGCTCTTCGCCCGCTTGAACGTTGCGCTTGAAATTGGACACATAGAAGGTCACCATCAGCGCCGCTACGAGCGCCAGGGCAACCGCGACTCCGATGTTTCTCACTCGATAACTCATTGCACCACGCTTTCTCGGTTCGGTTTGGCTACTCGATTAGCTCGACGGCATAAGCGCCGAAGGCCGCTTGATTCGGGTTTGTGCTCGGAAGCCCCTGCCAGATCACGTGGGTGAACCAGCCGAAGAGCTTCTCGTTCGTTCCGGTCAGGTCCATCCCAGTGAGGTGGAACCCGACCCATCCGATGATCTCGTACTTCGCATTCGATCCGGTTTCGGTCAGAGTCTTGTAGACGGGGAACAGAATCTCGTCCCCGATGTGGGCGGTTAGGGTGTCCTTGACATGGGACGAGCTGAACGGATTTCCCGTGCTCGTGTTGTACGTACCGAGCGGCATCTCTTCCTGGTAGCCGTTCTCGATCCAGTCGCCGAGTTGCGACGAGCCGACTCCATTTTCGCCACTCAGGTTGATGAAGCCGAAGGAGCCGGCACCGTTGCTCGGGGTCTGGCCGTTCTTCAGGTGCTCGTACGCGAGCTCGGTCGGCTGGCCCGAGCAGGGCGGCGGCGTGCAAGCGAGCTTCGGATGCTTCCAGTTGACGACGATCGGGGCGACGTACTTGGCGGCGCCGAGAGTCCCTACTCGCGCCTTGGCGCTTCCGTGTACGTCGACCGAGTCGACCCCGAAGAGCTGGGAGAAGACGCCGGGCGCGCTCTTCGTGCCCGTGACCTTGATCGTGTCGTTCGAGATGTATGTCGTCGAGATGCCGACGTTCGCCCCGGTGACGCCGCCGCCGTTCTTGTTCGCGTAGGAGAGGGCGTTTGCGATCGCGAGCCCAGAGTTGTCGGGCAACTCCTGTGCGCCGGCGAGCGCCGCGGCGTCGACCGTGCCCTGCAGCTTCCGGTCGGCGCGGAACCAGGCGCCGACGTCCAGGACGGAGGCGAGCATGGCAACGAGAACGGTGAGGAAGAGAACGGTCAGTACAGTGGCCTGGCCGGAGTTGGTCCGTAGGCGGGTCATTCGACACGCTCCGTCGTCGAGCTCGAGAGCGATCCCGACTTCACGACGAAGCCGAGCAGGCTCACCGAATAGGGATAGGTCGCCGTCACCTTCACGTCGGCGCCGTGGGCCCAGGTGGAGATGACGGACGGGTTCACCTTGGACTGGTCGAGATTCTGCGCCGAGTTCTTGACCGCGGCGGACACCCTGCTCACGCGAAGAGGATCCTGGCTGGACACGGCCGCCACTCGCGCCCCGGCCCGGGTCGCGTCGGTGAGCGTGATGTAGTCGTGAAAGAGGATTCCCATTTGAATGACACCGAAGAGGACCAGGCACAGGATCGGCAGGACGAGGGTGAACTCCACCATCGTCTGACCGTTCTCGTTCCTGCTCGAAAATTCCCTTGACATCCAGTTGGCGGCTTTCTGGTTGAGTTGCGGCGAGTAGTGGGTGTTGCTCTGAGGAGGGAGCGAGGCCTTTCGAGTGAAAGGCCCCGCGCCATATGCCTCATCCTGCTGTTCCTGCTGGTCGTTCTAGAGGTAGCTGATGACACTGTCGATCGCGTCGCTGATCGCGCCCGAAAGGAAACCAAGCGCCGCGACGACTCCGAGTGTGATGACGGCCAGGACCACGCCGTACTCCGCCATGGTCTGCCCCTCTTCACGCGTCCGGATCTGATCCAGCCAGTAAGTGAAGATCGTCATTCGATTCACCTCCCTTCCTCGCCTTGGGCGCGCCCCCCGGCGCGCTGACACTCGTAACGTCCGACGGACGAAAGTGTGGCGTTGGTGCAAATCGCGAGCCAATCAGAACGGCGTGCGAATACTGTGGTCACGCTTGTGAAAACCTCCAAAACATCTCCGGCGTGACCGCTACGCCGTCGTGGCTCAGTTGAAACGATCATCGCCGACAATTGCGTCCCGGTAATCCCCCTCCCGGGTCATATGGCCGCGGATACCGCAAAGGGGGGATGACCCTGCACCCCGTACGCCCAATAGTTCGTCTATTCCGTGCGCGGCCCGCGGGAATATCCGTTCGCGATCCGCGTCGACGCCTAGGCCTCGGCGCCTGAAACACAGGGAGCCAGGCAGATGTCACACAGGAAATCTCTTTCTCGACGCTATGCGGGGCGCGTCATTCTCTTCTCGCTCGTCGGCTGGGCACTCCTCTCTCGGAGCGACGAGGGCGAGAAAGGGCTCGCCGAGCTCGACGCAGCGGGTGCTCTCCCGCGCGTCCATGAGCCCGTGTTCGAGTTCGACTTCGGATCGCTCGCAATGAGCTGGGACGAGACGGGCGCCCAGATTCCGGTGGACCTCGAGGAGGTTCAGGCGGAGCGCGAGCACGAGCCGCTGGTCGTCGCTCCCGAGTTCAACTTCGACGAGCCGGTCGCGGTCACCACGGCCAAGCGGCCGAGACGCCGCCTCGCCACGACGCTCGTTTTCGCCACTCTCTTCTTCGCCGGCGCTGCCTTCTCTGCCGGTGCGGGCGACGTGGTCGTCCAGGCAGTCGAATCAGATGCTACGGCAGTGGGCGAGGTGACCTCGACCGACGGGGAGACCACGACCGCGGCCGAGGAAACGGCACCCGCGGAGGAGCCGGCTGCGACCGGGACCGGTGAGGCGCATGCTTCCGACGGCGAGCCGGCGGAAGAGCCTGCCGCAGGCGTGGAGCCCGCGGTAGAGGGCGCTCCAGCGGAAGGTGCGGAGCCGGTCGAGGAAGCCGCGCAGCCGGTCGCCGACGAATCTAGCCAGCCGGCCGCAAGCTCGGAAGGCAACGGCGCTGCCGAGACCGGCGGGAAGCCGGATGCGCCGGCAGGTGCCCCGCTCTTCCAGCCGCCCGCGACATCCCCGTCCGTCGGCGCAGCTCCCGACCCCGAGGTCAACGAGCTCGGAACCGCAGCCACCATCTGGCTGCATCGAACCCTTCCCGATCCCACGCCCCCGGCCCGCCGCCTGGCCCCCGGGTTCGCCCAGATGCTCGCCAACCAGGCACGAGCCGCACACGTGGACTGGGCTGTCGTTCTCGGCGTCCTGCGGGCCCGCGGTGAAGACGGCCGCCGGCCGGCGACCCGGAGCGAGGTTCACGGCTTGGTTCGCCAACTCGCGAAATTGGACGTCAGAAAGAATGAATGGACGGCGGTGCTCGCGCTCGAGGGCCGGACGGCGTTCGCCGACCGCTCCATCGCGCTCGCGCGCTACGACCGGGCGGTCGGCCTCCGGGCGCTCGTCACGGGCCTTCAGGCGGCGAAGCCCGTCCTTCAGCGGAAGGTGCTGGCCGACTCACGGCTCGACATCTACCCAGGCGGCCGCAGTGACATCGCCTCCGGCCAGACCGACGTCCGTGTCCTCGTCGTCCTTCGCTATCTCGCGGAGGCGAATGGGCAAGTCAGCGTCTCGTCGCTGCACTCAGGCCATGGAACGTTCGCCCGGCCGGGCGTCGTCTCCGCCCACATGTATGGCCTGGCCGTCGACGTGTCGGCTCTCGGCCACACCTCGATCGTCGGACACCAGGAGGCAGGCAGCGTCACGGAGCGTGCAGTCCGCGACCTCCTGCTCCTGCCGGCCGAGATGCAGCCGCGACAGGTCATCTCCCTGATCGGCATGGGCGGTCCGTCGTTCGCGCTGGCCAATCACGACGACCACATCCACATCGGCTTCTAGGGAAGTCG
>JBBQXP010000015.1:0-42154 GCA_038209555.1 Gaiellales bacterium
GAGTGGGGCGGGAACGTAGCCGAGATCGACTTCGAGAACATCTTCTACTACATCCGGCCGACCGAGAACCAGGCCACCTCCTGGGAGGATCTGCCCCCGGACATCAAGGACACCTGGGACAAGCTGGGCATCCCGGAGGCCGAGAAGAACTACCTGGCCGGCGTCGGCGCGCAGTACGAGTCCGAGGTCGTCTACCACAAGCTCCAAGAGGAGCTCGAGAACCAGGGTGTGATCTTCCTCGACATGGACTCGGCGCTCCGCGACCACGAGGACGTCGTCAAGCAGTACTTCGGGACGATCATCCCGCAGAACGACAACAAGTTCGCGGCGCTGAACTCGGCCGTCTGGTCGGGGGGCTCGTTCATCTACGTGCCGCCGGGCGTCAAGGTCGAGCTGCCGCTGCAGGCCTACTTCCGCATCAACGCGGAGAACATGGGCCAGTTCGAGCGAACGCTGATCATCGTCGACGAGGACGCCTATGTGCACTACGTGGAGGGCTGCACGGCGCCGATCTACACGAGCGACTCGCTCCACTCCGCCGTGGTCGAGATCATCGTCAAGAAGAACGCGCGCTGCCGCTACACGACCATCCAGAACTGGTCGAACAACGTCTACAACCTCGTCACGAAGCGGGCGGTGGCCTATGAGGATGCGACCATGGAGTGGGTGGACGGCAACCTCGGCTCGAAGCTGACCATGAAGTACCCGGCCATCTGGCTGATGGGCGACCGGGCGCACGGGGAGGTGCTCTCGATCGCGTTCGCCGGCAACGGTCAGCACCAGGATGCGGGTGGCAAGTGCGTTCACGTCGCGCCGAACACGACCTCCGTGATCACGTCGAAGTCGATCTCGAAGAACGGCGGCCGGGCCGGCTACCGCGGGCTGCTGGAGGTGGCGAAGGGCGCCCACGGCGCCAAGTCCAAGGTCGTCTGCGACGCTCTGATCCTCGACGAGGAGTCGCGCTCGGACACGTATCCCTACATCCGGATCGACGAGAACGACGTCGACATCGGCCACGAGGCGACGGTCTCGAAGATCGGTGAGGAGCAGCTCTTCTACCTGATGAGCCGCGGGATCTCCGAGACGGAGGCTAGTGCGATGATCGTCTCCGGCTTCGTCGAGCCGATCACGAAGGAGCTTCCGCTCGAGTACGCGGTCGAGATGAACAGGCTGATCCAGCTCCAGATGGAGGGCTCGGTCGGTTGATCGGCGTCGAGCGCACGGACTTCATTTCCGTGCCGGTGCAGGACATGGAGCGGGCGACGAGGTTCTACACCGAGACCCTGGGCATGCCGAACGCGTCGCCGGACGCTGCCTGGCCCGAGCTCGAGACCGGCAACATAAGCCTGTACCTCGTCGACCCGGCGAAGATCGGGGCCACGTTCGCACCGCATACGGCTCATATAGCCCTCCGCGTCCCCGACGTCGCGGAGGCACGAACACAGCTCGAGGAAGTGGGCGTTGAGTTCGAGGGCGAGATCCTCGACACGGGTGTCTGCCACATGGCTTTCTTCAAGGACCCGGACGGCAATGCCCTGATGCTCCATCGCCGCTATGCGCCCTCGCATGAGTAGGGCCGAGCTGCTCGAGCGCTACGAGGCGCTGCCGCTTCCCTCTACGACCGAGGAGTCCTGGCGCTTCACCGACCTCAAGGGCTTTGACCCGGACGCCTACTCCGCGAACGGGGCCGCCGACGTCGTAAGCGCTCCCGGCATGCTCGAGCTGGACGCGGCCGGGATCGTCCACGTCTCCGAGGCGGGAATCGAGATAGAACGAGCTCCCGACGGGATCCGGTTCGAGCGTCTAGAGGATCATCCGCGCCTGGGTGAGCTGGTCGGCACCGAAGAGAAGTTCGCCGCCCACAACGCGGCGCTCTGGAAGAGCGGCCTTCTCGTGCATGTCCCGAAGGGCGTCGTACTCGAAAAGCCTCTCTACGTGCGAATCACGAACACGGTCGAGGGGAGCGCTCTCTTCTGGCGGCTTCTCGTGATCGCCGACCCCGAGTCGCGTTTTACGCTGATCGAGGAATACACCTCGCAGACGCCGGAGCTCTCCGCCTATACGAACGCGGCCGTCGAGCTCTTCGTCGGCCAGGCCTCGAAGCTCGAGTACGTCTCGATCCAGAACCTCTCGCGCGAGACTTGGCACTTCGCGTCGCACCATGCCCGCGTCGAGCGGGACGCCGAGCTCGACTGGGTCGCAGGCGGCTTTGGCACGAGGAAGGGCAAGATTCGGATCCAGAACGACCTAGCCGGCCAAGGGGCGACCTCACGCGTCACAGGCGCGTACTTCGCCGACGGTGACCAGCATCTGGACTACGACACCTTCCAGGAGCACATGGCACCGAACACCACCTCGGACTTCGCGTTCAAGGGAGCCCTTCGGGACAATGCGAGGGCCGTCTGGCGCGGCATGATCCGGGTCGAGCCCGACGCGCAGAAGACCAATGCCTACCAGGAGAACAGGAACCTTCTCCTCTCTCCGAGCGCCCACGCCGACTCGATTCCGGGCCTCGAGATCATGGCGAACGACGTCCGCTGCACCCACGGCGCCACGATCGGGCAAGTCGATCGCGAGCAGCTGTTCTACCTGATGACCCGCGGGCTTTCGCGGAGCGAGGCCGAGCGCCTCATCGTCCGGGGCTTCTTCGCGGACATCCTCGACCGGATCGCGCTCGAGCCGGTGCGGGAAGCCCTCGGCGAAGTGCTCGAAGCCCGGATCCCGCAGACCTAACCGCGCGCACCATGGGCGGCCGTCTCTTCCGGCTCGTCTGGGGCGACGACGTCGATCCCGCCCTTCGCGGGCTCCTGGCCGCGTTCTTCTCGACCACGCTCGCCTTCTCCGCGTTCTGGAGTTTTGCCGGCATCTGGGCGATCGAGCGCCTCGGGGCGTCCTCCGCAGAGCTCGGCCTCACGTTTCTCGGCGATGCGATCGTGTCAGCAGCATCCGGCTTCCTGGGCGGCCACCTTTCCGACCGGCTCGGCCGCAAGCCGCTCATGCTCTTCAGCCTGGGCGCGCAGTGTCTCGTGGCGCTCGCATTTCTGGCGGCGGACGGCCACCTGCTCTTTGGCCTCTCGCTGATCGTCCTCTCGGCCGCGGTCGCCGGGCCCGGCCAGGCTGCCGGCAATGCCATCGTCGCGGACCTTGTCCCTCCTGAGCGGCACGAGACGGCATATGCGGCCACGCGCGTCGCCTTCAACCTCGGCGTCGTGTTCGGGCCCCCGATCGCGGGGGTACTGCTGCTTGCCGACAACTGGTCGCACTTCTTCATCGGCGTCTCACTCCTCGGCGCGCTCACCTTCGTGATCGCGCTTCGGCATATTCCGGCGCGCGGCGCCTTTTCGCCTGAGGAGCCGCCGACTCGTCGCTCCTTCCGAGTCATTTGCCGGGATCGGGTTTTCCTCGTCTTCCTCGCCTCCACGGTGCTGGCCTACATCGTGTACTTCGGGTTCGAGACTGCGCTTCCGATTGCCGCGGTTGACTCGTACGGCGTCTCGCCTTCGACCTGGGGCTTTCTGATCGTCTTGAACGCCGGCGCGGTCGCTTTCCTCCAGCTGCGGCTGACCCGGCGAGTCGTGCGATATTCGCCGGCGCTCAAGCTGGCGGTCGCGCTACCTCTCATGGGCTTCTCGTTTCTCATCCTGACCCAGGTGTCGAACCTGGCTGCCCTGGTCGTGGTGCTCCTTCTCTTCGTGTTCGGCGAGATGCTCTGGGTCCCTGTCTCCCAGACGATCGCCGCCGCGATGGCACCCGCTGACCTTCGGGGTGCATACATGGGCGCGTTCGGATCGAGTTCCGCGGTCGGGTTCGCCCTCGGCCCGCTCGCTTCGCTACAGCTCCGTGGCGCCTCCGGCGACGACGCGATGTGGATCTTCCTGGCGGCGGTCTCTCTCGCAGCCGCCACCGTCGGTGTCATTGCCGTGCGGGAGGCACATCGGCGCCCAGCTACGATTACTTCATGGGGATGACCACCCAGGCCAGGCTGGACGCGCAGAAGCTCCGCGCCGACTTTCCGATCTTCAAGCAGCCGATGCACGGGAAGCCGCTCGTCTATCTGGACTCGGCGAACTCATCGCAGAAGCCCAGGCAGGTCCTGGACGCCGTGCACGACTTCTACGAGACGTCATACGCGAACGTGCACCGGGCTGTCTACGAACTGGGCGGACGCGCGACGGAAGCCTACGAGGGCGCACGCGACAAGACCCAGACGTTCGTCAATGCCGAGTCGCGGCGCGAGGTCATCTTCACGAAGGGTGCGACGGAGGCCCTGAACCTCGTCGCGTACGCCTGGGGGCTCGACAACCTGGGGCCTGGCGACACCGTGCTCGTCACCGAGCTCGAGCACCATTCGAACTTCGTGCCGTGGCAGTACATCGCAGGTCGTACCGGAGCGGACTTCGCAGCGATCCCGATCGACGGGGGCGGAGAGCTCGCGCTCGACGGTTTGGATGAGCTCGCGCGCACTCGGCGGATCAAGGTCGTCGCCTGTGGACTCGTCTCGAACTCGCTCGGGACGATCAACCCGGTCGAACGCCTGGGGGCCTGGGCTCACGATCAGGGAGCGATCATGGTCGTTGACGCCTGCCAGGCGGCACCGCACAGGCCGATCGACGTGCAGGCGCTCGGCTGCGACTTTCTTGCCTTTACCGGGCACAAGATGCTCGCGCCGAGCGGGATCGGCGTCCTGTGGGGCCGCCAGAAGCTGCTGCAGAAGATGTCGCCGTTCGAGCTGGGTGGCGAAATGATTCGGTCGGTCTCGATCGAGCGGACGACCTGGAACGAGCTGCCTAACAAGTTCGAGGCTGGAACTCCGCCAATCGCGCAGGCCTATGGTCTGGGCGTCGCAATCGACTACCTGAGCGCGGTTGGGCTGGAGGCGATCGAGGAGCACGAGGCTCGGCTGACGGCCCACGCGATCGAACGCCTGGCCGAGATCCCCGGCCTGACCCTCTTCGGGCCGCCCGCCGACCGGCGGGCCGGCATCGTCTCGTTCACGCTTGCGGGAGTCCATCCGCACGACGTCGCCCAGATCCTCGACTCAGAAGGCGTCGCAGTCCGCGCCGGGCACCACTGCAACCAGCCGCTCATGCATCGGCTGGGGGTTCCCGCGACGACCCGTGCGAGCCTCTACCTCTACACACTGGAGGACGAGGTAGACAGCCTGGTCGCCGGCCTTCAGAGGGTTCGCGAGGTGTTCAAGTGAGCGACATGGACGAGCTCTACCGCGACGTCATCCTCGACCACTACAAGAATCCGCGCGGGCACGGCGTGATGCAGGAGCCGGACGCGCAGGCCGACGGTTTGAACCCGCTCTGCGGTGACGAGGTCTCGATCTTCGTCTCATTTGCCGAGGACGGTGACACGATCGAGGAGGTGAAATTCCAGGGCCGAGGCTGCGCGATCAGCCAGGCCTCCACGTCGATGCTCATGGAGCTGGTGCATGGGCGGAGCGCTACCGAGGTCGCCGCGATGAGCCGGGAGGAGCTGCTCGACGAGGTGGGGATTCCTCTCACCCCGGTCCGACTCAAGTGTGCGCTCCTCGGTCTCGGGGTCCTGAAGGTCGCGCTCCACCGCTCGAAGGGCACCCCTCTGCCCGAGGAGTGGGCGGGCCTCGACGAGCTCGAGCTCAAGTAGATGGTTGATCGACAATTACCGCACCCCCGGATGGCGGCCCAGACACGGCGCCAGGCCGCACCCTCGCCCTTGTCAACGCTTCTAGCCTTGCCTGCGGGCGATGGCGCACCCTGGCTTGGTCTGGCCCGTCCCCGCGGGCGCGCCAATTACCGACCAACCATCTAGTAGTGCCCGATCTCGATGTCTGCCCGGTTGAGGAGCTTCCGCCGGGCGAGGTGAAGATCGTGCGCGCAGGGGAGATCTCCATCGGGGTCTACAACGCGGGCGGAGAGTTCTATGCGATCGAGGACAGGTGCTCGCACGACGACGGGCCGCTTGCCGAAGGCGATTGGGAGCCGGAGGAGCTCGTCGCGATCTGCCCGCGCCACGGTTCTCGCTTCGACATCCGGACCGGCAAGGCGCTCTCGCTGCCGGCGTACCTCCCGGTGGAGACCTTTCCCGTGAAGGTCGTCGATGGAATCGTCAAGGTGAGTGTCTGACGTAAAATCGATGCATGGATCCCCGGACCGAGAGGGTCGGTAAGAACGAAGCGGTCTTCCGCGAGGTCAACGAGCGGATCAACGACGTGACGCGCGAGAGCACCGCCGAGTACCTCTGCGAGTGTGGGAACGCGACCTGTACGGAGACGATTGAGATGACCGTGTCCGACTACGAGGTCGTGCGCAGCGATCCAACGCACTTTGCCGTGCTGCCCGGGCATGAGCTTCCCGACGTCGAAGAGGTGGTGGCGCGAAAGGAGGGCTTCCTGGTCGTCCGGAAGAAAGCCGGCGCGGCGGCGGCGCTCGCCGTCGAGCTCGACCCGCGCAGCTAGATGGTTGATCGGCAATTACCGCACCTACGGATGGCGGCCCAGACATGGCGCCAGACCGCACCCTCGCCCTTGTGGCTTCTAGCCGCGGGCGATGGCACACCCTGGCTTGGTCTGGCCCGTCCCCGCGGACACGCCAATCACCAACCAACCATCTAGGCCGTGCTCGACGATCGCGTCCTCGAGGTGCTCTCCCGTCTCGAGCGGGAGGATGATGAGGAGCGGGAGCGCGGGCTTCCGGCGATGCAGCGCTCGCGTGCCGTCGCGCCGAGCACCGGCAGGTTCCTCTTCTCGCTCGTCGCTCCGCATGCCGACTGTGAGGTGCTCGAGATCGGCGGGTCGAAGGGCTATTCGTCGATCTGGCTCGGAGCCGGGGTCCGGCACCTTGGCGGGCGCGTGCTCTCGCTCGAGCACGACCCGGCGAAGGCGGAGGCGTGGCGCCGGAACGTTCAGGATGCCGGCCTCGAGCAATGGGTCGAGCTTCGGGAAGGCGACGCCTTCGAGACCTTGCCGGCGATCGACGACGCCTTCGACATCGTTTTCCTCGACGCCGAGAAGGACGACTACGAGACCCTCTTCGCGCTCGCCCGCACGAAGCTCGAGCCCGGTGCGCTCGTCGTCACCGACAACGTCCTCTCTCACGAGGACACCCTCGGCGCCTATTCGCAAGCGCGCCAGGCAGACCCCACGCTCTCGAGTGTCACGGTGCCGCTCGATCGAGGGCTCGAGCTGTCCGTCGTCCTGCGGGTCTCGTTATGATCGCGCTACCACGGAAAGGAGGTGGTCCGATCTTGACAGACGACTGTTCGGGCAGTGGAGGTACTCGCTCGTAGGGGCGCGACCCCGAGACCTACGGGGAACCGCCTAGCCAGCGTAGGGGGCTGAACGCTCCTGCGAAATCCAGGCGAGTTTCCGATGAGGGGCCTTCGGGCCCCTCATCTTTTTCTCCGTTCCTCAGGCGGCCGCGCGTCGGAGCTGCTCGTCGAGGCCGATCGGGTGGATGCCGAAGGTCCCGATCGCCGGATCGACGTCTCCGACGTTGTCTGCGTCCTCGAGCATGGTCAGCTGATCGCGTGTCACCGGCGGGCGGGGGAGCTTCTCCGCGAGCGCCGCCCCCGCGCGCATCAGGCCCATGGGGACGTGCACGGTGGGTCGCCGCTTGCCGAGCGTCCGCCTGATGCGTTCGTGGAGCTCGTTCCAGGTAAGCCGATCGGGGCCGGCCAGATCGAACGTCTTGTTGGCCGCTTCCTCGGTCGAGAGCGAACCGGCAAAGAACGCGGCGACGTCGTCGACCCAGATCGGCTGGAGGCGCCTCATTCCGGATCCGGGCACCGGCGTCACAGGGGAGTACCTGACCTGGCGTAGGAGCATCGGAAGCAAGCCGCCGTCCTTACCGAACACGAAGCTCGGTCGGAAGATGACGTACTCGATTCCCGATGCCTTGACGGTCTGCTCCATGTCCCACTTGGAGCGGTAGTAGGGCACGAGGTCCTTCGACTTCTCTGTGGTGCCGAGCGCGCTCATGAGCACGAACCTGCTCACCCTCGCCTCCCTGGCGGCCGCGACGAGGTCGCGGGTCCCCTGGCTCATGACCCGCTCGTATTGCTCCGGCTTTCCGGCGATCAGCGCGATCAGGTGGACGACCGCGTCTGCGCCCTCGGTGGCGCGGCGAAGACTCTCCGGGTCCGTCGCGTCGCCCTGGACGAGCTCGCAGCCCCAGGCGGAAAGAGTTCGGGCGGAACTCGAGGAGGGGTCGCGAACGAGCGCGCGAACGGGCGCCTCCTCGGCCCGCAGAGCGTGGACGATCTTCGGGCCCACGAACCCGGTCCCGCCCGTGACGAGGATCATGCGAAGTTCTTCCAGTAGCGCGACGGGGTCGGCCCCGCCTGGCCTTGGTACTTCGAGCCGAGCCCGTTCGCCCCGTATGGAGTCTCAGCGGGCTCCGTGAGCTGGACGAAGGAGAGCTGGCCGATCTTCATCGCGTAGTAAATCGTGATCGGGAGGTTGGCCACGTTCGAGAGCTCGAGTGTGACGTGGCCGTCCCAGCCGGGATCGATGAAGCCCGCGGTCGAATGAATCAGGAGTCCCAGCCGGCCGAGAGAGCTCTTGCCTTCGAGACGCGCCACGAGGTCGTCGGGAAGCTTGACCCGCTCGAGCGTGGAGCCAAGGACGAACTCGCCCGGGTGCAGAATGAACGGTTCGGCCTCGCCGATCTCGACCAGCTCGGTCAGGTCTTCCATCTCCTCCTTGACGTCGATGAACGGGTACCGGGAGTTCCGGAAGACCCGGAAGAACCGGTCGACTCGTACGTCCAGGCTGGAGGGCTGCAGGAGGGACTCGTCATAGGGCTCGACCTCGATCCGGCCCTCCGAGAGCTGGCGCCGGATGGTGCGATCGGAAAGAACCATGCAGGAGTCAATCTATAAGCTCCGGCCCATGGCGACGACGCGATCGATTCAGCTGCGAACAGACATCCCGGGCCCTCGCAGCAAGGAGATTCTCGAGCGCAAGGAACGGGTCGTCGCGGACCCGCTCTCGATCTACCTCCCACTCGTGATCGCCGAGGGCGACGGCGCGACGATCTCCGACGTGGATGGCAATACCTTCATCGACTTCGCGGGTGGTGTCGGCTGCATGAACGTCGGCCATTCGAACCCGCGGGTGGTCGAGGCGGCCCAGGAGCAGATGGCCCGCTTCACCCACACGGACTTCACGGTCGTTCCGTACGAGAACTACGTGCGCCTGGCCGAGCGCCTGGTCGCGCTGGCTCCGATCTCGGGGCAGCTCCGCGTCGGCTTCTTCAACACGGGCGCCGAGGCGGTCGAGAACGCGGTCAAGTTCGCGCGCTCGTACACGAAGCGTCCTGCCGTGATCGGGTTCGACGGTGGCTTCCACGGCCGCACCCTCCTCGCGCTCAGCCTCACGTCGAAGACGCACCCGTACAAGGCAGGCCTCGGCCCCTTCGCCCCCGAGATCTATCGCGTTCCCTTCCCGAGCGAGTATCGCGGCCCGGATACGGCAAGGGCGCTCGCCGAGCTCGAGTCGGCCTTCCGCACCCGGGTGGCTGCCGAGGAGGTCGCAGCGATCGTGCTCGAGCCGGTTCAGGGAGAGAGTGGGTTCATCCCGGCACCGCCCGAGTTCATGCGCGGCGTTCGGAGGATCTGTGACGAGCACGGCATCGTCCTCGTGGCGGATGAGGTGCAGACCGGCTTCTGCCGTACGGGTCGCGTCTTCGCGATGGAGCACTACGACGTCGAGCCGGACCTGATCACGGTTGCCAAGTCGATTGCAGCCGGCATCCCGCTTTCGGGCGTGATCGGCCGCGCCGAGATCATGAACGCCCCCGGCGACTCGGCTGTCGGCGGCACCTACGTCGGGAACCCGGTCGCGATTGCTGCCGCCCATGCGGTCCTCGACACGATCGAGGAGGAGGGCCTGGCGGAGCGCGCGGCGGAGGTCGGAGAAACGATTCGCGGGCGGATGGAGAGCTGGCACGACCGGTTCGATTTCGTCGGCGACGTCCGCGGGCTGGGTGCCATGCTGGCGATTGAGCTCGTCAAGGACAGCGGCTCCAAGGAACCGGACCCCGACCTGGCGACCGCGGTTGTCGAAGCGGCGACTTCGCGCGGGCTCCTGCTTCTCAAGGCCGGCATCTTCTCGAACTGCATCCGCGTGCTCGTTCCGCTTGTCATCACGGACGAGCAGCTGAGCGAGGCGCTGGGCGTCTGGGAAGAGGCGCTGGAAGCCGCGTCGTAGCACGAAGCGGGATTGCGCTCCGAGCGCGGGGGCGAGCGCAGCGGTGAGCATGATCGGCGAGCTGATCGCGGACCGGTACGAGCTCCGGGAGCTTGCCGGGAGCGGCGGGATGTCGAGCGTCTACAGGGCTCACGACCGGCTGCTCGAGCGTCTGGTGGCGATCAAGGTGCTGCACGAGCAGTACTCGAAGGACCCCGAGTACGTGGAGCGCTTTCGCCGGGAGGCCCAGGCGATCGCGCGGCTCTCCCATCCAAACATCGTCACCGTGATCGATCGGGGCGAGGACGAGGGCCGCCAGTACATCGTCTTCGAGCACGTTCCGGGTGAGAATCTGAAGGAGGCCGTCCAGCGCCTCGGACCGCTACCGGTGGGCCGCGCCCTCGCCCTTGCACACCAGGCCGCGCGCGGGCTCGCTTACGCACATCAGCACGGCGTCGTGCACCGCGATGTCAAGCCTCATAACGTGTTGATCGACGCCGAGGGCACTGCGAAGGTGACGGACTTCGGGATCGCGCGGTCGGTCGGGCATGAGCACGGGATCACCGAGACCGGGACGGTACTCGGGACGAGCGACTACCTGGCGCCCGAGCAGGCCGCCGGGCAGCGCGTCGACGCTTGCTCCGACCAGTATTCGCTCGGCGCTCTCCTCTACGAGCTCTTGGCCGGAGACGTTCCCTACCCCGCGCCCAATGTCGTCACGGCCGCGATGCGCCACCTGAACGATCCCGTTCCCAGCGTCCGCTCGGTTCGGCCTGAGATCTCGCCTCGCGTCGACGCCGTGGTCAGGCGGGCGATGGCAAAGAGACCCGAGGACAGGTATCCAACCACGGATGCGTTGATCGGAGCGCTCGAGGCGTGCATCCTCGAGGAGCGGCAGGAGGGAGCCGCCGACGACGGGCAGACCGAGATTTTCCAGCGCCCCAACTCGGTCTCGGCCAGGCATCGGCCCGGTCCGCGGGGCCTCCGCGTGCGGTGGCTTGTCATTGCTCTCGGCCTCGTCCTGATCGCCGCTGCGGTGTCAATCGGCGTCCTATTGACGCGTGACGGCAACAGTCTTCCCATCGTGGGGGATGACGATAATGCCAAAGCTGCCCAGGTCCGCATCCAGGCGCTCGCCGACTATGACCCTCCAGCCGGGGGCGGAGACGGGGCCGAACATCCGGAAGTGGTGGCGCGGGCGACAGACGGAGATCCTTCGACGTACTGGACGACCGAGCGCTACAGCGACTTCGAGTCCAAGGACGGCGTCGGGCTCGTGCTCGAGACGGCTCGCCGGGTCGCGCTCGGGCGCCTGGTCGTCCGCAGCGACACGCCTGGCTTCGAAGCGGTCGTCAAGGCCGGATCGGAAGGAGATGGCCCGTTCGAGGACGTGTCCAAGTCGGCGCAGGTTGGCAACAGGACCACGTTCGAGCTCGACACGGGCGGCAAGGAGTATCGGTACTACCTGATCTGGATCACGAGCCTCGACAGCGTCGCCCATGTGAACGAGGTGCGTGCTCGCTAGCGCGGGCGCTCCGCTCAGTAGCGTAGGCCCGCGCGCCGGTCTCGGCGCTCCAGGGCGAGGCCGACCAGGCGCTCGAGGAGCGTGGCATAGGGAATCCCGGAGGCCTCGAACAGCTTCGCATAGACGCTCGTCGAGGTGAAGCCGGGAATCGTGTTCAGCTCGTTCACGAGCACCTTGCCGTCCTCGCGAACGAAGAAGTCCACTCGTGCCATTCCCTCGCAGTCGGCCGCGACGAACGCCGCCACGGCGAGCTCCTGGACGCGCCGGATCGTCTGCTCGGGAATTCTGGGCGGAATCACGAGATCCATACCGCCCTCGTCGTACTTCGCCGAGTAGTCGTACCACTCGCTCGCGAGCGGTACGATCTCGCCCGGGAGCGAGGCGATTGGCTCGTCGTTTCCGAGCACGCTGCACTCCACCTCGACCCCGCGGACGAACTCCTCGATCAGGATCTTCTCGTCGTGCTCGAATGCGAGGTCGGTCCCGCGGGCGAACTCCTCGGCGCCGTGGGCGATCGTGATGCCCACGCTCGAACCGAGCCGCGCGGGCTTGATCACGACCGGGTAGCCGAACGGGTTCGAGACCCGGTCCCGGTGGCGGGCCAGGGCGGTGACATTCCGAGTGACGGGGATCCCCTTGTCGCGCATCACCGACTTGAAGAGGTCCTTGTCCATGCACAGGGCAGAGGCGGTCACGCCCGCACCGACGTAGGCGACGCCGGCAAGCTCGAGGAGCCCCTGGACGGTGCCGTCCTCGCCGAAGGGCCCGTGCAGGACCGGGAAGACGACGTCGACCTCTCCGAGCGGCTCGACCGGCCGCCCGTTGGTCGGAACCGGCAGGCCGCCGGCCGCCCGGGAACTCAGCTCGCCCTGCGACCCGGCTCCGAGCTCCCAGGCGCCATCCCGTCCGATCTCGATCTCGCGCACCTCGTAACGATCTGGATCGAGCGCGGCGACCACCGATCGTGCCGAGGTCATCGAGACTTCGTGCTCGCTCGAGCGACCGCCCATGAGGACTGCGACCCGAACCCGCGTCAGCCTCTTCCGCCCCCGTTTTCGTGGCGTCGGCCCCGTGGAACGGGTTCGCTGAAGCGGCCGACGACGATCGTCACCCTCGAGCCGGGCTGCGCTTCGAGCCCGGGTGCCGGGCTCTGATCCGTGACGACGCCGTCCTGTGTCGGGTCGGCGGTGTCCTGTTTGACGACCCGAACCTTGAAGCCGGCCGCCTGGAGCTCGGATTCGGCGCTGGCCTGATCCTGATCGAGGACATCCGGGACCGTGGTCGTCTGCGGGCCCGTCGAGACACTGATCTGAACGGTGTCGCCCTTCGGCCTCTCCGTCCCCGGGTCGGGGTCCTGGGCGACGACGAGGCCCTTCGGAGAATCCGAGTCGACGAGCACGGTCTCGGGGACGAACCCTGCCGACCGGAGCTCCGATTCGGCGCTCTGACGCGTCTGTTGGAGCACATCGGGCACGACCGCGAGCTCCTGACCCTTGGAGACCGTCAGCGCGATCGTCGCGCCCTTCTCGGCTTGCTCGCCGGGCTTCGGGTTCTGCTTGGTCACTTCGCCGTCGGGCGCGTCAGGCGAGAACACCCGCTTCGTCGTCCAGCGGAAGCCTGCGTTGGCGAGAGTCTGCGTCGCCTTCTCGAGCGGTTTGCCCACTACCTCCGGAACTTCGACCTGCTCCGGCCCGAGCGAGACGAGGAGCCTGACGGTACTCCCCTTTTCGATCCGTGTTCCGCCGTCCGGATTCTGGTCGATTACCTTGCCGCGGTCCTCCGCAGTCCCGACACCCGTCTCGACCTCGGCTACGAGACCTTGGTCCTCGATCCTCTTGATGGCGAGCTTCTTGTCTACTCCGAGCACGCCTGGAACGGCGACCTGGGTCGACCTGAGCTCGTCCTGGATCTGGGTGTAGACGTACCAGCCCGCGACCGCGGCTCCGGCGAGGAGCAGGATGACGAGGAGCCAGGGCAGGAAGCGATTCCGCTTGCGGGGCGGCTCGTCGTAGCGATAGCGAGGTGGATAGGTCGGAGGTGGCCGCCGCGGCGCGGCAGGCTGCGTCGGCGGAAGCTGCTGCCGGTCGGTCTCGCTGGGTGGGATCACCTGGGTGGCGGAAGTCTCGAAGCCGCCGCTCAAGATCGCGGTCGCGGCTGCACTTGTCGCCGGCGCGATCGGGATGCCCGCCTCGACGCGGTCGAGGTCGGCCGAGAACTCTTCCGAGGCCTGGTACCGATCCTCGGGATTCTTCGCGAGCGCGCGCAGGACTACGTGGTCGAGCTCCGGGGTCAGCTCCGGCCGGAGACTCGAGGGAGGGCGGGGCGTCTCGTTCAGGTGCTTCATGGCGATTTCGATCGCCGAGTCGCCGCTGAAGGGGACCTGCCCGGTGAGCATTTCGTAGAGGACGATGCCGACCGAGTAGAGGTCGGAGGCTGCGGTGACCGGAGCTCCCCGCGCCTGCTCGGGCGACAGGTACTGCGCGGTACCCATGATCGACCCCACCTCGGTCATCTGGGAGGCACCCGCGCGCGCGATCCCGAAGTCGGTCACCTTGGCGCGGTTCTCAGCGCCGAGCAGGATGTTGTGCGGCTTGATGTCCCGGTGAATGATCCCGTTCCGGTGCGCGAACCGAAGCGCGTCCAGAATCTGGTGCGTGTAGTTGATCGCGGTCGCGACTGGAAGCGGGCCGCGCGTCAGGATGAGCTCCTTGAGACTCCGCCCCTCGATCACCTCCATGGCGATGTACGGGATCCCGTCGGCCTCGCCGCGGTCGTAGATCGAGACGATGTTTGGGTGCGAGAGGGATGCGGCCGACTTGGCCTCGCGACGGAAGCGCTCGTTGAAGCTCTCGTCGTTCGCGTAGCGCTCGCTCAGGATCTTGATGGCGACGCGGCGGCCGAGGTCCTCGTCCTCGGCCAGGTAGACATTGGCCATCCCACCCGAGCCGAGCTTGCGAAGGATCCGGTAACGCCCGTCGAAGAGCGTGTTGATCAGGGTGTCGGAAACGGCCATCGTCTTAGCCTAGATGCCTGACCTGCGCCAGGACGCGGTCCGCTTTGAACCCTGTGCTCACAACGTTTCCCTACTCAGGAGGGTTTGGATGAGGGCCTTCGCGATCGGTGCAGCGGTGGAGCCGCCAGTGCCGCTCTGGTTGTGAAGGGCAACGGCCACGGCTACACGCGGCCGGTCGGCCGGTGCGAAGGCGATGAACCAGGTGTCGTTTTGTCCCTGGCGTCCTGTCTCGGCGGTCCCCGTCTTGCCGGCGACCGGAACGCCGGGAATCTGGGCGGCGGTGCCCGTTCCGGACTCGACAACAAGCCTCATCATGGCCGTCAGGTCGGCTGCCGTCCCGGCGCTCATGACTTCCCGGTACTGCTCCGGGCTCGTGCGAGTCACCACGTTGCCGTCGGGGTTCACGATCCGGTCGACCACGTGAGGCTTCATGAGGATGCCGCCGTTCGCGATCGCTGCAGCGACCATCGCCATCTGAAGCGGTGTAACGAGCAGTCGTTCCTGCCCGAAGGCCAGCCGGCCGGGGTCGACCTGGTTCGGCTCTGTCGGCTCGAAGAGCTTGGCTCCCTGGTAGAGCCCGCTTCGCAGCCGCTCCTCGGAGGGCGTCTCGAGCGGCGGGTCCTCGTAGAAGCCGAAGCGCTTCGCGTAGTCGAGTATGAGCATCGGCCCGATCGCCTTGCCGATATTGCAGAAGACCGAGTTGATCGAGTGCTCCATTGCGGTCGGGAAGTCGACGCGGCCGAAGACCTCGGCGCCGTCCTGGTCGGCGTAGTTGGACACCCTCTTGCCGTACTCGGTGCAGTAGCCAGGATCGTCGAACGTGCTCTGCGTCGTGAAGCGCCCCGAGTCGAGCGCGGCCGTGGCAGTCACGACCTTGAACGTGGAGCCGGGTATGAAGAGGTCGTTGGTCGCCCGGTTGACGAGCGGCGAGGCGGGCTTGCAGGGCCCCTTGATCCTGAGGATCTGCGCGAACTTCTTCTCCGCGAGATTCGGGTCGTACGTGGGCGTCGAGGCGATTGCGAGGACGCGGCCGTCGCGAGGATCGAAAGCAACTGCCGCGCCGCACTTGCCGGCGAGCGCCTCCATTGCAGTCTTTTGGGCCGTCACGTCGATCGTCGTGACGACATCGTTGCCCTGGCGCGTGATGCCCTTGAGCGTGTCGACGGTCCTGTCGAAGAGCGTCCGCAGGTTTGCGTTGGAGCCCGTCAGGTAGTCATTCAAAGACTTTTCGAGGCCGGTCCGCGAACGCTCAATGGTCGAGTACCCGACGGTCTGCGCGACCAGGCCCTCGGTCGGGTAGCGCCTGAGATACCACGTGCGCCCCTGGACCCGCTTTTTCCTGTTGAGCGCGAAGATCGTCTTTCCGTTGGCCGCGTAGATGAGCCCGCGCTTGATCGTCACCTGGCGCACGACGAGCTGCGGATTGCCGCGGCGAGCCTCCAGGTCGGGCGCCTTCCAGAGCCAGTAGGTCGACATAGCGACGAGCGCGACGAAGAGCGCCGCGAAGACGAGGAAGAGCCGGCGGATCTGGGTGTTCACGCCCTCACCGCTCCTGGTTCACGTGGTTCGAGACGGCGAGCAGGAGCCCGACGAGGAGGAAGTTCGCCACCACGCTCGACCCGCCGTAGGAGACGAACGGAAGCGTGATGCCCGTCAGCGGGATCAGCTTCGTGACTCCTCCGATGATGATGAACGCCTGGATCGCAAGCGTCGCCGTCAACCCGGCCGCGAGCAGCTTCGAGAAACCGTCGTCGGCGAGCATGGCGATCCTGAGGCCGCGGTAGGCGAAGATCAGGTAGAGGAGGACGATCGCGGCCGCTCCGGCGAGGCCGAGCTCCTGCGAGATTGCCGCGTAGATGAAGTCCGTCTCGAGGAAGGGGATGTAGGTACCTCCCTCGGGCTTCAGGAGCACGCCCTGCCCGAGGCCGGCTCCAAACAGGCCTCCACCGGCGATCGCGTAGATCGACTGAACGAGCTGATAGCCGTCGTCGAAGGCGTCCTTCCACGGATCGATCCAGATCGACACCCGCTCGGCGATGTGTGGTTTCACGTGGTAAAGCCCGTACGCCCCCGCGACGAAGAGCCCGAGACCCGCACCAACGTAGGTCCAACGGGCCGTCGCGACGTAGAGCATGGCCAGGAAGACCGAGAAATAGAGAAGGCCGCCGCCGAGGTCGTTCGTCTGGAAGAGGACGAGCATGGCCGCCCCCCAGATGACGATGAGCGGCCCGAAGTGCTTCGGCGAGGGCAGTCCCGCAGGCCCGACTCCCATGGAGAGCATCTCCCGGTTGTCGCGGAGGTAGCCGGCGAGGAAGATGACGAGCGCGACCTTCGCGAACTCCCCGGGCTGGAACGCAATCGGCCCCACGGCGACCCACAGGGAAGCGCCGTTGATCGTGGCACCGATAACCGGCAGCGCGGGCAGGACGAGCAACCCGACCGCGACGATCCCGAGCGTGTACTTGAGGCTGTCGAGGCGGCGGTAGTCGGGCACAAAGATCACGACGAACGCGAAGGCCACGACTCCCACGACGACCCAGAGCCCTTGTTTGAACGCGAGGTCAGGATCGATTCGGTAGATGAGGGTCAGGCCGACCGCGGTCAGGATTCCCACGAGGGGGAGAAGGTAGGGGTCCGCGTGCGGGAGGCGGACCCGGAGGACGACGTGTGCAGCGAGGAAGAGCGCTCCGAAGAAAGCTGCGTAAGAGAGCGAGGCTGTCGAGAAGTCGTCCGAGGCCTGCCGGGCGACGAATACCGCCGTGAACCCCGCGGCGGTCAGGATCCCGACACCGAGCAGATGCAGGAGCTCGCGGTTACGAAGGCTCAGGGCACGCCCTCTTCTTCGAGCGGGGCGAGCCGGTCTCTGGCGCTGTCGTAGCTCGCGAGGTTGTGGTCGAATAGCCGTTCCCGCTCAGCCCGCGTGAGCTGCTCCGCGCGAAGCTGGCTCACGTACTTGGCGCGGTAGAGGTGGACGTCATTGGTGAGATCCCAGGGAACTCCCTGGTAAACGGCCACCTGGCCGTCATCCTCGACGCCGATGAAGTAGGCGCGGGAGACACCCCAGAATGCCGCCCCCACCAGGATGAGGAGCATCGCGACGAGCGCGAGCGACCAGAGGAGCCAACGTGGGACGCGGCGACCTTGCGGCCGCTTGCCCCTCGAGGGCGGGTCGGCGGCGTCGGGCGCCTGCCAGCCACGGGCTCGTTCCCGGGGCGCAACGATGGTCTCGGTCGGAGCCGCCTCCCGCAGGGCGGGCGCCTCGAGGCCCGAAAGCGTGTCCTCGAGGTCGGCGGAAGCGTCGTGACCGTTGCCGGCGGCGAGCGTGTCGGCAAGCGCATCCCCCGCCTCGAGCCGGAAGAGGACGACCGTGACGTTGTCCTCGCCGCCGCGGCGGTTGGCCTCCTTCACGAGCGATCTGGCGGCGTGCTCGAGGTTCTTGGCGTCCTGCACGACGGCGAAAATCCGGTCGTCTTCGACCATCGTTGTCAGCCCATCGGAGCAGAGAAGGAAGACGTCGTCTGTCTCGATGCCGACCGTAAACGTGTCGACGTCCACCTCCGGGTCGGTGCCGAGGGCGCGTGTGATCACCGACCGTTGCGGGTGCATGTCGGCTTCCTCCGGGCTCAGGCGTCCGCTACGGACGAGGTCGGCGACGAGCGAATGGTCCTCCGTCAGCTGCTCCAGGGCACCTCCGCGAATTCGGTAGGCCCGCGAGTCGCCGACGTGCCCGATCGAGAGCTGCTCCTCGCCGACCAGCGATGCCGTGATGGTCGTCCCCATGCCCGAGGCCTGGGTGTCGGTCTGGGCGCGCTCGAAGATGCGCCGGTTCGCCTCCTGGATGATCGCCTCCAGCCGCTGCTCGGGGTCGAGCTCGTCGGCTTCGTGGAACTCGCGGAACGCCGCCGCGGCGAGCCTCGATGCCACCTCGCCTGCCTGCGCCCCACCCATGCCGTCTGCGACCGCGAAAAGCGGGGGCTCGGCGACGAAGGAGTCCTCGTTCCGCCGCCGCTTGCGGCCGGCATCGGTAAGAGCCGCGCGCTCCCCGAGCCTCACTGCTCGAACCTCAACTCGGTCTCTCCGACCCGCACCAGATCGCCTTCGTGCAGCCGGCGGCGGCCCTCGACGGGCTCGCCGTTCACGCTGGTCCCGTTCGTCGAGTGGAGGTCGTGCAGCCAGACTCCGTCGCGGCCGGCCTCGATCCGAGCATGGTGACCCGACGCGTACTCGTCTCCGTCAAGGGTGATCGTGTTCTCGTCTGACCGCCCGATCGTGACGGGCACGGGGCCGATGTCGTGGCCCGAGCCGATCGGAACGGAGGGGCTCGAGACGACCACGAGCCGTGCCGCGGCCGCCGACATGCCGGCTGCAAGAGGCGTCCCCCTGACCTGGGCCGGCGCCATGATGAAGCTCTCCTGGGGCACGCGTAGGTCTCTCGAGGCACCGCGGATCACCCGCCAGATGAAGAGGTAGAGCATGATGAGAAAAAGGGCCTGGAGACCGAGGAGGAGCTGCTCCACAGACGACTCCTACTCAGGTCGCTCGAACGTCAGCTGTGTCGTTCCGACGACGATCGAGTCCCCGTGCTCCAGCCGCGCCCGCTCGACGCGCTTGCCGTTCAACTCGACCCCGTTCGTCGAGCCGAGGTCGACGAGCCAGTAGGCGCCGTCCTCGACGCGGATCTCAGCGTGACGCCGCGAAACGTTTTCGTCCTCGACAGTGATGTCGCAATCACGCGAGCGGCCGATCACCAGGCGAGGTTTGTCCAGCGGGTGCTTGGCACCGTTCAGGACGATTGCAGGCGGCACGTGGGCGAGTCCGAGGCGGTCGGCCTCCTCGGCGCTGACAGCTGCGGTGTCAGGCGCCGGCCGGTAGATCTTTGTCTCGCCGGCCTCCGAGGAAGCCGGCGCGTCCGCCGCGGGGGCAGGCGCACTGGGAGCGGGCGGCGCCTGAGGGCTCGGCGCCTCGCGCCGCGGCTTCACCATCCTGGTTGCAATCCCGAACTCACCCACCTCGAGGTCATCGTCCTCGTGCAGGATCACCCGGGGCGTCGTGAGGAGCGCGTAGCCCTCCCGGCGGGCGTGCTCCGAGAGGTAGTCGGAGAGCTCGGTGACCAGGGACTCCTCGTAGCTCGAGAACTGCTCTCGATCTGATGGCGAGAGATAGAGGAGGTACTCATTCGGCACGTAGACCCGGGAGACGGAGACCGACTTGTTCTCGTCCATCTCCTTTGCGAGCTTCCTGGCGAGCTCGACCGGCTGGACGTGCGACTTGAAGGCACGTCCGAAAGCTCCCTCGATGAGGGATTCGATGCGGTGCTCGATGCTACGTAGGACGCTCACCCGGCTCGGGCATTCTGCCCGACCCCGGTGAGTCAGGGCTGCGGTGCCCGCGCAGCCCAAGAAGGCAGGTTGCCACCCAGACGAAGAGCGTCGCCGAGAGGGCGTGTGGGGGCTCACCCCCAAAAGCTGTGGGCACGAGGAGCACGCCGCCGAGGAAGGCGGCTCCCCAGGCCGCGATTGCCCAGCGCCCGTGAGAGACAGCGAGGTCGGCGGATGCCGCCGCGAGCGCGAGAACAACCGCTACGACGACGAGGGTCGGACGGGCCGTGAGAGCGCCAGAGAGCGTGGCGGTCACGTCCAGGGGGCCCGTTGAGCCGGCGACCGGAGCCGTCGAGCCTGGCGAGTCTCCGGCGAACGGAAGCGGTCGGCCGGCGAGCACTGATACTGCAGCTGCGAGCGGGACACAGGCGGCGGCGCCGACCGCTCGGCGGACTCGCCCCCGGGCTTCGAGGAGGGCTACGGGGAGGAGCGGAATGGCCCCGAACGGAGCAAGAAGCGGGGCTGCGACCGGGAGCAGGCTCCGCTCCGCATTCCGGGCGTTCAGGGCAAGCCAGGCGCAAGCGAGCGCTCCGTAGGCGATCGCGAGTCCGAGCGAGAGGTTTCCGAGCGGCAGCACAGGAGCAGCTAGGGCTACGGCAAGGCCGACGACGGGCGACCGTAGCGCCGCAAGACCGGCCAGTGCCGCGAGCACAAGCGGCCATCCGCGCGGGAAGAAGGGGAGGAGCGTTGTCGCGCCACCGGCGGCCAGGGCGGCGAGCAACGCATGAGCGGCGCGCTCGCGCAAGGCGGTGCGGGAGGCAGCCGAGTGCGGGCGATGCACTCGAAGCTCGCCGCCGGCCCGAAGGTCGGCCGCAAGCCGCCGGGCGGGCGGGCGGCGCCGCGGCTCGACCGAGAGCATCGAGTCGACCGTCGCGCAGACCTCGCGCGGCAGGTCCGGCCGCTCCGCGGCCAGCCGCGGCGCCCCTGCCGCGATCCGCCGCGCCGTCTCCACGGGCGACGTGGCCGCAAACGGATGCCAGCCGGCGAGAGCCTCCCAGAGCATCACTCCCACGCCCCACACGTCGGCTGCGCCGCCGGCGGGCTCTCCCTCCAGCCGCTCGGGCGCGACGTAGGCGAGGGTGCCCGGCACGTCTCCGGTCGCGGTCAGGCCCTCGAGCTCGTCGAGGCGGGCCAGCCCAAAGTCCAGCAGCCGCGTCGAGACTTCGTCGCACTCCTCGACCATGACGTTGGCGGGCTTCACATCGCGGTGGACGATTCCCTTCGCATGCGCGTGGGCGAGGGCGTCGAGCACCTGTGCGGACACCTCGATCGCGGTCGCATCATCGACCTTGCCGGCGCGGAGTGCCTCGCGAAGGTTTTTGCCGCGCACGTACTCATACGCGACGTACACATGTCCGTCATCTTGGTGGAATGCGAGCGCCCGGAGGCAGCGCGGATGCCGGAGGCGTGTCGCCGCCTCCACCTCCCGTTTCGCGCGGGAGCCCGCTTTGCCCGTGCGCTCGACGACTTTCAGCGCGACGTCGCGGCCCGCCTCCTCGTCCCGCACCAGCCAGACGGAGCCCGAGCCGCCGCTTCCGAGCGGGCGAAGGGGCCTGTAGCGCCCGAGGACCAGGTCGGCGGTGCGAAGAGCGGTGGCTGTCTGCACGGGCTTCCGCCTTTGTTCCTTCGCGTCCGAAGTCCTCCATTTCCCCCGCAAAGTGATGTAATCGCCGCTCCCGCTGGTAAACTCCGCCGACTTTCCGCCCCTCGCCAGGTCACGGCCGTGATCGATCGCGACAGACGCGACAGCGAAGAAATCGAATTCGACTTCTTCGACGACGCCCCGACGAGGGAAGCGTCGGCGACAGAGGACGCGCCGCGTGGTCCGAAGCCCCGTCGACTGCCGCGGCGTCCCCCCGGCGGCGGGACCGCGCCGCCGGTTGTCCGCCTCGCAGCCCTGATTGCGGGAGCGATCATCCTTGCTGTCGTGCTCGTCCTCTGGGTGAACGGCTGCCGAAATGACCAGAAGGTCGACGCGTACAAGGGCTACATGGCGGACGTCGACAAGGTCACCGGCGACTCTGAACAGATCGGCAAGCAGTTGAACACACTGATCGCGACACCCGGGCTGAAGCTCCAGGACCTTCAGGACCGGCTCGACGGGCTTCGAAACCAGCAAGCGCAGGTCGTGACGCAGGCGCAGGGCCTCGATCCACCCGGCACGCTCCGTGAGCAACAGGAGAGCCTCGTCGATGCCCTGGCGCTCCGGGTCAGCGGCCTCGCAGGCCTCGCCCAGGCTTTCGCCCGGATCACAGCCGCCTCAGATGCGACCCAGGCCGGCAAGGACCTCGCGAAGCAGTCGGCCCGGTTCGTGGCGAGCGACGTCGTCTACGACGACTTCTTCCAGCGCCCTTCCCAGCTGATTCTCCGGGAGAAGGGGATCACGGGCGTGGACGTGCCGGACTCGGCCTTCCTGACGACGCCTGAGCTCGCGACTGCGTCCTCCTGGGAGCTCGTCGTCAAGCGCCTGACTCAGACCCCGGGCGGAGGGCTTCACGGCAACCAGATCGACGGTGTCCGGGTCCTCCCAGGCGGTGATCGGCTGTCGCCGACGGATGAGAACACGGTCGAGGCCTCCGAGCGCCTGGCGTTCGAAGTCGCGGTGCGAAACAGCGGCGACAGCCAGGAGACCCAGGTCGAGGTCACCCTGACGATCCAGGGCGGCACCCAGCCGATCAAGCGTACGAAGACCATCGCGATCATCGACCCCAGCAAGACGAAGTCGGTCGTGTTCCGCGACCTCGGGACACTCCCGTTCGGGACCCGGACGACGGTCCGAGTTAACGTACTCCCGGTCGAGGGTGAGCAGAACACGAGCAACAACACAGTCGAGTACCCGGTCATCTTCTCGTTCGGCTAGATCTGGAAGCCGGATCGCCTAGATGCCTCCAGGCGACGCGGTCACCGGTTGGCTCGCGGTCGGGTCTGCCGCTGCGGCGGTGCTCGCCTTCCTGCTCGTGCTCGGCTTCTATCTCAAGCTTCGCCGGGTCAGGCAGGACCAGCTTGTTCTCCTCGGGGGCACGAAAGGCGACCTCGTCGAGTTCGCGGTGTCTCTCCAGGGTCGGATCGACGACTTGCACCGGGCAGTCGATGAGGTCGCCGTCGGGCTATCGCGGCTCGACCAGCGGATCGACGGCTGCCTCTCGCATACGTCGATCGTTCGCTATGACGCGTACGAGGACGTCGGCGGGCACCAATCGGCTTCACTCGCCTTCCTGGACGGAGTCCGGTCGGGCATCGTCGTCAGCGCCATCCAGGGCCGCGACTACGCGCGCATCTACGTGAAGGAACTCGATCGTGGCCGTGCGCCGATCGCGCTCTCGCCGGAGGAGCAGGAGGCAGTCGACCGGGCGATGGCGCTGTGATCGAGGTCCGGGTGGACGTCCGGCCGCTTCGCCCCGAGGACGAGCCCGTCCTCTTCGGCCTGGCCCGGCTCGACCGGGGCGCAGACCGGCGGACGCTCGACATTCTCGAGGGCGAGACCGTTTTCGTGGCCGAGGTGGGCGGCGCACCTGCAGGCTACGTCGCAGTCGAGCTGACGGAGGTGTCGGCACGAGTCGACCAGCTCTTCGTGAGCCCCGAGCACGAGGCTGAGGGCGTCGGCAAGCGCCTCCTCGAGTATGCCGAGGGCTACGCCATCTCACAGCGGGCGGCCACGCTCCAGGTCGTCGTCGAGGACGAGAACCGCCGCGCACTCGACTTCTATCGTGGGCGCGGTTTCGTGTCGGTCGGGGAAAACGTGCTCGAGCTGGTACTTCCGCAAGCCTAAGAACCTGCTGAGCACGGCTTCGGCCGGTTCGCGATTCAGTACGATTCGCGAGGCAAATGGGTCAGGTCCTCGTTCTCAACGCGAGCTACGAGCCGCTCAACGTGTGTACGGTGCGGCGTGCCCACGTGCTCGTTTTCAAGGGGAAGGCCGAGATCATCGAGCATCTTGGGAAGCCCCTGCGCTCGGCCGCGGATGCATTCGTCTGGCCGCACGTGATCAGGCTCCTTTCGTACGTCCGGGTCCCGAACGCGATTCAGCGGAAGATCTCGAGGCGCGCCCTCTTCGCTCGGGACCGCTGGCAATGCCAGTACTGCGGCTCCGAAAGCGGCAAGCTGACTCTGGACCACGTCGTGCCGCGATCCCGAGGCGGCGAGTCGATCTGGGAGAACGTCGTGGCCTCGTGCGCGCCCTGCAACCTGAGGAAGGGCAACCGGACACCCGACGAGGTGCAGATGCGCCTCCAAAGGAACCCGCGGCCCCCCGCGCCCGCGCTCTTCGTGACGCTCTCGGCTCCGCGAATCCCTGATCGCTGGCAGCCGTACCTGACCGCCTTCGCGTAGGGCGGGACAAGTCCCGCCCCTACCGGACCGCCGCAAGCGGGACACGTCCCGCCCCTACATGGACACTGTAGGGGCGAGGCATGCCTCGCCCGGGGGACGCCGTCAGGCGTCGTAATAGAGTGCGAACTCGGCCGGATGGGGCCTCAGGGCGACTGCATCGACCTCGTTCTCGCGCTTGTAGTCGATCCAGGTGCGGATCAGGTCCTCACTGAACACGTCTCCTTCGAGCAGGAAGTCGTGGTCGTCCTCGAGCGCGGCAAGTGCCTCCGCGAGCGACCCCGGCACCTGGGCTCGATCACCGGTGGCCTCCTCGAAGAGATCGAAGTCTGACGGAGCCCCTGGGTCCAGGTCTCGCCGGATTCCGTCCAGGCCGGCCATCAGCATCGCCGAGAACGCGAGGTACGGATTCGCGACTGCGTCCGGGCATCGAAACTCGATCCGCTGCGCCTTCGGCGAGCTCGAGTACATCGGGATCCTGATCGCCGCAGAGCGGTTCCGCTGGGAATAGACGAGATTTACCGGTGCCTCGAAACCCGGGACGAGCCTCCGGTAGGAGTTCGTCGTGGGTGCGCAGAAGGCGAGCAGCGCGCCCGCATGAGCGAGGAGGCCGCCGATATAGCAGCGGGCCAGCTTCGAGAGGCCTGCGTAGCCCGACTTGTCGGCCATGAGGGGAGTGCCCTCGAGCCAGAGCGACTGATGGGTGTGCATCCCGGACCCATTGTCCGCGTACAGGGGCTTCGGCATGAAGGTGACGCTCTTCCCGGCCGCGCGGGCTACATTTCGGACGACGTACTTGTAGTACATGACCTGGTCGGCCATCCGCAGGAGCGGCTGGTAGCGCAGATCGATCTCGCACTGGCCCCCTGAGGCCACCTCGTGATGGTGAAACTCGCAAGGAATGCCGAGGCGTTCCAGCGTCAGCACCATCTCGGTGCGCAGGTCGGAGAGCGTGTCGTGCGGCGCCGGCGGGAAGTAGCCGCCCTTCTCGCGTACGGTATAGCCGAGCCCGGGCTGGCCCGAGTTCCAGTGGCCCTCGCTCGAGTCGACTTCGTAGCCGGCTCGGTTCACATCGAGCGCGTAAGAGACGGCGTCGAAGACGAAGAACTCGCACTCTGGCCCGAAATGCGCCGTGTCGGCGATCCCGGTCTCTCGCAGGTGCTCCTCCGCGCGGCGGGCAACGCGGCGCGGGTCGCGGGCGTAGGGCTTTCCCGTGAGCGGGTCGGCGATCTCGCAGACGAGTGAGAGGGTGGGCTCCGCCGCGAACGGGTCGAGTGTCGCGGAAGCAGGATCCGGCATGAGGAGCATGTCGCTCTCGGCGATCCCCTGCCACCCTCGGATCGATGAGCCGTCGAAGCCGAGTCCCTCGTCGAACGCCGACTCGTCGAACGCCGACACGGGCAGGGTCATGTGCTGCCACGATCCGAGCAGGTCGCAGAACTTGAGGTCGACCATCTTCGTCTTCGTCTCGATCGCCCAGGCGACCGCCTCTTCGGGCTGGGGTCGTGTCCCGTTCGCCAGGTAGTGCTTCGTCGCCGTCTCCTGCATGCGCGCCTCCTTCTGGACCAATGAAAAAGCCCCAGGGATCCCGAGAGATCGCTGAGGCTCCGTCGCCTGTCGCCGGCACCCTCCTCGGTGCCGGCGCGGAACACTGTATCGCGCGCGCTGGACGGACGAAACGAGAGCCGGTATCGTCGTCCCGGCATGTTCATTCGCAGAGTCTGAGACACCAGGTGCAGGGGCCCTCCTCGGCCCGCTTTTGTGCTGCCGTTTTTGTCCGACTCTTAACCCGAAGGAGCATGCATGAACGCCGTTCACGTCTCTGATCTGCGCAAGGAGTTCGTCCGCCGCGACGGACCCGGCCTTCGGCTGCGCGGACGGCGTGTCCCGGCGCTCCGTGACGTCAGCTTCGACATGGAGCGCGGCGAGTGCGTCGCGATTCTCGGTCAGAACGGGTCGGGGAAGTCGACGCTCGTGCGTCTGCTCGCAACCCTGCTCCTCCACGACGGCGGAAGCGCAGAGGTGTTCGGTCACGACGTCGTCCGCGAAGCCAGGGCCGTGCGCCGACTCGTCAACCGCGTCTCGGTCGAGGCCTCCTTCTTCAAGCGGATGTCGTCGGCCGAGAACCTCGCCTACGCAGCCCGCTTCTACGGACTGACCGCCCGCGACACGAAAAACCTGATCCCGGAGATTCTTGGCCGCGTCGGATTCCCCGCGGAGAGGCGGGGGGAACCGATGCAGAATCTCTCGCGTGGCATGCAACAGAAGGTTGCGCTCGCTCGCGCGCTCCTGACCTCCCCGGTTCTCCTGCTCCTGGACGAGCCGACCACTGGCCTGGATCCGCGCTCGAAGCTCGAGGTGCAGAAGTTCATCCGCCAGGTGCGGACTCAGCACGACGCGACGATCCTGCTTTGCACCCATGACATGGACGAGGCGGCAGGCCTCGCGGATCGCGTCGGCATCCTCGACGAGGGGCGGCTGGTGTGCCTAGAGACTGTCGAGGTGATCCTAGCCACGTACGAGGCTGAGACACTCGAGCAGGCGTTCTTTGCCGCTACAGGCCGCCCCTTCGACGACGAGCAAGAAGAGAAGGAGGACGCATGAGCGCGCTGCAAGGTGCGTTTCGCCGCGAGCTGATCGGGCTCGGAGGTGTCGTCGAGCGAAATGCCTATCTCGTCAAGCGTTACGTCTGGTGGGAGATCGCGTGGTTCGCCTGGTCGGTCGCGAACACGCTGACCATCGTCTTCATCGCAAAGGGGATCGAGGCAGCCGGTGGCCGGCTGGATGTGAACCGCCAGACGGTCATCCTCCTGATCGGCGCGGTCATCTGGGCGTACCTGTCGGCGGTCTTCGAGATCCTCACCGAGACGGTCGCCTGGGAGCGCTGGGAGGGGACGATCGAGTACACGTTCATGGCCCCGTTGGCTCGGCCGACGCATCTCTTCGGGATGGGGATTTTCGCCGTGCTCTACGGGCTCTTCCGGACGCTGCTCCTCTTCGGACTCGTCGCCCTCTTCTTCGATCTGAGCTTTCCCGGAGCCAACTTCACGGGCGCGTTCCTCATCCTGCTCGTTGCGTCGATCTCGTTCATCGGGATCGGCATGATGACGGCCGTCCTGCCGCTCATCTCGCCCGAGAAGGGGACGCAGCTCGGCTTCATCGCGCAGGGGACGCTGCTCGTCGTGTCGGGTGTCTACTACAGCGTCGACATCCTTCCCGGCTGGATGCAAGCCCTCTCGACCGTCTCGCCGGCGACGTATGCGCTCGAGGGCATCCGGGCCGCCATTCTCGACGGGGCCAGCGTGGCAAGTCTCTGGGGCGACCTCTGGCCGCTAATCGTGATCGGCGCTGCCTCGATCCCGCTCGGTCTCTACGTGTTCCACCGCGGCGAGGTGTACGCCAAGCGTCACGGGAAGCTCAAGCGCTCTGGCTGATCTCGGCGCCAATTACCGTGGTCGGATTGCGCACAGGCCGTCCACCGAGTACGATCCGGAGGTCGAGGCGACGTTGCCTCGGGCGTCCGCGCCCGGGGCTCTTTTCGTTTAAGGAGGCGTGAATGGCGACGGTGGAACGAGAGGATCGAGCGACCAGCGAGCCCGCCAAGCGGCGGGAGATCGTGGAGCGGGTTGCGAAGGAAGACATCAAGTTCGTGCTCCTTTGGTTCACGGACATCGAGGGGCACCTGAAGAGCTTCGCGATCACTCCGAGCGAGCTCGATGGCGCGCTCGACGACGGCATGGGATTCGACGGCTCGTCGATCTCCGGGTTCAACGCGATCGAGGAGTCCGACATGATCGCGATTCCCGATCCCGAGACCTTTCAGATGATGCCGTGGCGCTCCGGCGAGTCCAAAGTCGCCAGGATGATCTGCGACGTCGTCACGCCCGAAGGGGAGCCCTACGAGGGCGACCCGCGCCACGTGCTGCGGCGCGCGCTCGGGCGAATGAGCGAGCTCGGCTTCGACACCTTCAACGTCGGCCCTGAGCTCGAGTACTTCCTCTTCGAGGACAACGGATCCGACCCGCAGGCCCTCGACGAGGGAGGCTACTTCTCCATGACGACGCTCGACGCTGCGTCCGAGCTTCGCAAGGAGACGATCCTCGCGCTCGAGTCGATGGGGATCCCGGTCGAGTACGCACACCACGAGGTCGGGCCCTCCCAGCACGAGATCGACATTCGCTATCAGCCCGCCCTCGACATGGCCGACCACACCCTCACGTACCGCCTCGTCGTCAAGGAGATGGCCCAGAAGTACGGCGTCCACGCCACCTTCATGCCGAAGCCGCTCTTCGGTGAGAACGGCTCCGGCATGCACACGCACCAGTCGCTCTTCACCGACGGCAAGAACGCGTTCTTCGACGCTGAGGACGAGTGGCACCTGTCGGAGGTCGGCAAAGCCTTCATCGCGGGCCAGCTTCGCCATGCCCGCGAGATCTCGGCGGTGTTCGCACAGTGGGTGAACTCCTACAAGCGCCTCGTACCCGGCTTCGAGGCGCCCGTCTACTGCGCCTGGTCGCGGCGAAACCGCTCTGCGCTCATCCGGATCCCGCTCTACCACCCCGGGAAGGAGCAGGCGACCCGGGCGGAGATCCGCTGCCCCGATCCCGCCTGCAATCCCTACCTGACGTTCGCGACCCTTCTGCATGCCGGACTCGAGGGAATCGAGAAGGGCTACGAGCTCCCGGCTCCGATGGAGCAGAACCTCTACCACCTGACGGCCGAGCAGCGGCGCGAGCGCGGCATCGTCGCACTACCGGAGACGCTCGGCGAGGCGATCGGCGAGCTGGCGGAGTCCGAGCTCGCCCGCAAGGCGCTGGGGCCCCACGTCTTCTCTCGCTACGTCGAGTTGAAGCGCAAAGAATGGGACGACTACCGGGTGCAGCTCACGCCCTGGGAGCTCGAAAAGTACCTCCCGGTCTTGTGAACAGGAAGGCGTCCAAGTAAGGTGCACTTGTGTCACCGCTTCTCTTCGAAGCGGGGACGTACTGACGGCCGATCGCGAGCCTCCTGCAAAGGTGGCTCGTGGTCGTTAAGACAGTCGACCGCGTCTAGCCGCTCGGGGTCATCCCCGGGCCGACCGCGAACCACCCACCGCGTTCAGCCTACGCTTGGAGAACGCGCGGATGGCGCATGCTTTGTCAGAGAAGGCGAACGGCCTGGGGCCTATCATCGTCCTGCGATGCACGAGTTCACTGCCCGTGTCAGCTCATGACCTATGACGTCGTGATCGTCGGTGGAGGCTTTACCGGAGTGACCGCCGCACGCGACCTCGCCGCCGCCGGGCGGTCCGTCGTCGTCCTCGAGGCACGAGACCGGCTCGGGGGGCGCACGTGGTACCGGCCGTTCGCCGGCACCGAGCACTGCGTTGAGCTGGGCGGAACGTGGTTCTCCCTCTCCCGGCAGCCGCCCCTCGCCGAGGAGGTCGATCGCTACGGAATTCGCGTGGTCCCGACCGCGACCAGGCAGAGCTCCCGCTGGCACACGGGTGGTATGACGCGACACGGCTTTCCTGTCCCACAGAGCGAGGGAGCGGTGCTGGAGCGCACGCTCCGCCGCCTTGCGGTCGCCTCGGGGGGCATCGACCTGAAGCGCGACGACGTCTCCGTGCCGGATTGGCTGGGCGACGGTCTCCCGGACGCGACCCGGGACTTCCTCTTCGCGTGGGCGTCGTTCATGAGCGGCGCCGATCCGGCGGAAGTGTCCATGGTCGAGTTTCTCGGCATCTTCGCGGCGAACGGCGGCGACGTTTGGTCAATCTACAACGAGATCTCCGAGTGCTTCGCCGACGGAACCAAAAGCCTCCTCGACGCGCTTGTGGGGGACGCCGACGCCGAAGTTAGGCTTTCGACACCCGTGAGGGGCATCGAGGGGCGCGACGACGAGGTCGTCGTAACGACGGACACGGGCGAGGACGTGCGGGCCGGCGCCGCGGTCGTCACTGTGCCCGTGAACACGCTCGGGGCGATCGAGTTCGATCCGCCGCTCCCTCGACGCCTGGCTCGCATGGCGAGAGAGAAGCACGCCGGGCGCTCGTTGAAGGTCTGGGCCCTCGTGGAGGGGTTTCCACGGGGGTTACTGGCGCTGGGGTTCGGGACTCCGCTCCAGTGGCTGTCGGCCGAGCACGTTGTTCCCGAGGGGACACTCGTGGTCGGCTTCGGGCACGAGACCGCCGGACTCGACCTGGGTGATCTGAATGCCATCGAGGCGGCCATTCAGGTATACGCGCCGGATGCGTGCGTGCTCGCGGTCGACGCCCACGACTGGGTCGGCGATCCATGGTCGAAGGGGACCTGGCTTGCCGCCAGGCCCGGTTGGGTGACCGAGGGACTATTCGACGGGAGCGAGCGCCATAGCCGTGTGGTTCTCGCGGGATCGGACATCGCCGAGGAGCATGGCGGTTGGATCGCGGGCGCGATCGCAAGCGGCCGCGCGGCCGCTTGCCGGCTCATCCAGGCTGAATCGCCGTCCACCGTGCTGTGAACCAGTCCGAGCGGCACCTCAGGCTCGTCACCGAGACGATTGCGGCCGTCAATTCGACGCTCGACCTCGGAGAGCTCTTCGATCTGGTGGCCGCGCGGGTAGCCGAGGCGCTCGAAGCAGATGCTTGCTTCGTCTATCTGTACGACGAGGCTGCCGACGAGCTCGTCCTGCGGGCATCGTGCGGGACGCGGGTGGACGAGATGACCCGAGTCCCGAAGATGCGACCGGGCGAGGGCATCACGGGCGCCGCGGCCGCGGAGCGGATCCCCGTGATGATCCCGAGAGACGCGCACCTCGACCCGCGCTTCAAGAGCTTTCCGAACCTCCGGGAGGAGCAGTACCAGTCCATCCTGGCCGTGCCGATCCTCGTCAAGGAGCGGCTCGAGGGCGCGCTGAACGTGCGCACCGAGAGCCCGCGTGAGTTCGACGAGGCCGAGATCGACCTTCTGATGGCCATCGCGGGCCAGGTTGCGCAGGCGATCGAGAACGCAAAGCTGTACGAGCACGCCCAGCAACGGGTCGCTGAGCTGGAGGCCCTGGCGAAGATCTCCGAGGCCGTCTCCGAGTCGCTTTACCTCGAGGAGTCGCTGAGCGCGATCGTGGAGACGACGATGGCCGCGGTCGCCGCGACCGGCGCGGCGCTCGTGCTCGAGGACGGCAAGATCGCGTGGCCCGAAGGTCGGCCCGGCGCTCACGCGATCAGGCTCCCGCTGCGCTGGAAGGGCCGAGAGATCGGGGAGCTTGTCTGCGACCGCGACACGCCGTTCACGGCGGACGAGGCGAAGCTGCTCGGCTCGATCGCGAACCACGCAGCCGTCGCGCTCGAGCACGGCCGAGCCGTCATGCGAGGCGTCATCGCCCAGGAGATCCACCACCGAGTGAAGAACAACCTCCAGACGGTCGCCTCGCTCCTTCGCCTCCAGGCCAGGGCGCCCGGAACCGACGCGCGCAAGGCGCTCGAGGACTCGGTCACCCGGATCCTCGCGATCGCTGCGGTGCACGAGGTGCTGACGGAGCAGCGGGACGACGATGTGGACCTCGGGGAGCTGGTCGAGCGGTTGCGCGCCATGCTCGTCCAGGGGCTCGGAGCCGAGAAGCACGTCGAGTCGCAGGTCGAGCCGGTGTCGCTCCAGGGTGGACGCGCGACCGCGCTCGCACTCGTGTTCGCAGAGCTCCTTCAGAACGCGCTCGAGCACGGCGGGGACGAGATCCGGGTCCGCCTCGCGCGGCGGAATGGGAGCGCCCTCCTCAGCGTTTCGGACAATGGTGAGTGGACGCAGCCGAACGGCGACGGCACCGGGCTTTCGATCGTCCGTGCGCTCGTGCGCGACGAGCTCGGCGGGACGCTCAGGCTCGAGGACCACGGCGGCCTCCGCGCCGAGGTGACCTTTCCCGCTTAGATGGCCGCCAAGCACCGATCAACCATCTGATGGCGTACCGGATCGCTGATGCAAGTGAGTTTGAGGGCCGTCGGAAGCCGATCCGCGAAAGCCTCGGCGTCTCCGCTTTCGGCATCAACCAGTACGACTCTCCACCCGGGTTCGAGGGACGCGCCCACGACGAGCTCGATTCCGGCCAGGAGGAGGTTTACGTTCCGCTTGCGGGCAGCGGGTTCATCGTGATCGAGGACGCTGAAGAGGCTCTTGCGCCCGGACGGTACGTGTTCGTTCCCCCGGAGCAGACGCGCCAGGTGGTCGCTGGACCGGAGGGGCTTTCGTACGTCGTTATCGGGTCGCGCCCCGGTGCCTACATCCCGCGCGGCTGATGGCGCTCAGGATCCTGGTCGCCGAGGACGAGACCATCATCCGGCTCGATCTCGAGAAGATCCTCGAGGCGGCGGGGTTCGAGGTTTGCGCGGCGGCGAAGGACGGCGAGGAGGCCGTGGAGCTCGCCCGCCGCGAGGCGCCCGACCTCGCGATCCTGGACGTCAAGATGCCGGGTCTCGACGGCATCGAAGCGGCCCGCCGGATCATCGCGGAACGCCCGATTCCGATCGTGATGCTGACTGCCTACGGCCAGAACGAGCTCGTCTCGCGCGCCGTCGAAGCGGGTGTCTTCGGCTACCTCGTCAAGCCGTTCCGCGAAACCGACCTCCTGCCGGCCATCGAGGCCGCGCGTGCTCGCCACGCCGAGCTCGAGGCGCTCCGCGAGGAGGCGGAGTCTCTCGGAGAGGCGCTCGCGACGCGGAAGGTCGTCGAGCGGGCAAAGGGCCTGCTCATGGAGCGAGAGCGGCTGTCGGAGCAGGAGGCCTTCGCCCGGTTGCGCGGCGCAAGTCAGCGCTCGGGCCGGCCCATGCGCGTCGTGGCCGAGGCCCTGATCGCCACCTTCGACCAGCCGCCGAAGAGCTAGCCCGCGTGGCTGAGGGCCGTACACCCGCGCGCATCATCGAGCTGCGGGACGAGGAAGCCGGGCTCGACGCAGTCGTCGTCGTCGACCACGAGCTCTTCCCTGTCTCTGCGGGCGGGACGCGGATGATCCCTGACGTCAACGTGGGCGAAGTCGCGCGGCTCGCGCGGGCCATGACCTGGAAGTTCGCATCCTGCCGCGTGCCGTATGCCGGCGCGAAGGCGGGCGTGCGGTTCGGAGGTGGCGACCGTGCCGCGGTCCTCGCCGCCTACCTCAGGGCGCTCGAGCCACTCAAGGAGTCCTTTCTGACGGGCCCGGACATGGGGACCCATCCCGCGGACTTCGTCGAGGACCCGGATGCCGAGCTTCCGCTCTGGGCGCAGAGCTACCAGGGAATGGGCATGGACGACCTTGCAACGGGCCGCGGTGTCATGGCCGCCGCGGAGGCCGCTCTCGCCCAGCTCGGGCGCAGCCTCGAGGGAGCTGCGGTTGCGATCGAGGGGTTCGGAAAGGTGGGCGCAGGCACCGCTTTGGCTTGCGTGCAGGCGGGAGCCAGGGTGGTCGGCCTGAGCACGGTCGAGGGTTGTATCGCCGACCCGAGCGGCTTCGACGTGGAGGCACTGCTCGAGCTCCGCTCCCGGCACGGGGACGGCCTCGTGCGCCACGCCACGGTGCCGCACTGCCCGCGCGAAGATCTCTTTGCCGTCGACTGCGACATCGTCGTCCCGGGCGCGCGGCCGGACTCGGTGACGCCGGGGATCGTGGAGAGACTTCGCTGCGCGGTCGTCTCTCCGGGAGCGAACGTGCCCTACGCCCCGGGCGCGATCGAGGCCCTGCACGCCCGCGGCATCCTCGCGCTGCCTGACTTCGTCGCCAACTCCGGCGGCGTCCATCTCTACGAGAGCCTGCAGGCGGACGACGATGCTCCGAGGGCCCTGGCGCGGATCGAAGCCATCGTCGGCGAGACGACCGTTCGCGTCCTCGACGCCGCCCGAACGGGCGGCGTTACCCCGATGGCCGCAGCGCTCGAGGACGGGCGCCGCTGGCTTCTGGAGGCCGTGCCCTCAGGCGCCGACCTCGTCGAGGAGCTCTTCCCAGCGACCGAGGAGCTGTCCTAGCTCTTCGCGGGCGCGCCGGTGGGCGGCGATCGTGTCCGCGTCTGCCCAGTCCTCCGCCAGGCGCGTCTCGAGTGAGGCGATCAGCGCTTCCTGCGCCTGGATCCGGCTTTCGATTTCGTCCAGGGGGCGGGGGCGGCTCTTGCCGCTTTCCGAGGGCGGCTTCGCCTTCTTCTCCTTGGTCGGGCTTTGGCGCGGCGCCGCCTCTCGCTCCTCGCGCTGGCGGAGGTAGTCGGCCCACCCACCGTCGTAGACATGGATCGTGCCATCCTCGACGGCAGCGGTCCTGTGGGCAATCGCGTCGAGGAGCGCACGATCGTGGGAGACGAGGAGAACGGTCCCCGGGAATCCTTCGAGGGCCTCCTCGAGAGCCTCGCGGCTCTCCAGGTCGAGGTGGTTCGTCGGCTCGTCGAGGACGAGGAAGTTCGCTCCCGAGGCGACCAGGATCGCCAGCGCCAGCCGGCGCCGCTCACCTCCGGAGAGCAGCGTCACCGGCTTCTGGTGAACCTCCCAGCCTGAAAAGAGAAAGCGACCGAGCAGCGTTTGCGCCTTCGGGCGGGAGAGAGTCGTCATCGACTGGACGCAGTCGAGCACGCTCCCGCGCTCGTCCAGCTCTGCCTCGTGCTGGGAGAAGTAGGCGGCCTCCACCCCGTGCCCGAGTCGCGCCGTCCCATCCACCTCTCCGCGGTGGCCGAGGACGGTCTCGAGGAAGGTCGTCTTGCCGGAGCCGTTCGGACCGACGAGCGCCACGTGGTCGCCACGCTCGAGCGCGAGTGAGACCCCGCTCAGAAGGTGCTTGTCCCCTGCGGCGACCTGGAGCCCTTCGACTTCGAGAACGGTGCGGCCGCTCCGAGGCGGCTCCAGGAAGTCGAAGCCGAGGCCGCGGCGTCGGCGCGAGAGGAGGGAGACCTCGTCGCTGGCCTCGGTGTGCTCTTTCTCGAGCCTGCCGATCTGGGTCAGCTTGGCCTGCGCCTGCTTGGCCTTCGACTTCTTGTACCGGAACCGCTCCACGAAGCGCTCGAGGCGCTGGATGTCCTGCGCGACCCGCTCGGCGGTCTTCTGGGCGTGGGCCGCCCGCTCGGCCTTCTCTCGGCGCCAGGCGTGCCACGGCCCCGGAAAGTACGTCGACCGGCCGGCCTCGAGCTCGAGGGTGGCGTTCGTCGTCGCTTCGAGGAACCAGCGGTCGTGGGCGACGATGATGCACGCGGCGTCGAGGCCCGCCAGCTCGCGCTCGAGCCACTCGAGGCTTGCGATGTCGAGATGATTTGTCGGCTCGTCGAGGAGCAGGAGGTCGGGATCCCCGGCGAGCGCCCTGCCGAGCGACGCACGGGTCAGCTCGCCGCCGGAGAAGGTGCGGAGGCTTCGGTCCAGATCCTTGTCGTGGAACCCGAGCCCGCGAAGCGTCGAGCTCGCGCGGTCGCGCCAGCCGTAGCCGCCCGCGTGCTCGAGCCGTGCCTGGGCAGCCGAGTACGCAGCCATCGTCTCCTGGTCGTGGGCGCCTCCGGCCATCGCCGCTTCCAGGCGCGCGAGCTCCTGCTCGGTCGTGACGAGGTCCGCCGCGCCCGCGAGCACGTACTCGCGCAGCGTCAGTCCGCGCTCGAGCGGAGGGCGCTGGTCGTGGAGCGCGACCCGCGCTCCCTTTTCGAAGGCCAGCTTGCCGCCCTCGATCGACGTCTCGCCCGTGAGCATCCGGAGCAGCGTGGTCTTGCCGGCGCCGTTCGAGCCGGAGAGCGCCAGGCGGTCGCGGCGCTCGAGCTTGAACGAGACCCGGTCGAAGAGCGGGTCGCCGGAGAGCTCCTTGCGGAGATTGGATGCGATCAGAACAGCCACGCTCCTATGGTCGCATGCGCGCTCGCTCTCGCCGGCGGAGTCGATCCCGCGGTCGAGAGAGTCGCAAGTAAGGTTTGGCTCGTCTCCCGTCGGGCGAGCTAACGAGTGAGGTGGCAGTGACCGACATCGAGCGGCTTTCGATCGACACGATCCGAACGCTGTCCATGGACGCCGTCCAGCAGGCGAACGCTGGGCATCCGGGGACGGCCATGGCGCTCGCGCCGCTCGCCTACCTCCTCTACCGGGAAACGATGCGGGTGAACCCGGCGAATCCCCAGTGGGAGGATCGCGACCGCTTCGTGCTCTCCGCGGGCCACGCCTGCATCCTTCAGTACACGACGCTCCACCTCTGCGGGTACAACCTGTCACTCGACGAGATCAAGCGCTTCCGCCAGTGGGAGTCCTTGACGCCCGGGCACCCCGAGCACTTCCTGACGCCGGGCATCGAGACCACGACCGGCCCGCTCGGCCAGGGGATCTCGAACGCGGTCGGCATGGCGATGGCTGAGAAGTTCCTCGCGCAGCGCTACAACCGGCCCAAGGAGGAGATCGTCGACCACTGGGTCTATGGCATCGCCTCCGACGGCGACCTGATGGAGGGCGTCTCGGCGGAGGCCTGCTCCCTCGCAGGTGCCTTCGGGCTCGGCAAGCTCGTCGTCTTCTACGACGACAACCGGATCACGATCGACGGGACGACCGCGCTCTCCTTCGACCACGAGGACAAAGGGAAGCGCTTCGAGGCCTACGGGTGGCACGTCCTTCACGTCGACGACGTCAACGACCTGACAAAGCTCCGCAGCGCGATCACGCGGGCGAGAAACGAGGACGAGCGCCCGTCCCTGATCATCGTCCGAAGCCACATCGCCTTTCCCGCGCCGCACGCGCAGGACACCGCGAAGGCGCACGGCGCACCGCTCGGGGAGGACGAGGTCCGCGCGACGAAGGAAGTGCTCGGCTGGGATCCCGACAAGCACTTCTTCATACCGGACGAGGTCGCGGAGCACATGAAGCTCTACGACAAGGGGGACGAGCTCGAGACCGAGTGGCGCAGGCGCTTCGAGAACTGGCGCGCCACCTACCCGGCCCTGGCGGAGGACTGGGACCTCGCCTGGCGCGGCCAGCCGAAGCCCGGCTGGGCAGAGTCTCTTCCCTCGTTCGACCCGGCGGAGGAGGACTCGATGGCCACGCGCGCGGCGGGCTCCAAGGTCATGGAGGCGTTCAAGGGCTTCACGCCGACGATGGTGGGAGGCGCCGCCGACCTGGTCGAGTCTACGAAGACCGCCTTTGACGGGGCCGGGGTCTTCTCGCGGTTCTTTGCGGGGCGGAATGTCCCCTTTGGCGTTCGCGAGCACGGCATGGGTTCGATCGTGAACGGCCTCGCGGTCCACGGAGGGATCGTGAAGCCGTACGGATCCACCTTCCTGATCTTCAGCGACTACATGCGGCCCGCGGTCCGGCTCTCGGCTCTCATGCGCCTTCCGGTTCTCTGGGTCTGGACGCACGACTCCGTTGGCCTCGGCGAGGACGGCCCGACGCACCAGCCCGTCGAGCACTACGCAGCGCTACGCGCGATCCCGAACCTCTGGGTGATCCGCCCGGCTGACGCGAACGAGACGTCGATCGCATGGAAGGTCGCACTCGCGCGCACGGAGGGGCCCGTCGCGATCCTCTTGAGCCGCCAGAACCTGCCCGTGCTCGAGCCAGAGCAGGTGGCGGGCGCCGATCGCGGCGGGTACGTCGTGTGGGAGGCGGAGAACGGAAACGGGCTCCCCGATCTCCTCATGCTCGCGACCGGATCCGAGGTCTGGGTGACCATCGAGGCGGCGAAGAAGCTGCAGGAGGACGGCGTCTCGGCCCGGGTTGTCTCGATGCCCTGCTGGGAGCTCTTCGAGGAGCAGCCTTCCGACTATCGTGACTCGGTGCTGCCGCCCGAGGTCGACCAGCGGATCGCCGTCGAGGCCGGAGTCTCGCTCGGCTGGCAGCGGTGGGTCGGGATGGACGGCGCCATCGTCTCGATCGAGCACTTCGGGGCCTCGGCGCCGGGCAAGATCGTCCTCGAGAAGTTCGGCTACACGCCGGAGAACATCGCAAGCCGCGCCCGGTCGCTCCTCGAGCGCCGCCAGCGCGTCTAGCGACTCCAGGGAAGGAGAATGATGGCGAAGTCCAGGCTGCACCAGCTCTCGGAGGTGGGGGTCAGCGTATGGATCGACAACCTCTCGCGCGACCTGATCCAGAGCGGGAAGCTCGAGCGGATGATGCGCGAGGACGCGGTCGTCGGCATCACCTCGAACCCGACCATCTTCCAGAAGGCGATCTCCTCTGGCAACGCCTATGACGCGCAGCTTCGGGACGTGCTCGAGGAGGAGACGGACCCGACCGAGATCTTCATCCGCCTCGCTGCGAAGGACGTGACCGACGCCTGCGATCTCCTCCGCAAGGTCTGGGACGAGGGCGGCGGCAAGGACGGCTACGTCTCGATCGAGGTCGATCCGACGCTCGCCTACGACACCGAGGCGACCGTGGCGCAGGCCATCCGCTTCCACAAGCTGATCAACCGGCCGAACCTCTTCGTGAAAATCCCCGCGACCAGGCCGGGGCTCCCGGCGATCGAGGACATGATCGCCAAGGGGAAGTCGATCAACGTGACACTGATCTTCTCGCTCCGGCGCTATGTCGAGGTCGCCGAGGCCTACATTCGCGGGCTCGAGCGGCTCGTGGCCGGGGGCGGAGACCCGACCGCGGTCGCGTCGGTCGCCAGCTTCTTCGTCTCCCGGGTCGACACGGAGACCGACAGGCGCCTCGGCGAGATCGGCGGGCATGACGAGCTGAGGGGGAAGCTTGCGATCGCGAACGCGAGGCTCGCCTACGAGCGCTACGAACAGCTCTTCTCCGGCGAGCGCTGGGAGTTCCTCGCGGGCAAGGGGGCATCCCCGCAGCGGTGCCTCTGGGCCTCGACGTCGACGAAGAACCCCGCGTACCGGGACACCATGTACGTGGAGGAGCTGATCGGGCCGATGACCGTGAACACGATGCCGCCCGAGACCATCGAGGCCTTCCAGGACCATGGCAAGGTAGTCCCGAACACCGTCAAGCGCGACCTCGACGAGGCTCGCAAGCTGCTCGACGACCTGGCCAAGGCGGGGGTCGACTACGACGACGTCGTCGAGACCCTGGAGCGGGAAGGCGTCGAGAAGTTCGCCGACTCCTTCGCCGAGCTCCTCGAGGGCATCCGACAGTCGAGCCGGGAGCTGGTCGCGGCCTGATGCAGGTCGGCACTTCCGAGCTCGTCGAGCGGATCTGGAATCGCGATGCGACGCTTTGGACCGGGGCCGACGAGAACCGCTGGCTCGGCTGGCTGGACGAGCCCCTGCGCATGCAGGAGCGCATCGAGGAACTCGAGGCCTTCGCCCTGGGTGTGTACGAGGACGGCCTCACCGACGTCGTCCTGGCGGGCATGGGCGGCTCGAGCCTCGCGCCCGAAGTGCTACGACGGACTTTCGGGGCGGAGAGCTTCCACGTCCTCGACACGACGCACCCGAAGGCCATCCGGGCCCTCGAGCGGAAACTCGACCTCGGGAAGACGCTCTTCCTGGTGTCGTCGAAGTCGGGCTCGACACTCGAGACGCGCTCACACATGGACTACTTCTGGGAGCAAGTGGGCGACGGCCGCCACTTCGCCGCGGTCACGGACCCGGGTTCGGATCTCGAGCGGATAGCCGGGGAGCGCGGCTTCCGCGCCACGTTTCCGGGCGAGCCGACGATTGGAGGGCGCTACTCGGCCCTCTCGATGTTCGGGCTCGTGCCGGCGGCGCTCATGGGCGTCGACCTCGAACGCCTCCTGCTCAGGACCGCCGAGATGGTGGAGGCCTGCAGGCTCGACGACGGCAATCCAGGGTTGGAGCTCGGCGAGCGCCTCGGAAGGGGCTGGCGCGAGGGGCGGGACAAGTTGCAAATCAACCCGAACCCGGGCGGCTTCGGCCTCTGGGCCGAGCAGCTGATCGCGGAGTCCACGGGCAAGCAGGGGAAGGGCCTCGTACCCGCGCCGGGCGAGACGGGGGAAGGGCCCGATCGCCACAACGAGGAGGTCAGGGTCGAGGATCCGTACGAGCTCGGCCAGGAGTTCTTCCGGTGGGAATTCGGAACCGCAGTCGCCGGGGCCCTGATCGGCATCAACCCGTTCGACCAGCCCAACGTGCAGGAGGCGAAGGACCGGACGAAGGCGATCCTCGACTCGGGTGACGATCCCGAGCTCGAGCCGGAGGGGGAGCCGTTCGCCGGAGCCGGAGAGGGCGACTACGTCGCCATCCTGGCTTTTGTCGAGCCGAGCGAGGACAACGACCGCCGAATCGACACGCTTGTGGACCGGGCCAGGAAGGAGACCGGGTGCGTGGTCACGCACGGGTACGGCCCGCGATACCTGCACTCGACCGGCCAGCTCCACAAGGGCGGCCCGCCGACCGGCGTCTTCCTTCAGGTTGTGGACGATCCCGGCGAGGAGCTGCCGATCCCGGGTCGGGAGTTCGGGTTCGGCCGATTGATCAGAGCTCAGGCTGCAGGCGACTATGCGGCGCTCAAAGAGCGAGGGCTCCGGGTCGCGCGCGCGCGATGGGAGGATCTCGGCGTATGAAGCTTGCCATGATCGGACTCGGCCGCATGGGCGGCAACATGGTGAAGCGGCTCGAGCAGGGCGGGCACGAGCTCGCGACCTATGCGCGGAGTGGCGGCGGCACCGCTTCGTCGCTCGAGGAGCTGGTGGGCCAGCTCGAGCCGACGCGCGTCGTGTGGCTCATGATCCCGGCAGGCGATCCGACCGAGGGAGCCGTTCAGGAGCTCCTCGGCCTCCTCGACGAAGGCGACGTGATCGTCGACGGCGGAAACTCCAACTTCCGCGACTCCCAGCGCCGCCACGGGCTGGCTACCGAGAAGGGCATCCGTTTCGTGGACGCCGGCGTCTCGGGCGGTGTCTGGGGCCTCGAGGTCGGCTACTGCCTCATGGTCGGAGGGGACGACGAGGCTGTGGTGGAGGTCGAGCCCGCCTGTCGGACGCTGGCGCCCAAGGACGGTTACGCCCACGTCGGCCCGTCCGGCGCCGGGCACTTCGTGAAGATGGTGCACAACGGGATCGAGTACGGGCTCATGCAGGCGTATGCGGAGGGCTTCGAGGTGATGGAGCGCTCCGAGTTTGGCCTCGATCTGCACGAGATCGCCGGCATCTGGCGCTACGGCTCGGTGGTCAGGTCCTGGCTCCTCGAGCTGCTCGTGGCCGCGTTCGAGAAGGAAGGTGCGCACCTCGAGACGATCAAAGGCTACGTGGAGGACTCGGGCGAGGGTCGCTGGACGATCGCCGAGGCGATCGCCGAGGACGTTCCCGTGCCGGTGATCAGCTCTGCGCTCTTTGCGCGCTTCGCTTCGCGCCAGGAGGAATCGTTCGCCGCCAAGATCACGGCGGCGCTCCGAAACCAGTTCGGCGGCCATGCGGTTAAGGCCGTCGAGAAGGCGAAGCAGAGCCCCGACCCTCGCTGACGTGACTGAGGTCGCCGAGAACGCCGAAAACCCTCTTCTCGAAGGGCTTCGCCGCCGCCGGGCGCCCGAGCCCTGCGCGCTCGCGATCTTCGGAGCCTCCGGCGACTTGACGAAGAGGAAGCTCTTCCCCGCGCTCTACGCGCTTGCACTCCGGCGGCTCCTCCCCGAGCGTTTCGCGATTCTCGGCGTCGCTAGGAGCGAGATGTCGACCGACGAGTTCCGCGCGAGCATGGAGCAGGCCGTGAAGGAGCACTGCCGCGACGAGTTCCGGCAAGACGCCTGGGATGCGCTGGCAGAGGTCACGCGCTACGTCTCCACGGACTTTTCCGACGACCAGGGTGAGGACAAGGTGATCGCGCGCCTGAACGAGCTCGACGCGAGCTACGGAACGGCCGGGAACCGCGTCTACTACCTCGCCGTCCCGCCGGCGGCGATCCAGAC
>JBBQXP010000016.1:0-41910 GCA_038209555.1 Gaiellales bacterium
AGGAACCCGGCGAGACGGCGGGACTGGGAGAGCGACACCGTGTCGGAGATCCAGGTGAAGAGCACCGGGACCAGCAGGAGTGCCAGCACCGCCAGACTTCCTCCGAGGACGAACGACGCCCATCGGCGACGGGCGCCCGCCACCGCGAGCGGGATCGCGAGGAGCGCCGCGATCACGACCGGCCCTGCGCGCGTGATCGCCTCGGGAGCGAGCCGGAAGCTGTCGCCGACGACGTCGAGTTGGGTCGAGTAGTGGGCGAGTCCGCTCGCGCGCTCCTCCGCACCGGGCCGGTAGGAGCCGGTGTCGCGAACGACCGGCAGAAGCCAAGCGAAGAAGAGCACGGACGGGACCGCGATCGCCCCGAGGGCGACCCCGAGCCGCCCGAGGCCCTCCCGGTCGCGCGCCGCAAGCAGGAGACAGGCCAGGGCGAACCCGGCGAGCGGCACACAGACAAAGATCACGTACGTCGGGTGGATCGCAGCCAGTGCGAGCCCTCCCGCGCCAAGGGGCAGCAAGGCCTGCCGCCAGCCCACCTCCAGAAGCCAGAAGGTGAGCGCGAGGACGGCCGGGACGAGTAGGAGCCGCCCGGCGGTCGCGGGCAGCGCGAGCGACTCGAACGAACCCGTGCCGTCGCGCGAGAGCCCGAGCTGGGCAAGCTGGGTTACCGCGACCGCAAGCCCTCCGGCCGTGGAGCGAAAGAGAGTCGCACCCGCCCCGTACGCCACGAGGAGGGCGAGCGGCGTCAGGACGGCGGCAAGGTGCTGGACGACCAGGGTCGGGTCGACGCCCCCGAGCCGGGCGACCAGGGCCAACGCGGCGTGCCAGAGCGGGAACGCATAGCCGGGGTGTGGGCCGCCGTCCCGGAACTCGTTCACTGCATTCACGGAGAGGACGTCGAAGGCATCGAGCTTCCGGACCCGCGCGAGATGGAAGAGCGCGTCGCTCCGCAGATCTCCTCCGCTCCACCAGACGAGCGCCGCGAAGGCGGTTCCAAACAAGAGGATGCCGCCTGCGACCACGAGCTCGGAGCGAACCGGCGTAACCGCCGCTGCGCGCCACGCTGGAAGAACGCTTGCGCCGGTAAAGATGGCGACCACGGCCAGGACGAGTACCAGCGAGGCTCCCGCCGCGAACGCGAGCAAGAGGCCGAAACCGATCACCGCCAGGCTGAGCGCGAGCGCCCCCGCGGCCGCGACTCCGAGATTGCGCGGCCAACCCGTGAGGCGAAGGATCAACGCGCCCGGCAGAAGCAGGACGCACGCGCCGGCCGCGACGAGGCGCAACGCGGGGACCGGGCCCTCGAGCGGCAGCAGGCGCGCGATCAGGAGAAGGAGCGGCGGGGCCGCGACCCAGAGCGCAAACCGGCTGGGCCCGGGCCGAAACGGCAACGCGTGTGTCAGCGAAGCCACGCAGCGGCCTCCCCGGCCAGCTCGCCCGCGGACACGCAGACGCCCCCGCGGGCCCGCACCGCATCGATCAGGCGCACGTACAGCCGGTCCCACCCGCCGGAAGTTGCGGGGTCGAAGCGCTCGCTGTGCCAGATGACCGAGAAGCCGCCTCCGTGCTCGGCGGCCCAGGCGACCAGGTCCAGGAGTCTTCGCTCGGCCGCTCGTGCCGAGAGGCCGAGATACCTGGTTGCGCTGAAGGTCACGTCCATCGCCGCAAGCGGGATCTCAACGAGGTCGAGTGGACGCTCCTCCTCGAAGCTCCAGGGCCGAAAGGGCTGGGCGATCCCGGCCCTGAACCCGGGCGCTTCGGCGTAGCCGAGCGTGGTGTCGTAGGCGAAACCCAGCCGCTCGAGCACGGGCAGATTGGTGTGCGGGTCGATCCTCAGGTAGTGAAAGCGCTGACCGCTCACGGTAGCCCCAAGCCCCTCCAGACGCCTCTTTTCGCCCTCGAGGCGGTCCGGGTGGTCGGCGGCCGTGTAACTCCCGTGCAGACCGATCTCGGCGCCGCCCGCCTTCAGGACGTCGACGAGGCGGGGGCGGAGCCGGTCATACGCCTCCGGCGTCGCACCATCGGCTGGGTGGTGGTGCCCGGCGAGCAGGAAGAAGGTCGAGCGGACGTCGCGAGCGGATTCCAGGCGGAGAATCCGCTCGAAGCGCCAGTTCGGATCGGTCCGCCTGAGCTTGTGCAGCGGGACCGCGGTCAATGCTCGAGCCTCGCGAAGCGCCGGGGCGGCCTGCCCCGCCAGCGCGTGGCGCTTCAGCCGTCCCGCCGAGCCGCGCACCCCGCGCCGCGTCCAGCGCCATGGCAGGTCGACGTCGTGCGTGAGGGCAATCGCGAACCGGGCGCCGTGCCACTTGGGCGGCACGAGGCCAAGCCGCCGGCGGAGCCGCTCGAGAGGCGGATCGCCGAGGTCGAGGCACGACGACTCGGCGCGAAAGCGTCCGTGGCGGTCCCGGAGCTCAGGAGACCGGTCTCGCTCCTCCACACGCGCCAGGTGAAAGAACGCATCGGCGATGTCGTCGCCTTCCGGCCGCTGCCCGCGATCGAGGCGCTCCCACGCTTCAGCTCGATACGGAACGTCGTCGCCGAAGCCGATGTCGTGAGCTCCGAGGGTGTCGAGCACCCAGCGCGCGCGTCGCTCAACCGTGGCCGGAATCACGAACGTTCTCCCTGCATCCGGAGGATTCTAGGAAGCGGCGCCGGCGCCCTCATCCGGCGGCCTCCCCACCTCCGGATGCGCCCGGTTCCACTCTTCGGCGTACTCCCGGAGCCCGGGCCCGCGGACCCCTGCCCACGCATTCCGCGCATGCAGGCGGAAGCGGGCGGGCGCGGCCGTGTCGATCCGGACCGGACGGCGTCCCTCCGGGAGGTGGAGGACCGCCTCGCCGACAGCCGCCCGGGCGGCGTACTGGAGGCCGGTCAGGAGCGCGGTTCCGCGGGCGGCCAGCGGCGAATGGTGCTTGCGCCAGTAGCGGGCCCTGCTCCGCCACTCCTCGTTGATCCGGCGCTCGGGAACCTCGGCGCTGAACTGGCTGACATGGTGAAAGACCGTCACCTGGGGGAGGAAGAGGGTCTCGTAGCCGGCGTCAGCCAGCCTGCGGCAAAGATCCGTCTCCTCCGAGTAGATGAAGAAGCTCTCGTCGAAGAGGCCGATGCGGTCGAGGGCTTCCCGCCGGACGAGGAGCGCGCACCCCATGGCCCAGTCCACTCGCCGAGGCTCGTCTCCGCGGGACTGCTCGATACCGACACGCGAGAGCGTGAGCGTGCCGAGAGCAGCGGCCGCCGGCGAAGGAAACCGCCAGGCGGAGGGCTGGTGGCGGCCGTCCGGATAGCGGATCTGGGGCCCGGCCGCCCCTACCTCCGCATGGGAGTCCATGTAGGCGACCAGCCGCTCGAACGAGCCGGGCTCGACCGTAGCGTCCTCGTTCAGGACATAGACGTAGCGCCCTCGCGTCGCCCGGATGACCGTGTTGTGATTCGCTCCGAAACCCGCGCGATGTCGCTGTGCGATCACGCTGGCCCACGGGAAGCGCTCGCGAACCGCCTCGGCCGACCCGTCCTCGGAGGCGTTGTCCAGCACCGTCACCTCCACCGAGACGGGGCCACCGCGGTCGCTTTCGAGCGACTCGAGGCACGCGAGCAGGAGATCGCGGCTCGACGTGTTGACGATCGAGACCGACACGTCCGGGGCGGACCCGTCGCCCGAGTCGGTCACCGGGCGAGGCCGCGGGCCGTCAGGGCCTCGTGCGCGGCGTCGACCTGGTCCGAGGCCTCCTGCCCTTCGATCCACTTAAGGAGGTCTTGCACGCCGCTTTCGAAGTCGATCTGGGAGCGGAACCCGAGCAGCTCGGCCGCCTTCCGCGTGTCGGCGTAGCAGTGGCGAATGTCCCCGGCACGGAACTGGCCGACTATGTCGGGCTCGATGTCGACCCCAAGGCCGCGGGACAGCACATCCGCGAGCTCGAGAAGATTGGTCGCCTTCCCGGTCCCGAGGTTGACGGTCTCGCCGTCGGCGCCGGGGTTCGTCAGAGCGAGGTGGATGCCTCGGGCGATGTCGCGCACATCGACGAAGTCCCGAGTCTGGAGCCCGTCCTCGAAGACGAGGGGCGGGCGGCCGTTCATGAGTCGTGACGCGAAGATTGCTCCCACACCCGTGTACGGGTTCGAGAGCGCCTGGCGAGCGCCGAAGACGTTGAAGAACCGCAGAGCCACCGAGGGGATCCCGTACGCGGCTCCGATCGCGAGCACCATCTCCTCGTGGTCGCGCTTCGAGATCGCGTAGATCGAGGTCGGGTGAAGTGGCTTGGTCTCCGCCGTCGGCTCGGGCTCGAGTGGGCCGTTGGCGCCGCGGACCTCCCACTCGTGCCGCTCGAGCTGCTCGGTGGGCCGAAGTCCCGGTGCGAGGCCGTGCTCGCCGGTCGCCGGGTCGAAGTGCTGGCCCTCGCCGTAGATCGACATCGAGGAGGCGACGACGACTTTTCCGATCGCGTCCCGGCGTTCGAGGATCTCCTCGAGCACGACGGCGCACCCGATCGTGTTCACGGACATGTAGCGCTCGATCTCGTACATGGACTGGCCGACGCCGACAGCGGCGGCCAGGTGCACGACCGCGTCGACGCCGTCGAGGGAACGGCGCACCGCCTCACGATCGCGGACGTCTCCAACCTCGAGCTCGACCCCGGAGTCGAGATAGCCCGGCCGCTCGCCGCCGGGGTGCACCTGCGCCTCGAGGCTGTCGAGCGCACGCACCTCATACCCCTCTGCGAGGAGGAGATCGGAGAGGTGGGAGCCGATGAACCCGGCTCCGCCCGTGACGAGTACACGTGTGGGGCTCATGTAGGTCCGAGGGTGCCGCCGCCCGAGCCGGGCGGCGAAGCGGCGGTCACGCTATCACGGCCCGGACGCACGCTCCGCCACACAAGGATGAGCCCACCGGGGATGGCCGTGGCCACCGTGACGGCGTAGAAGAGGAAGCCGATCGCGACGGCGGCGTCGTTGGACACGCCAAACCGCGGCAGGAAGGCGAGGAAGAACGCCTCGCGGGCCCCGAGCCCGTTGATCGTGAACGGCACCAGCATGACGAGGAAGAGGAGCGGGCCGACGACGATGTAGGCGAGCGGTGAAGGCGTCTCGCCCACGGCCTTGCCGCAGAGCCAGATCGACATGATCCTGACGAGCTGCGTCGAGATCGTGACCGCGAGGACCAGCGCGATCGTGCCCGGCTTGTCCCGGTAGCCGTGCAGAGCTTGGTGCAGGCTGGACACCACCCGCTCGATCCGGAGCCGGCGCCCGAGCGGAAAGACGCGTTCCTCGAGCAACCGCCGTGTCCGCCGGGAGAAGAGCAGCACAGCGAGGATCGCGACCGCGGCGACCGAGACGACCTCCATCCAGACGAAGACACCGATGTCGTCATAGCGCCCTGCCGCAACCGTGAGACCGACGGCGACGAGGAGGAGCGTGCCCGCGGCGCCGAGCACACGCTCCATGAGCACTGCCCCGGCTGCCTCGGCGCGCTTGTCCGGACGCCGGCGGCCGTGCTCCACGATCCGGACGGCGTCGCCTCCGAGGGACGTCGGTAGCACCTGGCCGGCGGCGTAGCCGACGAAATAGAGCTTCGCCAGCCAGCCGATCGGCTCGTGGATCCCCTTTGATGCGAGCAAGAGCTGCCAGCGCCAGGCCATCGCCCACGTCGTGGCGGCGTAGACGGCGAGGGCGGCGACCAGGTAGCCGACGTGGCTCGAAAGAACGAGGTCGACGGTGCGAGCGACGTCGATCTGCCACACGAGCAGGGCGATGATCGCCGCGCTGACCGCGAGGCGGATCGCGACGCGGACTGAGCGCTTCACGCCGTGAATCGGGCGTGGACGCGCCGGAGCGCGTCGATCGCGTCCCGGATGTCCTCGTCCGAGTGCGCGGGCGAGAGCGGCAACGACAGCACCTCCCGGCCGGCCCGCTCGGCCACCGGCAGCTCAGGCTGGCCTCCGGGCTGCTCTTTGTAGAACGTCAGCTTGTGCACGGGGAGGAAGTGGATGCTCGTCCCGATCCGCTCCTCTGTCAGCGCGCGTTGGTAGGCGTCGCGGTCTGCGCCGGCCTCGGCCGGGTCGAACCTGACCACGTAGAGATGGAGCGCGTGAACGTCGTCTTCGTGCTCGTCCCTCGCGAGCGGCGTGATCCCGGGAAGCTCAGCGAGAGCGGCGTCCCAGGCAGCGACGTGGCGCCTGCGGGTCTCAGCGTGCTCGTCGATGCGACCGAGCTGCACGAGTGCAAGCGAGGCGAGGACGTCGGACAGGTTCGCCTTGAAGCCGGCGACGCGGATGTCGTAGTGCGATCCGTCCCCACGCCGCGTGAGCCGGAGCTCCCTGACCGCGGCTGCGAGGTCGTCGTCGTCGGTGGTCACCATGCCGCCCTCGCCTGCAGCCACGTTCTTCGTGGCGTAGAGCGAGAAGCACGCGGCCAGGGAGATCGCGCCGACCTTGCGCCCGCGGTAGACCGTCTCGACGGCGTGGGCAGCGTCCTCGATCACGGGCACGCCCAGGGCGAGGATCGGGTCGAGGTCGGCCGCCTTCCCGGTGTAGTGGACCGGCAGGATCGCCTTCGTTCGCGGCGTGACCGCGGCAGCGACGGCTTCGGGGTCGATGTTCAGGTCGGACTCGCGGACGTCGACGAAGACGGGCCGGGCGCCTGCATGGATGACCACGTTCGCGGTCGCCGGCCAGGTGATCGGCGTCGTGATCACCTCGTCGCCCGGGCCGATTCCCGCTCCGACCAGCGCCAGATGGAGCGCCGCCGTCCCTGAAGCGAGTGCGATCGCGTGGCGCGCACCGACGTAGTCGGCGAAGAGGCGTTCCAGCTCCGCGGAGCGGGGCCCTGTCGTCAGCCAGCCGCTCCGCAGCGTCCCGACGACCGCTTCGACTTCCTCGTCGCCGATGTCGGGCGGCTGGAAGGAGAGGAACGTCTCCCTACGTTCGCTGTGCTGGAGCTTCGACATCGACGGTCTCGAAGCGTATGCGCTGTGCTGCGCGGTTGGCCCGCTCCAGGGCATCGTCCCGAGACGCCCCTCGGGCGAGCACGTAGCCGGCCCGGTCTGAGCCGCCCCGGAAGGGCCCGTACGTCCACCCCGGCTCGCGGTACACCGCGACATCAAGGACTCCATCCACCTCCGCGGCCTCGTCGAGGCCTTCAACCGCTCGAAGAATCCCCTCGGGCGGCACGAGGAAGCGGACGCAAGCGCCGCCCACGGGGTTCGGCGCCGGCACCTCGGCCGGCTCCCCGAAGGCGGCGCCGAGCGCAAGCCCGTTCAGGTCGACTCCAATCGCCGCCTGGCAGAGCTCCGCGTCGTGGCCGCCCCCCAGGCGCGCAGCGAGCTCGAGGACACAGGGGCCGGCAGGGCCGATACGGAGCTGGGTGTAGGTCGGGCCCTCACGGATCCCGACGGCCTCGGCCGCGGCACGCGCCGCTTCCGAGCACGCGTGCGTCGCGACCGAGCTAGGCCAGGCGTGGGCGAGCGCGACGCCGAAAGCCGGCGGCTCCGCCGTGAGTCGGTCGGTCACGGTGAGCGGGTAGAACGCACCGCCGGCTGAGAATGCGTTGACGGTGATCTCCGGCCCCTCGACAAGCTCCTCCACCAGGCACGCGCCGCTCCGGGAAGCCTCGATCGCCAGCTCGATCGCACGGGGAAGCCCGGCTGCGTCGTCCACGACCGAGAGCCCTCGCTGGCCCTGCCTGTCGGGCGGCTTCACCACGCAGGGTGGATCGACCTCGAGCACCTCCTCGGAAGAGCGAACCAGCTGCCAACGCGGCTGAGGCACTCCGGCCTCCGCAAACCGCGTCCGCTGGCGAAGCTTCGACACGGCCACTGCGGCCGTCTCCGGCCCGAGCGGGTAGGGCAGCCGCAGGCGGGCCGCAATGCGAGCCGCGACGGCGACGGGCCAGTCGATTCCGGGCGCAATCAGGCCCTGAACGGCCTCCGCCCGCGCAATGCGCTCGATCCCCGTCTCGTCCTCGGCCGAGAGGATCGCCCTGCGGACCGCGTAGCGGAAGCCCGGCGCGCCCGGATCCCGGTCGCAGGCGATCACCAGGCAGCCCCGCTCGCGGGCGCTGCGGAGAAGGCCCAGCTGCGCCGGACCGGCGCCTAGGACGAGGAGGCGCTTGCCGTCGACGGTGTTCGAACCGGTTCCCACCACGCCCGATTCTCCGCGTACCAGGCGATGGTGCGCTCGAGGCCGGATTCGAAGGACGTCTCTGCCTCCCAGCCGAGTAGCTGCCTGGCCTTCTCGACCGACCCGATATGCCGGTGCACCTGGCCCGGGCGCTCTTCGACATGCACCTTGAGGGATGACGGCTTGCCGAGGCCCTCGAGGACGTAGTTCGCGATCTCGGTCACCGACAGGTCGATGCCGGTGGCCACGTTCACGATCTCGCCCGCGACAAGCCCGATGTCGGCTTCTATCGCGGCCACGATTGCCCGAGCATCGTCCTCGACGAAGAGCCAATCGCGGCTCGCGTTCCCGTCTCCATGGATCGTGAGTGGCTCGTCCCGAAGCGCCTGCGTGATGAAGCGCGGCACGACCTTCTCCGGGTGCTGGAAGGGCCCGTAGTTGTTGAACGGGCGCAGGATCACGATCGGAAGCTCGTACGTGACGTGGTACGAGTACGCGAGCCGGTCGCCGCCCGCCTTCGTCGCCGCGTAGGGGCTGCGCGGATTGAGCGGGTGCTCCTCGTCCATCGGAGCCGACTCGGCCGTTCCGTATACCTCGCTCGACGAGATGAGGATGAAGCGCTCGACCGGCGCCTCCCGGATTGCATCGAGCAGGATCTGTGTCCCCTCGACGTTCGTGGTCACGAACTCGGAGGCCCCGTCCTCGATCGACTTCTCCACGTGCGACTCGGCGGCCGCGTTCACGATCACGTCGACGCCGGCGACGACGTCTCGCACGAGAGCCGGGTCGCGGATGTCACCGTGCACATGCGTCAGGCGCTCGTGACCCAGGAGATCGGCGATGTTGTCGAGGTTCCCCGCGTAGGTCAGAGCGTCGACGTTCACCACCTCGTAGGGCGTCTGGGTCAGCAGATGGCGGATGAGGTTCGACGGGATGAACCCGCAGCCGCCGGTGACCAGCACTCGCTTGGCAGCCATAGCCGGGCGGAGTCTAGCCCGCGGCTCTCACAAGCCGCCGCAGCGGCTCTCGGGTTCAGCCGAGCTCGCGCTCGACCGTGTAGAGGGGCTGGCCTTCCACGTCCCGCTGGATGCGGCCGAGGTACTCCCCGACCAGGGCCAGGATGAAGCCCTGGATCCCCAGCACTCCCAGGACGAGAGCGCCCAGGAAGATCTGGCCCGGAAAGTCGCCGCGGGCGACCCAGATGACCGCGCCCCAGATCGCCGCCGCGAGCGACAAGAGGCACGACGACGTGCCGATCAGGACTCCTGCCCACTGGATCGGTTGGGGCCAGAAGCCCGCCAGCACGTGCAGCGCGAGGCGGACGAGCCGGAAGGGCGAGTAGCGTGACTGGCCGGCGCGCGCGCGGTGCTCGAGGTCGACCTCGACGACGCTGGCTCCGGCCGAGAGGACAAGCGCTTTGGTGAACTTCTGCTTGCCGATCGACCCGAGGACAGGCTCGATCGCGCTGCGCCGATAGGCGTTGAAGGCGCAGCCGAAGTCGGCAATGTCGACGTTCGTGAAGCCTCGGAGCATGCGGTTGATGAGCCGGGACGGCAGGGTCCGGCCCCAGGCATCTTCCCTGCCTCGGCGCCTCCCGCTGGCCACGTCGCTCCCGGCCTCGACAGCGGCGACGAGCTTCGGGAGATCGGCCGGCGAATTCTGGAGATCGCCGTCCATCGTCACCACAATGTCCCCACGAGCTCGCACCAGCCCGGCGTGCATGGCCGGATGCTGACCGAAGTTCCGCTTGAACCGGACTCCGCGGACATGGGGGTCGGCGTCGTTGAGCCGCTCCACGATCGCCCAGGTCCCATCTGCGGAACCGTCGTCGATCAGGATCACCTCGTACGGGCGCCCGAGGGTCTCGAGCGCGGCGACCGCCTGGCGATAGACGTCCTCGAGCGTCGAGTCCTCGTTGTAGACGGGGACGATGAGCGAGATCTCGGGGCGCGGCTCGCCTGCGAGCGCCGGGAGCGGCCCAACGGCGGTCTCGACCTCCGTCATCGTGGCAGAGGCTACCAAGGCCGCGAGGCTCTCCCCTGTTAGCCTGCGGCCCATCGAGCGCATGGACCGCAATCTGAGCGAGCGAATCGACCTGATCGCCACGGATACGACGCACGGCGCGGGCTGGCTTGCCCGCCAGGCGGTCGAAGCGCTGGCGGAAGCAGTTCAGAACGGCGCCGACCCGGTCGAAGCGGGGCGTGCGCTCGCGTCGGCGCGGCCTGCGATGGGCGCCGTCGCCGGGGCGGTCGGTCGCGTGGTCGCAGCCTCCAGGTCGACCGAGCGCCTCGTCGAGGAAGCGTCGGCCCTGATCGCCCAGAAAGACCGCGCCGCCCATTCGATCTCGGTGCTTCTCTCCGAGGACCTGAAGGGCACGGTCATGACGCACTCGGCGTCCGCGACAGTTCGCGAAGCGCTCGTGCACGCACAGCCGGCGAGGATCGTCTGCACGGTCTCCGAGCCCCACGGAGAGGGCCGGCCCTTCTCGGAGGAGCTCGCCGCCGAGGGTCTCACCGTCGAGCTCGTCGCCGACGAGGACGCCGAGCGCGCGGCGACGACGGTCGACCTCTTGCTCGTGGGCGCGGACGGCGTCTACATCGACGGCTCGCTCGTGAACAAGGTCGGCACCCATGCGCTGGCGAAGGCAGCCAAGGAGGCGGGCGTTCCGGTCGTCGTTGCCTGCGAGACGCTGAAGCTCGTCCCGTACGAGCCGGTCGAACCCGAGGAGAAGGGCTGGGACCTCACGCCTCCCGAGTGCATCGACCGAATCGTGACCGACGAGGGCGCTCAGCCTCCCTCCGAGATCGGCGCGCTCGTCGATCGAACACCGTTTCTGCGTCAGGGCTGGGAACTCCTGAGCCGCTCCGCCTAGCCCTTGGATTAGAGGCGCACGCCTCAAAGCCCTGCCTCTAGACTCGCCCCGCATGTCGACCCGCCGTGGAACCGCCGTGGTAGCCGAGGTTGGCTGGGTGAACGGGCTCGCAGCCATCCGCTCGCTTGGCCGCCGCGGCCTGCGCGTGCTCGCCGTCGACCACCGTCCCTGGGCGCTCGGCTACCGCTCGCGCTATGCCGAGCGGGCCCTCGCGCCCGAGCCCGTGGCGGACGAACAGGGCTTTATCGCAGCCCTCCGCGACCTCGGCGCACGGACCGACGAGGGACCCATTCCGATCTTTCCGACCCACGACGAGCACCTGAACGCGATCGCGCGCAACGTCGACACGCTCGGCGACTCGTATCTCTTCCCGTTTCCCGGCTGGGAGACGCTCGAGCGGATTCAGAGCAAGCGGCACCAGCTCGAGCAGGCCGATGAGATCGGGATGCCGACGCCCCGGACTCACCATCCTCGGTCCGTGGAGGAGGCGCAGGCCGCCGGCGAGGAACTCGGCTATCCGGTTTTCGTGAAGCCGTCCAACCCGATCCTCTTCAAGCAGGCGCAGAAACGCCAGGCGTTTCGTTGCGAGACCTGGAGCGAGCTGGAGTCGGCCTACGCGCTCGCAGCGGACCACGAGCCGATGGTGCAGGAGTTCGTTCCCGGTGGCGACGACGAGCTCTACACGCTCGGGAGCTACCTGAGTCGCGAAGGCGAGGCGCTGGGCCTTTTCTGCGGCCGCAAGCTCCGCCAAACGCGCGACTTCATGGGCAGTGCCCGCGTCGGAGAGGCACTCTGGGTGGACGAGGTCGTCGAAGACGGACTCCGGCTCCTGCGTGCGCTCCGTTTTCACGGGGTCTCGCAGGTCGAGGTCAAGCGCGACCCCCGGGACGGGCGCTACAAGCTGATCGAGGTCAACCCCCGCCTCTGGCAATGGCACGGGCTGGCTTCGGCCTGCGGCGTCGACCTGCCCTGGATCGCTTACCGCGACCTGATGGGCGACCCGCCGCCCCCGGCCCGTATGAATGGCGACGGCAAGATCTGGGCGATCACGATCATGGCGGGCTCGACCAACGCCGTGCAGCGTCCACCCTATGTCGACGCGGTCTTCGCGGCCGACGATCCCCTGCCCACGCTCGTCCAGTTCTCGCGCTTCGGTCTCCGGGGTCTCAGGCGCGTCGGCCTCACGAAGGACCGAGCCGCGGGCTCCGGCTCACAAGTCAAGACGGAGGTTCCTACAGTGTCTAGCCCCCAGAACGTCCTCCAGCGGCTAAAGCCGCTCGTCCCCGTGTCCGTGAAGCGTCCGCTCCGACGAGCGCTCCCACGCAGGTACCACCGCTATTTCGACCCTGACTGGCATCGCCGCACGATCGGGAACGTGCCGCTGTGGGATCACCTCGGGAGGCTCCAGTTCGATTACCTCGTCGACCACGGCCTACGTCCCGAGCACTATCTGCTCGACGTCGGCTGCGGCCCGCTCCGCGGTGGCGTCCACTTCATCGAGTACCTCGCGGAAGGGCACTACTACGGCGTCGACAAGCGCGGAGACGTGATCGAAGAGGCTCGCGAGCTCGAGCTTCCACGGCACGGCCTGGTGGCGAAGCAGCCCACCCTGGTGGCCATGGAGCACTTCGACTTCCCCGCCCTCGGGCAGACGTTCGATTACGCGATCGCGCAGTCGGTCTTCACCCACCTCCCTCTGAACAGCGTCACGAGGTGCCTGGTGAACATGGGCAAGGCACTGAATGCAGGTGGTCAGTTCTACGCGACGGTCTACGAAAACCCGCATGGGAAGCTCTTCGTCGACGACGTGAACCAGACCGAGCGCGTGGTCAGTCACTACGACTACGACTACTTTCACTACGACCTCGACACCCTCCGCTGGGCCTGCGAAGGAACCGGGCTCGAGCTCGAGTTCCTAGGCGACTGGGAAAACCCGCAGAACCAGAAGATGATCCGCTTCCGGAAGACGGACGGCGCGGGTGGCTGACGCAAACGGACGGCTCCGGATCCTCGGAGTCGGGGACGGGGCCTCCCTCATCTTCCTGCGGTGGGCCTGGCGACTGGCTGAGCTCGGCCACGAGATCCACATCGTCTCGAACCGCGTCACGCCGCGGAGCGAGGAGCTCGAAGGGCTTACCGCCCACAACGTCCTCGAGCTCGAGGCCGGGACTCGGGTGCCCCTGCTCCGACGGATGCGCTTCGCGCCGGCGATCAGGGGGCTTGCGCGAAGCCTCAACGTCGACCTCGTACACGCTCACTACCTCCTGCCGTACGGCTACTGGGCGGCCGAGGCGGCCGTCCACCCGCTCGTCATGAGCCCCTGGAACACGGACATCTTCACGTACGGGCGCGACCGCCGGCGCGGCCGCAAACGGGTACGCCGCGCCGTTCAGGCGGGGGACGCGTTCGTAGTCAGCTCGATCGGAAATGCCGAGGAGACGGTCCATCTCGGCGCCGACGCCGAGAGAGTGCACCGGATCGTCTGGTACGTCGACCTGCGCCCCTTCGGCCCCGAGAAGCGTGTGCCCGGGCTGGCCGAGCGCTTCGGCTGGCCGGAAAGCTCGTTCGTCATCCTCTCGCTGAGGAACTACCGGCCGAACACGAATCTGGACGTGCTGTTACGGGCGTTTGCGCGCATCCGCGACGAGGAGCCGCGCGCGCGGCTGATCCTGGCCGCGAGGGGCGGGTGGACTCGGGCCGAGACTGAGGCGTTGATCGACGAGCTAGGTCTTCGCGACGTCGTGACGATGCACTTCGCGCGACCCGACGAGCTGCCGGAGCTCATTGCGTCCTCGGACATCGGGGTCTCTATCGCGTCCACAGACGCGACTCCGGCTTCCATGATCGAGTCGATGGCTTCGGGGCTCCCGATGATCATGGGAGATTGCATCACGATCGACGAGTGGATCACACAGGGCGACGGCGGCGAAGTCGTGCAGCCACGCGACGAGCACGCGCTGGCCGAGGCGCTTCGCAGGCTCCTGCGCGACCCAGAGCTTCGCTCGCGGTACGCCGAGCGCAACCTCCGCGTGACCCGGGAGCGGTTCAAGGAGCACCCCGGCGAGGCGATGGAAAAGGTTTACCGCTCGCTGCTGGCCTCGTGAGAGTCCTTTGTCTCGGCCTCGACGGGGCGGACTACGACCTCGTCCGCGGCCTGCTCGCGCAGGGACGCATGCCGACCCTCGGGCGCCTCGCCCGCGAGGGAACGTTCGGTCCACTCCGCTCCACGATTCCTGCGGTCACCCCGACCGCCTGGTCGTCCTTCCTGACCGGACTCAACCCGGGCGGCCACGGGATCTTCAACTTCTCCTCGAATCCGAACCGAGGCGTCCACCGGGTCGAGAGCGCGGCCAGCCGTGCCGGTACTCCGTTCTGGCGTCTGCTGGGCGAGGTCGGCGTCCGTTCTGCCTACATCACGATCCCGTTCACCCATCCGCCTGAACCGATCGACGGTGTGGTCGTCACGGGCTACGGCGGCCCCGAACGTCCGACGATTCTCCCCCAAGCGGCATCAGAGCGGATCTACAAGGCCCATCCCGACCTCGTGACCGCATACCACCCCATGGCCGAGCGCTGGTGGGAGGATTTCGACGGGTTCACGGCCAAGCTCCTGCGGCACGTCGACCTGGTCGCAGACGTCTGCCGGACGGCGATGGATCTCGAGCCGGACCTCGGCCTGCTCTGCGTCGACTTCATGAGCTCCGACTTCGCGGGGCACCTCGGATGGAACCGACTGGATCCCGGGCATCCAGCCCACGATCCTGCTCAGGCCGGCGACGAGATAATTCGGGTCTACGAAGCCGTCGACCGAGTGTGCGCCGAGCTGATCGAGCACGCGGAGCGGCTCTACGGCGAAGAGCCGACGGTGATCGCGCTCTCGGATCACGGGATGAAGCCGGTCTACTGGAGCTTCCACGCAAACCGCTGGCTCGAGGATGCCGGCTACCTGCGATATAGGCGCCACACCCTGCAGCCCCTCCGTGGAGGCCGCCTGGATTTCCTGTCGAGGGTCGACCAGCGGCTTGCCCGCACGAGCCATGGATACACCCGGGCGCTCGACCTGCTTCCCGGACCACGCCCCGCGTACGACCGCTCTTTCGCGGACGTCGATTTCACGTCGACGCGCGCCTATTCGTTCGCAACCGGTGGCCAGATCTATCTCGGCGAGACCACGGGCGCGCGGGAGGACCGCGGCTTCCGCGACGAGCTCGTCGCCGGCCTCGCCCAAGTGCGCCATCCCGAGACCGGAGAGCCGGCATTCGACGTCCGGCTGAAAGAGGAGCTCTACCACGGCCGGTTCGTGGGCAAGGCACCTGAGCTCGTCCTGCTTCCCCGCGACGAGCGCATCCACGTCGAGTCTTCCCGCCGGCCGTGGACGGCCGTTTTCGACCGGCACGAGACGCTCGACCCCGCCCATGCCTACGGCTACTCGGGTCATCATGGGCTGAACGGCATCATCGCGGCGGCCGGGCCCGGGATCCGAATGGCAGATGTTCCGGCGGGCTCGGAGATCACCCAGATGGCTGCGACGCTCCTCGCCCTGCACGGAGTCGCGTCGGAGCTCGAGGCGCCTGCGATCGACGAGATCCTCGACGAGGAGGCGCTCGGCGAAGGGCAGGCTGTCAGCACCACCGCCCCTCGCCGGACCGAAGAGTCGGTCTACTCCCGCGAGGAGGAAGCTGTGATGATCGAGCGGCTGCGCGACCTGGGCTACGAGTAGCCTCTTTTCCGTGACGGAGATCCGGGCCGGGGACGCCTCTCCGAAGAGCCAGGAGGAGCACGGCGTGCCGCCTCGCGGGCTCGGAATCGGGGCGCTCGCCGAGGATGCGTTGATCTACGGAGGGGCCCGCGTCCTCCTGAAGTCGCTCGCGTTCCTCCTGGTTCCTCTCTACGCCCACTTCCTCGCACCGGCGGACTTCGGTGTGCTCGAGCTCGTGCTCGCGATCGTCGCATTCATCGACGTCTTGATCGCGGCGAACATGGACGGCGTCTTTGCCCGCTTCTATTTCGAGCGGCACGACGCCGCCTGGCGACGGCAGATCATCACGCTCTACCTTCTGATCGAAAGCCTCTACCCCGCGGTCGTGATCGGCGGCGTCATCCTCTTCTCAGGCACGCTCTCGAACCGCGTTTTCGGCGCGGACAAGTACGTCGGCTTCTTGGTAATCGCACTGGTCGATCTCTACCTGACGAACATCGTCGACCTCCCGATGATCCTCTGCCGGGTCCGGCGCAAGCCGATGACCTTCGCGCGCTATGCGCTCGCGCGCGGACTCGTCCAGGTCGTCTTCAGCGTCCTCCTGGTGGCGGTCTGGCACTTAGGCGTCAAGGGAATTCTGATCGCCTCCCTCATCTCCGTCTGCGCCGCGTTTGTCTTCACGGCGCGGGAGTGGATCCACGATTTGAGCCGGGACATCTCCCCGCGAGTGGGCCGGGAGATGATCGCCTTCGCCTGGCCAGGGCTGATAGGGGGGCTCTCGTTCTTCGCCCTGAACCTGATGGACCGCTTTTTCATCAAGCACTACCACGGTCTCACCGCGAACGGCCTCTACGGGACGGCCTTCCGGTACAGCCAGATCGTCTTCGTCGGTGTGATGGCCTTCCGCATGGGCTGGACGCAGTGGCACTACAGCTGGCTCCACACAGACCGCCATCGCGGCATGGTCGCCCGCGGCGCCAACTACTACTTTTTCGCGACCGGCTTCCTGGTGGTGCTCGTATCGGCCTGGATCCTTCCGCTCTTCCACCTCGCGATGCCGCGCGCGTACTGGCCCGCCACCGACGCCGTCGCGCCGCTGGCGCTCGCCTCGGTCGGGGCCGGGGCGTACACGATCTTCATCGTCGGGCTGAACGTCACGAAGCGGATGCGCCTCACGGCACCGCTGGCCATGCTCGGTGGTGCGATCGCGATCGGCCTCTACTTCCTTCTCATCCCGCCCTACTCCTATCGCGGCGCGGCCTGGGCGACCGCCGCCGCCTTCGCCTCGCTCGCCCTCCTCGTGCTTGCGGTCGGGCAGCGCATCTACCCGGTTCCATGGCAATGGCGCCGGATCCTGCTCGCAGTCGGCCTGGCCGTCGGCCTTGCGCTCATCTCCCTCGCGATCGACCACGGGCTCGCGATGACCGTCTCGATTCCGGCCCGCCTCGCGGTCACACTCGCCTACCCCGCGGCGCTCTTCGTGCTCGGCTTCTTCCCTCCCGGCGACATCGCCGCCGCGCGGGGGAGGCTGCGCGCCCTGCTCCGACGCTAGACCGGGGTGGGCCCTCCATGTCGGCTGGAACGGGCTCCCCGAGACGGCGAGACAAGGTCGGTGCGATTGCGCGGAGGTCCGCGCGCGGGCCCTCGTCCGGCCCGCCACTCTCGTCATGACGAGTGCCCGGAGAAGCGATCGGGCGATACTAGATGCTTGATCGACAACCACCACCACATCCTCGGAGGACGGCCGTTACCACCCAGCATCTAATGCAATGCGAGCGCTGACCGTCCTCGTCACCGCGTGCGGCGCGCCGGGCACCGCGGCACTCCTCCGGGCACTCCGCGAGAACGGCGAGCGGCCGATCCGGCTGGTCGGCTGCGACATGGGCGAGCGGCCCATAGGCCGATTCCTCTGCGATGCATTCGCGCGGGTGCCGCCAGGGGCGGACGAGAGCTTTCCGGACGAGGTCCTGGCTCTCTGCGAACGTGAAGGGGTCGACGCGGTCCTGCCGCAGTCGTCCCACGATCTTGCCGGGCTGGCCGGCGCCCGTGACCGGTTCGCCGAGCACGGGCTGCCGGTGCTCGTGAGCGCGCCCGAGACCGTCCGGCGTGCCAACGACAAGGCCGAGTTCTACGCGCTCCTCGACGAGATCGGCGTTCCCGCCCCCGGTTGGCGCCGCGTTCGCGGGAGCGAGGCGTTCGCCACCGCCGCCCGGGAGCTCGGCTATCCGAACCGGCCCGTCTGCTTCAAGCCGGTCTACGCATCGGGCTCGCGCGGCTTTCGCATCCTCGACCCGGACGTCGACCGCGCGCATCAGCTCCTGCATGAGCGGCCCGGAAGCCTGGCCCTGCGCCTCGAGGAGGCGGAGGAGCTCCTGGAGGGCCAGGACGGAGAGCTCCTCGTCATGGAGCTCGCCCAGGGCGGCGAACGGACCGTGGACGGCATCGCGGACGGGGAGCGGATCGTGCTGGGCCACCCGAAGACCCGCGAGGACATGCGGGCCGGACTGGCCATGTTCTTTCAGACGCTCGTCGACGACGAGCTAATGGACTGGTCGAACCGCATCGTGGCCGCTCTCGGGATCGAGCACTTCTTCAACATCCAGCTCGTCGGCGACTACGTGATCGAGGTGAATCCCCGGGTCTCGACGTTCGTCTACCAGGAAGACCTGAACCTCCCGTACCTGGGCCTCAAGCGAGCACTCGGGGAGATCTCGGCCGGCGAGCTCGGTGCGCTGTCCGCCCGGGTCCGACCCACGCGGCGCGCGCTCCGCTACTTCGACCAGGTGGAGTGGGACGAGTAGAACAGGCTGGCGGCGATCGCTTCCGCGACGGAGCCAGGGCGATCCTGCCCTATGCGATCGCCGGATCGACGTTCGGCGCCTCCTTCGGCGTCCTGGCGAAGGTTGCCGGGATGGGGTCGCTGGCACCGATCGTCATGTCGGCCACGACCTTCGGCGGGTCGGCGCAGTACGCAGCCATCTCGGTGCTCGATGCCGGTGGCGGCGCGGCGGCTGCGATCGCAGCCGCCGTCCTTCTGAACGCACGCTACGCACCGATTTCGATCTCCGTCGGACCCGTGTTCGAAGGCCCGGCCTGGCGCCGGTTTCTCGAGGCGCAGCTGATCGTGGACGAGTCGTGGGCGATCTCGGCGGTCGGGCCGGGCGAGTTCAGCCGCCGGCGCCTGATTGGGGCGGGCCTCGTCCTCTACGTCGCCTGGATCGGAGGAACGACAGTCGGCGTCGTCGGAGCAGGGCTGATCGGCGATCCGGAACGGCTCGGGCTCGACGCCGCCTTTCCGGCGCTCTTCCTCGCCCTCCTCGTGCCGCAGGCGCGGGAGCGGCGCGCCTTTGCCGCAGCTGTGGCAGGCGCGGCGATCGCACTGGCGCTCGTACCGTTCGCGGCTCCGGGCATCCCGATCGTCGTCGCGAGCACCGCCTGCCTCCTCGGGCTCCGCTCGTGAGTACCGCCTGGACAGTGGTGGCCTTGGCGGGCGCGGCGACGTTCGCGCTGAAGGCGGTCGGGCCGGTCCTCCTGGGCGGTCGCGAGCTGCCCGCCCCGGTGATCGGAGTCGCTTCGCTTCTCACTCCTGCGCTCCTGGCCGCGCTGGTAGTCACGCAGCTTCTGGGCGGCGACCGAGAGCTGGTCCTCGACGAGCGACTCGTCGGGCTTGCAGCGGCCGTGGTAGCGCTGGTGCTCCGGGCGCCGATCCTGGTTGTTGTCGTCGGTGCGGCCGCTGCGACGGCCCTCGCGCGCGGCTTTCTCTAGCCGTCGGCGTGTGCGCCGGTCGTCGCTAGCCCACGACCCGGTAGACCTCGAAGACTTCCGCGTACTCCCGGTTCACGTTCAGGCCATGCGTTCTGGCGAGATTCCGTATGTACTCCGGATTCGCATAGTTTCGGTGCTGCTGCGAGGCGTAGCACGCGAGCGCCCGCACCTTCCGGTCGACGTGCCCGGCGTCGAACGCCAAGTAGGCCTGCTGGTCGAAGTTGAACATGTTCCAGGGGATCTCGTAGCCGAGAAGCGTCGTCCGCTTGAACGCGCGCAGGCCCTCAGCGGCGACAACCTGATGGTCCTGGTGGATGTCTCTGAGGCTCGGCATGAAGACAGCATCGGGGTGCCACTCCTCCCAGAGCTGGATCAGGAGCTCGAGGATGTCCTGACGCCGTTCCGGAAACGCCCGCACTTCGAAGTCGTGCACGGTCAGCGCCGTATCCGGGAGCCCGATCACCGCGGTGGCCTCCCGCACCTCGCGTGCGAGCGTGTCGGGAGCGAATCCGGGCGGGAGCGACTTCGTCGCGATCGAGAACGCCACGTAGCGCACCTCGGTGCCAGCGTCCACGAGCCGCGCCATCGTCCCTCCGCAGCCGAACTCCCCGTCGTCGGTATGCGGAGCGAGCACGAGCACTCGCTCCCAGGAGTCGATCACGTTGGCCGCACCTTTCTCACCCTCCGGATTATGAGTGTCGCACGGTCGCCTTTCCCCCGTGCGGTCTCCACCTCGAGGTTGTAGCGCCCGGGGCGCAGCCGCTTCGGGAGCCGGATCAGGGCTCGTGGCGGTTCCGAACGGCCTGCGAGCAGGAGCTTTCCGTGGCGGCTGATCGACCACCGGAACGCCTCGGCGTCCGTGTCGACCCGAAGGCGGACCGTGCCGCCTCTCGAGGCGGCCAGCGGGGCCCCGACGACGTCGGCGTAGCGGAGCCGAACGAGGACGGGCTGGGCCTCGGGCGACGAGTTGCCTGCGCGGTCGACCACCTCGAGGGAGAGGAGGTACTTTCCCGGCGGCTGCGGACGACGCGCAATTCTCCCGTACCAATCGAAGCGAGACCGCCCGGGAGGCGACAGACGCCCGATTGAGGCGCGCTTTCCGTCGACCATGAGGACCGGCCGCGCCTGCTCATCCGCGCGGTAGAAGATGCTGAAGTGGTCGCGCCGGTGATCACCGTCCGGAGAGAGAACCTGCTCGGTGGTTCGGAGGATGCGGAGGATCGGAGGGCTGGTATCGACCTTCACGGTCGTCGGAATCAGGATCGTCCGCCTGCTCTGGCGGAGGTGGACTCGGAGGCGGTAACGACCGTCCGGTACGACCTTGCCCGCTTCGTCGCGGCCGTCCCACAGGAACGTGACGCGACCCTGCGGCCGTGGCAGGTCACTCGCGAGCGTCCTGACAGGGTCCCCCTTTCCGTCGACGAGGTCGGCGTCGATCCGGTCAGCGCGCCGGAGCCGGAACGAGAGCTCTGCGGTGTTGGTCTTGCAGCGGCACGTCGGAGAGAAGATCTGGTCGAAGCGAGGCCCGGTAACGGGCGAACGCTCGAGCTTGAGAGTCTGGGTAACGCCGAATGCCAGGGTCGTCCCGGCAAGGAGCAGGAGCGTGAGCGCGATCAGCGCCACGCGCCGTGGGTTCTCGGCCTTCACGAGGATCGCGGCTGGCCGCGATAGGCGGGGAAGAAGCCTGAAAGCTCGTCCGCTCCCCGGCCCGTCAGCGCAGCGTAGCCGGGCTCGTCGTGGACGACCTTGCCGACGTACGCATCCTTGCGACCGGCCTCGTCGAACCGCTCCTTGAAGCGAAAGAGAGCGTCCTCCCCCCCGCCGACGCCGCCACCCAGGTGAAAGATCTCGAACCCTCGTGCTTGCCCCCAGCGGGCCGCCTCGACGAGGACGAGGTTGCCGGCGCCGGAGCTTCGCCCCAGCTCGGAGGTCGCACCGAAGTGGTAGTGCATCCACGGGAGCGTGGCCAGGCACAGCGCGCTCGCCACCAGCTCGCCCTCGATCCGGGCATCGAATCGCACGAGGCGGTCGCGGAGCGACGTCTCGAGCCGGCGCCAATACGCATGGTCGAAGAAATAGAAGGGGGAGGCGCCGGCCCTCGTCATCGTCTCCTCATACGCCTCGACGAACTCGCCCAGGTCAGCAGAGCCCTCGACGGCCGACACCTCGGCGCCGGCCCGCTGCGCCTTTCGCGCGCTGTTTCTGTGGGCGGAATGCATGCCGTCGAACGGGTCGACCGTCGGCTCGAGGCGCCACGCAATCGTCGTGCCGAGCTTCTCGACGGTAAAGCCGGGCCCGGCGTAGCGGTGATTCTCCAGCAGTGGGTGGAAGCGCATGAAGCTCGCGACAACACGCCGCTCCGCGCACCAGCTTCCGTAGAGCTCCCAGAAGCGCCCGACGGGAGGATCGTCCCCGGTTGCGACCGGGCCTCCGTACCCGTAGGGAGTGATCACGTCGTGGCGGCCTTCGGCACCCTCGAGCTGCTCCGGGAGCCTGCGCACGATGCACGGAAGCACCACGTCACCGCGGTCACCTCCGACGTGGAGGTAGACCGCAGCTCCCGGCTCGAGCAGCAGCGCCGACTCGACGTACGCGCGTTCGAAGTACACGTCCGTACAGCCGACGTCGGCGAGCAGGTCATCCCAGCGGTCAGGCTCGACCTCCACGATCGTCCCCGAGACGTTGGAGGCGGTCACGTGCGCTCGCGAGCTTGCCTGGCCCGCTCGATGTTCACGGCATCCTCGATCGGGGCCGGCTCGTCCCGGAAGAGCTGCCGCGCAGTCGCCACCAGGATCCGGAGATCGAGCCAGAGCGACCAGTGGGCGATGTACCAGAGGTCTTGCTCGATTCGCTCCGGCCACCCGATCTCGTCCCGCCCGTGGATCTGCGACCAGCCCGTGATGCCGGGAAGGACGTCGAGCCGTCGGCTGTCGTGCTCGCTGTAGTGCGAGGCCTGCTCGACCAGGTCGGGGCGCGGCCCGACGAGGCTCATCTCACCGCGGACGACGTTTAGGAGCTGCGGTAGCTCATCCAGGCTCGTCCGCCGCAGAAAGCGACCACTCCGCGTGACTCGCGGATCCTCGTGCACGAGCCCGAAGGGGTCCTCCGACAGCTTCTGAGTGCGTCCGACCTCGATTGCATCCGGGATCATCGTTCGGAACTTCAGCATCGGGAACGGCCGCCCGAAGCGGCCGGCGCGCGGGTAGACGAAGAAGACGGGTCGTCCGGAATCGGCGAGAATCCATGCAATCACGACGGCGAGCAGGGGCGTCAGGATGACGAGGAGGACGAGCGCGAGGATGCGGTCGAGCAGCTGCTTGGCGAGCCGCTGGATCCTCATGCGCGCCCGAGCTTCCGCCGCAGCACGTAGGAGAGCTCACGGCCTCGCTCTTCGAGCACACGCAGGCGGACGAAGTTGACGGCCCGCATGGCGGCGTCGTGGGCCCCGTACGCAACCGCCCGGGCCGCCGGAGGGTCCGCCCCCTCGGGGGTCTCGTAGCCAAGGGCGCGGAGCTCGTCGCCCGCGACTGCCGCGAAGACCGCCTGCTGCGCGGGTGTCATCTGCTGGCGCCATTTGCCGACCGCGGTCGTGTTGATACCGGCCCAGACGCTGGTGAACCACCCCTCCTGGCCCTTCGCGAGCTTGGCGGCGTCCGTCTCCTCGATCGCCAGCATCGCCTCGTCGAACACCAGACCCAAGAACTCACAGGCTCGCTCGACCTCGCGCTTTGGCTCGCTTGCCAGGTCCTCGTAGCGGAGAGTCAACACCTGATCCGGATGGCCCCGCTCGGCCTCCTGTCCGCGCCTGATCCCTGCGGCCCAGTTCCGGGCGGCCGCCCAGACGTTGTTCGGGCCGAAAGGCAGCCCCATGATCGACAGCGCAACGTCGCGCCCGTCCCGGACGAGCACGATGAGCCGGGCGTCCGGCCAGACCGCGAACAGCTCGTCGACCTCATGGAGATACGCCGGCGTCTTGTCGCCCCAGCGGCTCTTCCCGGCCAGGCTCGCATAGGCGCGGAAGGGCGCCTCGACGGCGAACCGGTAGGCCTCCGCGTGCGAGAGGCCGGCCGGCACCGGAGGCGGTTCCCCGGGCAGGCCCCAGCCGCGCACTCTGGGGTGCGTCCAGATCCGTTCAAGCAGCCGTGCCGCTTCCGCGGCATCCCTCAGGTCGCCCGAGCGCCGGGCGGCCGCGGTGTCGACGAGAAACATGGACTCGGGAGGCACCGCCGCCTCGGCACTCCGGTCGAGCACGAGGCGTAGCATCGTCGTCCCTGAGCGATCGTTGCCGACCACGAAGAACGGAGGGGCGTCGCTCACCGGGTGCCCTCGGCCTTCTCCCAGACCGCCGGCACGCCGAACCGCAAGTAGCGGACGAACGACACGACCATCGCCCAAGTCACGAGCGCGTAGTAGTAAGCGAGCGCGGCCCCGGGCAGGGGCGCGCGCAGTCGCCCGGCGGCGGCGAGCGCGAGTCCTGCCGCCTGCGCGGCGAGCAGAGTGCGGTAGAAGCTCGAGCGAGCGGCCAGCGGCAGGTTCGTTACGAGCAACGCGAGGTGGAGAAAACCGCTCGCGTAGCGAAGGACACGATGGGAGACCAGCTGGACGAGGTACGAGGGCGGGAGACCACGAAACATCCGGCCGGTCAGGAGGATGAGCCAGGCGTGCTCGGCCATCCGCACCTTGCGCGCGTACTCGTCCTCGAGGTCGCGCGAAGGCTTCTCGAAGGCGTGAGCCTCGGGCGCGTAGACGGCTCGCCGACCCTGCTGCACCATCAGGTAGGGCAAGGCGAGGTCGTGCCCGAAGCGTGGGTCGACGTCCACATAGTTCGATCGGCGAACCGCGTAGATGGCCCCGTTTCCCCCGGTGACGGAGCCGGCGAGGGACTCCTGCTCGCGGAGCCACGTCTCGTAACGCCAGTAGACCCCCTCCCGGTTCGTGCCGTCCGGACGCAGGAGGCTGAGGCGCCCGCAGACGTATGCGATCTCGGGGTCTCCGAAACACCGAACGAGCTTGGTGAGGGCATCGGGAGCCCAGGACGCGTTCGCATCGGAGAAGGCGACGATCTTGGCCTTCGAGCCGGCTACAGCAAGGTTCTGCGCGGCCACCTTGCCTGCCCGAGGACAGCGCAGGAGCGTGATTCTCGGCTCGGCCGCGGCCACCCGCTCGACGATTTCGTCCATGCCGTCCGTGGAGGCGTCGGAGGCGACGACGATCTGGAGTCGAGCCGGTGGATAGTCGAGCTCGAGCAGGTTTCGGAGCCGGTCCTCGATCACAGCCTCCTCGTCGTGAGCCGCGACGATCAGCGTCACGCCTGGAACGTTGTCCCGAGCCCGAACGGGCTTGGGCCGCTTCCGCGCGAGCGCCGCCGCGGCGAGCGGGTAGCCCACGTGCGTCCACGCAAGCGCTCCCGCGCTCGCCCAGAAGACTGTTTTCAGCAGAGACACGCGGAGTAACCCTAGATGGTTGACCATCTAGCTCCACCGCCTCCGAATCCAGCGGGCCCCGGAAGCGGACGCCCGCCCCGCTAGGAGCCCCCGTAAGCCTCGATCAGGATCTCAGCGACCTCGGGACGGGAGAACTCGGCCGGGGGGAGCTCCCCGTTCGAGAGCATCTCGCGCACCTTCGTCCCCGAGAGGAAGACGTGGTCTTCGCCCGAGTGGGGGCAGGTCTTCGCCGACGCCATCTGGTTGCACACCTTGCACCAGAAGGAGTGCTCGAAGAACATCGGCTCGATGTCGAGCTCGTGCGGCTCGTACTCGTCGAAGATCAGCTGGGCGTCGTACGAGCCGTAGTAGCTCCCGACGCCCGCGTGGTCACGGCCGACGATGAAGTGTGAGCAGCCGTAGTTCTTCCGGCAGATGGCGTGCCAGACGGCTTCGCGGGGTCCGGCGTAGCGCATAGCCGCGGGGAACGCCGACACGACGACGCGATCCTTGGGGTAGTAGCCGTCGACCAGCACCTCGTAGGCCTTCACTCTCGTTGCTGCGGGAACGTCGTCCGACTTGGTCTCCCCGACCAGCGGATGGATCAGGAGCCCGTCCACGGTCTCGAGCGCGCACTTGGTCAGGTACTCGTGGGCTCGGTGGATGGGATTCCTGGTCTGGAACCCAACCACGCGCTTCCAGCCGCGCTCGGCAAACGCCGCGCGTGTCTCGGCGGGATCCTTGGCGAGCTCCGGGAACGAGGACTCGACACGGTCGAAGACCGTCACGCGCCCAGCCAGGTAGAGGTCGTGCTGGGCATAGAGTCGCGCGACGCCTGGGTGGTCCTCATCGGTCGTCCGGAAGCAGCGCTCGGCCTCGCACTCCTTGTCGTACTCGTAAACCCCCTCGACGTCGAGGACGGCGAGCTGTCGGCCCGACTCGTTCGCGAGGACGACCCGGTCGCCCGCAGGCGCAGTGGGAACAGCGAGGCAGACGGGGAGTGCCCAAGGCAGCCCGCCGGCAAGGCGCATCTCGTCCACGACGCGCTCGTAGTCGTCGTGGCCCATGAATCCCGTGAGCGGGGAGAGAGCGCCACAGGCGAGCATGTCGAGATCGGAGACTTCACGAGAGGTGAGCGTCACGACCTCGAGCGAGTCGACGTCGTCGGGCCGCTCACCGGACGCGTCGACGAGCTCGCCGCCGTGCGGACGGATCAGCTGCAGCTCGGTCGTCGTGCTCATATCCGAAGACCCCCGCCCTGGGAGGGGACCCACGCTCCCGCCTCAAAAAGTAGGGGAAGAGAGCGCGCCGATGTGTGCGGAGACGTGCCGGCTTCCACCCCGGTGCGTGTCGAATCTCCGCCTGCGCGCGTCATGCCTTTATCTCCGCGTACAAGAGACCCATCTCCTCGAGCTTCTGCAGCACGATGCGGGCGCTCTCCTCCGGTTCGTGCTCCTCGGTCTTAAGCAGGATCTCCGGGCTCGACGGCACCTCGTACGGATCCGAAACTCCGGTGAACTCCTTGATCTCACCCTTGAACGCCTTCTCGTAGAGGCCCTTCACGTCGCGCCGGGCACACTCCTCGACGGTCGTGTCGACGAAGACCTCGACGAACGTCCCGAATTCCTCGACCATGTCTCGGGCCTTCTGGCGCGTCTCCTCGTACGGGGAGATCGCCGAAACGAGAACGGCGGCACCCTGGCGGGTCAGGCGCGAAGCTACCCAGCCGATGCGCTCGATGTTCGTGTCGCGGTCCTCCTTCGAGAACCCGAGGCCCTTCGAGAGGCGCGTCCTGACGACGTCTCCGTCGAGATACTCGACGAGCCGTCCGCCTTCCTCGAGCTGGGCGCCGACGAGCTCGGCGATCGTCGTCTTCCCCGCGCCCGAAAGGCCCGTGAACCAGAGAGTGAATCCGTTCTTCATCCTGTCCTTTCTTCGATATGGATGCCGCACTCGAGCTTGTCCGAGCCGGCCCAACGGCCGGCGCGCTCCTCCTCGTCAGGCCGGATCGGGCGGGTGCAGGGAATGCACCCGATCGACCTGTACCCGGCTTCGTGCAGCGGGTTGTACGGAATGTCGTTCGCGACGATATAGCTCCAGACTCGCTCTTCGTTCCAGTCAGCCAGCGGTTGAATCTTCCAGACCCCGTAGCGCTCCGAGCGCTCGACCTTCCGCGCGTTCGCACGGGAAGGCGACTGGTCACGACGGATGCCAGAGATCCAGGCGTCGTATGGATCGAGCGCCCGGATGAGCGGCTCGACCTTACGGATGTGGCAGCAGCGATCGGGATCCGACTCCCAGAGGTTCGGCCCTTCCTGGTTGTGCTGCTCCGCCACAGTGATGATCTCCGGCCGGATCAGGTTCAGGCCGTAGCGCGCCACGAGCGCCTCGCGGGTTTCGTAGGTCTCCTTGAAGAAGAGGTGTGTGTCGAGTTCGATCACATCGATCCCGAGCCCGAGCTCGGACACGAGGTGGACGAGCACCGAGGACTGCTTCTGCCAGGAGCACGTAAGGCAGAGCCGGTCTCCGAACTCGTCGTTGGCCCAGCGTAGGACCTCTTCCGCCGGCATGGCCTCGATCTGGGGCTCAGTCAGCGACAGGCAGCTCATCGAGCAAGATCTCTTTCAGGGTGTCGGCCCGGAGCCCGAGCCTGAGCGTCTCGAGCGGGATGACTTCCTCCGGCGGGATGTTGCCGAGGTTCACCTCGGGGCCGAAGTGCTTCACAAAATATGCCTGCGAGGCCTTGGTGGGAGCCTCGAAGATGATGTCGCCGAGGTCGATTTCGTGGACGATCTCGTCGATCAGGCCGGTGCGCATCTCGCCGGTCGGGCGGAAGATGCCGGCCGTGCCGCCCTCGCGGCCCTCGGTGATGACCTTCCAGGCGCCCGCCTCGAGCTCCTCCTTCATCCACTGCACCCACTGGTAGGGGGCGAAGACGACCTCGGAGTCCTTTGAGCCAACCTCCGAGAGGACGACGAAGTCGCGCGCGAGCTCTTCGATCAGCTCCAGCTTTCGCTCGCGCGGTAGGTCGATCGTCCCGTCGGAGACCTCGACATGCGAGAACCGGTTCTCCGTCAGCCAGCTCCGATACTCGTCCAGCTTGTTCCGCGCGATCACGGCCTCGAAGAGCGTCCCGCCGCAGACGACGGGCGTCTCGAAGGAGCGGTAGAGGGAGATCTTCTTCTCGAGGTTCTTCGTGACGTAGGACGTGCCCCAGCCGAACTTGACGACGTCGACGTACTCGCCGCCGGTGTCGAAGAGACCTTCGATGTCGCGAAGGTTGAGCCCCTTGTCGATGACGTGCGTGAGCCCTTGCGTCCGCGGCTTCGGCGAGCGGGCCGGCACGTCGAGGAAGCCGTTCGAGTCGATAGAACCGTTAGAGCTTGGCATAGATGTCCTCCAGTCGCCGGTGAGCCTCCGCCTGAACGTCGTGGAAGAGCGACCCCCCGTGCGAGTCGATCCCGACAGTCAGCGGACCGAAGTCCTTGACCCTGAACTTCCAGAGGCACTCGGGCATCAGGTCCTCCCATTCGACCTCCTCGATCGCCTCGATCTGGGTCGTCTCGAGCGCCGCCGCCCCGCCGACGATCGCGAAGTAGACCATCCCCAACCGCTGCATCGGCTCGATCGCATCGTCGGGGAGGCCGCCCTTGCCGCAGATCGCGCGCACGCCGTAGTCCTGGCCGAGCGCCTCGGTGAACCGCACCATGCGCGCGCTCGTGGTCGTCCCGATGCACATTTTCTCGTAGCTCCCGTCGGTGAGTTTTCGGACACCCGGGGCCGTGTGGAGGAGCAGCGCGCCGGTCAGGTCCATCTCGGGACGCTGTCCCTGGTCGAACATCCGGATCTGCGTCCGGTCGCGGATGCCGATGATGTGCCCGTCTACCGTCACCGCGTCGCCGGCACGGAGCTCGCGGATCTGTGCCTCGTCGATCGGGAATGTGAGCCGGTGCTCGGCCATCACGCCTCCCGGTCGTAGTCGACGTCGCCGTCCGGGCCGATGTGGGCGCTCGCGCGCCGGGCCGCCCAGCACTGGTAGTTCACGGCCACCGGGTTCAGCGTCATGTGGGTGTCCGCGTGCTCGATATGGCACTGGAGCACCGTGACGTCGCCGCCGAGGCCCATCGGGCCGATCCCGGTCTCGTTCAGGAGGTCGTAGAGCTCGTCCTCGAGCTTCGCCACCTCCGGATCGGGGTTCCGCGTCCCGACCGGGCGGGCGATCGCCTCCTTCGCAAGGTGCATCGCGTAGTCGGCCGAGCCGCCGATGCCGACGCCGACGATCCCGGGTGGGCACGGCTTCCCGCCCGCGTTGACGATCGAGTCGAGGACGAACCGCTTGATCCCCTTCACGCCCTCGGCGGGGATGCACATCTTCAAGAAGCTCATGTTCTCGGAGCCGGATCCCTTGGGAACGCACTTGACGTCGAGGCCGTCCCAGCCGGCGACGAAGTCCCAGTGGACGATGGGCACCCGGTAGCCGACGTTCTGGCCGGTGTTCTCGCGCGTCAGCGTGTGGACGGTGTTCGAGCGCAGCGGGTGCTCGATCGTCGCCCGCTCCGTGCCCTCGTAGAGCGCCTCGTAGATTCGCGCCGGGTGGAGCGGAAAGTGCTCGCCGACCCGGCAGTAATAGACCGCGATCCCGGTGTCCTGACAGACAAGGTTCTTCTCGTCCTCGGCCACGGCGACGTTCTTGATGATCGTGTCGAGGACCCGCTGGCCCGGGACCGACGTCTCGCGGCCGCGTGCGGCGACGAGCGCGTCGCGCAGATCTTGCGGGATGTCCTTGAGCGCCCAGACGTAGAGGTACGCGGCGGCATCGGCGACAACCTTCTGGATATCGGTGGCTACGACGTTCATGTCCTCGCTGTCTCGGCCGCGGCCCGGCCCGCGCGCCGACCGAAGACGCAGCACTCGAGCAGGGAATTGCCCATCATTCGGTTCCGGCCGTGCGTGCCGCCCGCGATCTCGCCACAGGCGTAGAGGCCGTCGACCGTCGTCTCGCCGTGCTCGTCGATCACGAGCCCGCCGTTCTGGTAGTGGAGGACCGGGTACGTGAGGATCCGCTCGGCGAGAGGGTCGATCCCCGCCGAGCGGTACCGGCGCAACATGTACGGAAGCGAGACCTCGGCGTCCTCCTCGGCGATCCTCGTCGTATCGAGCCAGACAGCGGGCCGCCCGTCCGGCGTCTCAACGCCCTTGCCTTTCTCCACCTCGTCGAAGATCGCCTGGGAGACCTCATCGCGCGGGCCGAGGGAGTCCGTGAACTCCTCGCCGTCGGCGTTCAGGAGGACAGCGCCGTAGGCGCGCGTGGTCTCGGGAATCGAGTAGCCCTGCGTGTTTTCGGGCCACGCGCCTCCATTCGGGTGGTACTGGAGCGCGTCGAGGTCTCGTGACTCCGCGTCGAGCTCGACGGCGAACCTCGTCACCTCGCCCGTCGCTCCCGGATGGTTGGTCGAGAGCTCTCCGCGCTCCTCCGCTTCGCGGTAGCAGCGGCCCCCGGCCGAGAGGACGATCGTGCCGGCCTCGAGCTCGACCTCCACGCCGTCCTTGCGCCGGCAGGTCGCCACCCAGCCCGCCGCGCTCTGCCTGAGCCCGACGAGGGGATGATGCGGAAGGACCGTGCCGCTCGAGGCCTGGAAGGCCTCTCGAAGGGCGCTCGTAATGGCAAGTCCGGTCCGGTCGCCAACCTGGAGCAGGCGGGCGCGGCTCGCTCCTCCGCATCGTGCCAGGCGGTAGCCGCCGTTCTGGCGCGTAAACTCGACGCCGTTCTCCTCGAGCCAGTGGATGGTGTCCGGCGCCTCGGTCGTCAGAATGCGGACCAGGTCGCGGTCAGCGGTCTCGTGCGAGCTCCGCCAGACGTCCTCCGCGTGAAGATCGGGCGAGTCGTCGTCGCTGAAGGCCGCCTGAATGCCTCCCTGGGCCTTGGCCGAGTTGCAGGACTGGAGAGCGCCTTTGGTCGCAACAGCGACGCGTGCGCCGGCCCGTTCGGCCGAGACGGCGGCCGCAAGCCCGGAGGCGCCGCTGCCGATTACGAGCACATCGAAATGAGCGGTGTCGGCCACGAATGGATCCTACCAGCAAATCACTAATCGCAATCATATGAGGAACTTATGATCGCTGCGAGCCGTATCGGCCGCTCTAAAGGGGATCCGAAGAGCTGTCGATACCTGGCTCGTGACACTGAAGGGCCTCGGACTCGTCTCGCTTCTGATCACGCTCGCGATCGGCGGCTACCTCTACGCTCAGCAGGCGAGGACGGTCGGTCCGACCTCCGAGGTGGCCACACGGGCCGAAGCTCAGGCCAGCGCCGGCGTCGCAGCGACGAACTTCCAGGCCGCTGCGCCGGTCCTGCAGGACTGGCTGGCCGAGCACGGCACCTATGCCGGAGTGACGCTACCGCCGGGCTACGGAGTCACGGTCGCCCGGGCGGACGCCGTTTCCTACTGCCTCCAGGCCGGCACCGGCGTCGCCGTCCAGCACCAGGTCGGTCCCACCGGGCCCGTCCAGCCCGGCCCCTGCTAGCTCGGGCCGCTCCCCGGCGCGGAGACCCGGCAGGAGGAAGAGGAAGCCGACGATGATGACGGCCGAGAGCGCGCCGGCACCCACCAGCGTCTCTCGCGCTCCGACCGCTTCCGCGATCGGCCCCGTGAGCGCCAGGGAGACAGGGATCAGCCCGATCGACACCATCCAGTCGAGCGAGGTGACCCGGCCGAGGAGCTCGCGCGGGACGCGAGTCTGCATGAGCGTCATCCAGACCACCATGCCGGCGGTCGCGAGCGCGCCGGAAAAAAGCGCGGCGAGCATCGCCTGCCAGAGCGAGGTTGCAAGCCCGTAGATCAAGACGGCGCCGGAGCTCCCGGTCCACGCGAGGTACATGAAGGTGATGTGACGCCGCGGAATCTTCCGGTGCCCCATGAAGAGTGCCGCGAGGATCGCGCCGAGACCGCCGGCGGCAAACACGAGGCCGAGGTCGCCGGCGGTCCCGTGCAGCTCGTTTTTGACGATGTACGGAACCAGTACCTCCCACGGGCCCCAGAAGGCAAGGAGGGAAACCGCCGCGGCGAGCAGCGTGCCCCACAGCCACTTCTGGGAGCGCACGAAGCGGAAGCCTTCCGCCACGTCCCGCAGCGGGTTCCGGTTCTCCCGGGTCGGGAGCGGCCGGGCCGCGATGCCGAGGATGCAGAGCGCCGAGACTGCGAACGTGCTTGCGTCCAGGAGGAAGGCGCCGCCGGTTCCGATCGTGGCGATCGCGAGCCCGCCCACGGCCGGGCCGACGAACTGCGAGGCGAGGGGCCGAACGACCATGTCGATCGAGTTGGCCTGCACGAGCAGGCTCCGCGGCACGATGTCCGGCACGAGCGCGCCGAAAGCAGGGGCGAAGAGCGCCTCGCCGGCTCCGTACACGGCCACGAGCGGGAGCAGCAGGCCCAGCGAGAGCTCGTCCGTAACGGCCAGGACTCCAATCGCTCCGATCGCAGAGCCCCGCACCAGATCCGAGAGGATCATGATCCGCCGACGGTCGAAGCGGTCGCTGACGACCCCGCCGACGAGGAGGAAGAGGAAAAGCGGCAGGGTCCAGGCGATGCCCACGACCGCGAGCGCGGTCGGCGCGTTCGAGAGCTCGTAGACCTGCCACGCGATCGTCACGAAGTAAATGCCATCCCCGAGCAGCGAGACGGTCATTCCGGTCCAGAGCAGGGCGAAGTCCCTGATCGCCAGGGGCTGGAGCATGCCGAGCGCGAAGCGGGAGGTTTCGCGCGTGCTCATCCCGTCCACGGTCCGTCGGAAGGCTTCCTGAAGCTGCGCGCGAGGCGGCGCCACTTGCGACGTTCATCCGCGGAAGCGCGCGCATCCTGCTTCCGGGCGTGGAACTGCTGCTCGTTCCCGAGCTTCCGATAGCTCGCGAGCCGCTCGGGGTCGAGCGTTCCGCTCTCGACAGCCGCGAGCACGGCGCAGCCTGGCTCGTTCTCGTGCGCGCAGTCGTTGAAGCGGCACTTCGCTGCGAGCTCCGTGATCTCTCCGAACGCCGACGCCGTGCCCTCGCCGTCGCCCCAGAGACCGAGCTCCCGTAGCCCCGGCGTGTCAACGACGAGGCCTCCGCCCGGAAGGACGAAGAGCTCCCGGTGCGTCGTCGTGTGGCGACCCTTGCCGTCCGATCGAACTTCCCTTGTCTCTTGCTCCTCGGTGCCGAGCAGGCGGTTGACGAGCGTCGACTTCCCGGCCCCGGATGGCCCAAGGAACGCCCCGGTTCGGTCACCGGCGAGATAGGCGCGGATCTCCTCCACTCCTTCCCCCGTGACAGTGCTGACCGCGTGCACGGCGACTCCGGCCGCAACGGCCTCGGCGTCTGCCACCGCGACCGGCACCTGCGCGGCGAGGTCTGCCTTCGTGAGGACGACGACCGGCTGGGCGCCGCTGTCCCAGGCAGCCGCCAGGAACCGCTCCAGACGACGGAGATTGGGCTCGCCGTCGAGCCCGGCGACGACGAAGAGGATGTCGACGTTGGCGGCGAGCACCTGCTCCACGGTCGCCCGGCCCGCTGCCTTGCGGGTGACTGCCGTCCTCCGCTCGAGCACGGCTTGAATCGTGACCGTTCCGGTTCCAGGCTCGAGCGCGACCCAGTCCCCGACGACCGGGTGGCCGGCGGCGCCGGACTCCTGCCAGAGCCGTCCGGCCGCCTCCGCGCGGACCTCGCCTTCCGAGGTCGCAACGAGGTGAACGCCGCGGAGCTGCGTGCTGACGCGACCGGGTAGGAGGCCGGCCGCCGCATGAGGTGCGAATTCCACCTCGCGATCGTCGTCCCAGCCGAGGCGGGCGAGGTCGAAAAGGCCGTCTATTCCAGAGTTCAAGCGGGATCTCCTTGGGTTCGCAAGTCGTGGTTCGACGCGGCCTGCGCAGCCCTGCGGATCAGATGATGGAGAAGCCGCTAGGCGAGCATGCGGAGGCCGCTACTAGGTTGATGCGCGTCAGCGTCCCTCATCTGCTCGGCCTCCTCTCGTCGTGCTCGTGTCGTTCGTCCGTACCCGTTGAGCCTAGCGGACGACCGGGCCCGATGTCAGCCCCCAAGGCCTCCGAAGAAGGCAAACGGATTCTGCGGAGCCACTTCCCAGGCCATCTGGCCCCCGGGCTCGACCTCGATGCGGCTTCCGGCAGGCGTCTCGCTCCGGAGGCGCTCGGCCAGCGCGCGCGCCTCGTCCTCGTTGACTGCGCCGACGAGAAGAAAGCTCGAGCGGCGGACGACCGGGATGCCTTCCCGCTCGAGCCGCTCGGCCAGCCTCACGGTGTTCTCGTGGGACGGAAGCACAGCCCGCACCTCCCAGGCGGCATGCCCGGTGGCAGCCGACTCAGCCGCCTCGTCGGCCTGGAGCCGCTCGTGCTCTGCCTGCCACTCCTCATCGGACGTCGGGAGCGGTACGGACGCGTCCTCCCAGCGCTGCTCGACAGGATGCCAGCGGGTCAGTGCCACGTCCGCGTCGAAGCCGAGCTCCGCCAGACGCTCCTGGACGAGCACGTTCACCTCGCGCGCACGCTCCTCCGTGTCCGCGTAGAGGAAGACGTTGCCCTCGTCTTGGCTGACGACGACCCGCTCGCCGACCCGAGCGCGATGTGCGTCCTCGAGCTCGAGCTCCCTGAGGGCGTTCACCAGCCCGGCCGCGTTCCCCGCTTCGGCCAGCTCGACGGTGAGTCGCCAGTCGTCAGCCATGGCGGGAATCTAGCGGCGTACCCTCGACCGTGGAGTCGCTATCCTCGCGAACTCGATGCGCTGGCTCCTGAAAGCGGGCTTCCAGAAGGCGCTGAGCTCGTTGCCACAGTCGCACGAGCTCAACTACGTGCTCCAGCGAAGAGTGCGGACACTCCCGGCCGGCCGGGCCGCACTGCTCCGCAAGTTCACGCGGGCAAAGGCTCACCACGACGCTTTTCTCGCGCACGGCGGGTCGGGGAAGCCCGAGGCCACGTTCTACGAGTTCGGAGCCGGCTGGGACCTGGCCGTCCCGCTCTCGTACTACGCGCTCGGAGTCGACCGACAGACACTGGTCGACATCCACACGAATGTCCGCCTCGAGCTGGTAGGCCACGTACTGGAACAGCTCCGCTCCGAGAAGCCGGAGCTCGAGCGAATCGCCGGCCGGCCCGTCCGCCTCCCCGAGTCCGTGCGCCTGACGGCCGTGGCCGATCTCGAGCACCGCTTCGGCATCCGCTACCTCGCTCCACGCGACGCGCGTGGTACCGGGCTCCCGCCCGAGTCGTTCGACTTCATCTCGAGCACGAACACCTTCGAGCACATCCCCGAGGTGGACGTGGGCCTCGTACTGGCGGAGTGCAGAAGGCTCCTGCAGCCCGACGGGATCATGAGCGCACGAATCGATCTGCAGGACCACTACTCCTACGTCGACCGGAGCGTCTCCCGCTACAACTACCTCCGCTTCTCGGAGCGGGCCTGGCGGCTTGCGAACTCGTCCGTCCATTTCCAAAACCGGCTGCGCTACCCCGATTACATCCGGTTGGCGCGGGAAGCGGGCCTCGAGGTCGTATCCAAGACGCTGTCGCGCCCGTCGGCCGACGATCTCGAGACGTTGCGCGAAATCCCGCTCGGGCCGCGGTTCAAAGGCCGCTACTCACTCGAGGAGCTCGGCGTGAAGACGGTCACGCTCGTGGTGCGACCGGTCACCACAGGTCCCGCAAGAGCTCGGTGATCTCCGCGCCGGTCGCGGGACGGGGATTCGCGCGCGCCCCGGCACGCCCGGACGCCGCGGCGCCGACCTCGCCCAGGTCCTCCTCGCGAACGCCGAGCTCGCGTAGCCTCCGGAAGCCACCGAGGGCGGCCAACTCCTGGAGGCGAGATGCCGGGTCGTCGCTTCCGATCGCCGTCCCGAAACGAGCGATCTCTACGGCGGCGACAGGTTCGTTGAAGCGGAGCGCCGCGGGAAGACAGACTGCGTTCGCCGCGCCGTGCGCGATCCCGTAGCGGCCGCCGAGCGCCTGGGCCATCGCATGCCCGAGCCCGAGCCCCGCACCGGCGAGCGCCGCCCCGGCGTGCATGGCCCCCTCGAGAAGCTCGCGCCGCCCCTCCCTGTCCTCGCCGTCCGCGACGACCGTCGGCAGCGAGCTCGTGACGAGGCTCGCTCCCGCGAGCGCCTCCTCGTCGGCCTCGGCGTTCCGGCCCTCGACATAGAGGGCCTCGGCGCAGTGCGCGAGGGCGTTCATGGCCGTTCCAACGGTCTCCCCGATCGGGAGCGTCATCGTGAGCTCAGGCTCATAGACGATCCCCTCGACGCGTCCACCGCCGCCGCCACCCTTGACGCGGCGCGCCTCGTCGCGGACGCCGAACCCGGGCGTCCATTCGGCGCCCGAGTACGTGGTCGGAACGGAGACGACGGGCAGGTCTCTCCGCGCGGAGACGGCCTTCGCGGTGTCGATCGCGCTGCCACCCCCGACGGCCAGCAGCCCGTCCGCGTCCCGGGAGGCTGCGAGGGCCGCCTCGACGGTCTCAGCCGGGACGTGAGGGCGGACACCGGCGAAGACACTCTCTACCGGCAAGTCGACCTTCGTCCAGCGCGGCGTGGTCACGAGGAGTGGCCGCTCGACTCCGAGCATCGCGAGCACGCCCGGGAGCTCGTCGAGCCCCCAGCGAACGATCAACCGGCGTGCTCCTGCGCGAACCCGAGGAAAGCTTCGGCTGCCCGCGTCAGAGCCCGTCCGCGCCCACGGACGACGTAGATCTGGCGCGCCGGCTCCACGCCCTCGACACGCGCCGTTCCGAGAGCCCCCGTCTCGAGCTCCCGTTCGACCGCGGTCCGCGAGATGAAGGTCACGCCGTAGCCCGCACCGACCGCGCTCTTCACGGACTCCTGGAGCCCCAGGACGAGCTTGGCATCGAGGTCACGGACTCGGAGCCCGGCGTGCCGGAGCTCCTCGTCCACGACCTGGCGGACGCCCGCACCCTCCTGCATCACGACGAGCGTCTCGGCGCGAAGCTCGTCGAGCGTCATCCGCCCGCCCGCGGAGGGATGGCCCGGCGGGACCGCGAGCACGATCTCGTCCACCGAGAGGGGCTCGAAGTCGAGCGAGCGGTGGCGTCCATGCGCGCCGACGATGCCGAGCTCGAGCTCGCGTGCAGCCACCTGCTCGGTCACGGTGTGCGTGTCCGAGATCGAAAGGCTGACCCTCAGGTCGGGGTGCTCGCTCTGGAACTCGCAGAGGAGCAGGGGTACGAGGTGCGCACCCGGTCCGGTGGAGGCCCCGATCGCAAGCGTCCCGTGCAGGGTCCCGGACTCGCCTTCCGCCAGGTCTTCCAGCATCTGCTGCTCGAGCTGGAGGAGGCGACGGGCATGCCGATAGAGGCCGATGCCTGCCTCTGTCGGCTCAACGCGGCGGCCGGACCGATCGAGCAGGCGCTGGCCGACCCGCTCCTCGAGGGAGCGAACCTGCAGGCTGACGGCGGGCTGCGTGACGCCGAGGTGCTCGGCAGCCTGCGAAAAGCTCTTTCGGTCGACGACCTCACAGAAGGCTGAAAGCTGGCGCGTGTCCATAAGGAACGATTATGCCTGGACGGGGCGTTCTCGGGTCGCCCGCGCGTAGGGCGGGGCCTAGACGGTCTCGCGGGCTGCCGCGGCGAGGCGTCTCGGAGCACGCGTTAGCTCGCCGAGCTTGGCGACCACCTCGAGCGCCTCTCCGGCTTCCGCCAGGCGCTCCAGGTCTGCGAGCTCGTCGTCGAGCCAGACCGGATCGACCGGGCGGCACGCGCACCGCATGATCTTCGGGTGGGCCGTGGGCACGGCGTCTTCCCCCCGCCCCCAGAGCTCCTCGTGGAGCTTCTCGCCCGGCCGCACACCGATGAACTCGACCTCGATCTCGCTGTCGGGCTCCTTTCCGGACAGCGTGATCATGTTGCGGGCGAGCTCGAGGATCTTCACCGGCGTTCCCATGTCGAGGACGAAGATGTCACCGCTCTCGCCGAGAGCACCCGCCTGGACGATCAGCTGGGCGGCTTCCGGCACCGTCATGAAGTAGCGGGTCATGTCGGGATGCGTGACGGTGACGGGCCCGCCCCGCGCGATCTGCCGCTTGAAGAGCGGGATTACGCTCCCCGACGAGCCGAGGACGTTGCCGAAGCGAACGGAGATGAAACGCGTGCCGTTCTGCTCGCGGGTCGCGGCGGCGGCGACGATCCATTCACAGAGCGCCTTCGTCTGGCCGAGGACGTTCTTCGGGTTGACGGCCTTGTCCGTCGAGACGAGCACGAAGCGCTTCACTCCTACTTCCGAGGAGACCTCGGAGAGAACCCTGGTTGAGAGAACGTTGTTCCGGACCGACTCGACCGGATTTCCCTCCATCAGCGGCACGTGCTTGTAGGCGGCTGCATGGAAGACGACGGCGGGCCGGTGGCGGTCGAAGAGCTGGCGCATCTTGGCACGGTTCTTCGTGTCACCAAGCACCGGGACTGCAGCCGTGAACCCCCGCTCGTGGATGAGCTCGCGCTCGATGTCGACCAGCATGCTCTCGGAGTGGTCGACCAGAATGAGCGCGTCCGCGCCCAACGCGGCGAGCTGCCGGCAGAGCTCCGATCCGATCGAGCCTCCGGCACCCGTGACGAGGACGGTCTCGCCGGTCACGTAGGAGGCGATCGAGCCGATGTCGAGCTCGACCGCCTCGCGCCCGAGCACGTCCTCGACCTGAACCTCACGCAGCTGCCGTGCGAGATGCAGCTCCCCGGAGATGAGCTCGTGCACCGCAGGGAGGGTCTTCACCGGAACGCCCACCTCGCGGCACATCTCGACGATCCGCTGGCGTTTCGCGCCCGCCGCAGACGGAATGGCGATGATGACCTCATCCGGCTTGTTGTCGCGCAGGAGGTGGGGCAGCTCATCCGTCGTGCCGAGCACCCGGATGCCGTGGAGGCGCAGGTTCTTCTTACGCGGGTCGTCGTCGACGAGGCCGATCGGCGTGTAACCGAGCGCCGGGTTCTTCAGCATCTCGCGGATGATGAGCTGGCCCGCGTCGCCGGCCCCGACGATCAGCGCTTCTTTCCCGCGGGCGACGATCCCTCGCGCCCCTGGGCGCTCGATCAGCGTCCGCGCCAGGAGCCGGACGCCGCCGACAAGGGCGATCAGGATCAGGAAGTCCATGACGATGATGGAGCGCGGCAGGCGGACGTGGGAGACCGGATTGACCAGGTAGATCGCGATCAGCGAGAGGAGCGCGGCGGCCGCGACGCCTCGGGCCACCGTCCACATGTCCCGGATCGAAACGTAGCGCCACCAGTGATTGTAGAAGCCGAAGCCCACGAACGTCGACACCTGGATGACGAGGACGAGCAGGATCGTCCGCTCGAAGAAGCGGTCGTAGATGAAGGGAACACCCGAGTCGAAGCGGAGGTAGAAGGCGAGATACCAGGCGAGCGCGACGAGTCCGGCATCGATGACGGCCTGCCAGATCCGGTGCCGGTTGACGAGCGCCATCAAGAGGCCCGCACGGGAACGGCCGACCGGATCGTCTCGACGACCAACTCCTGCTTGTCAGGCTCGATGCCGGCCCAGAGCGGCAGGGCGACGTCCTCCGCGGCGGCGCGCTCGGTCTCTGGAAGCGAGCCCGGCTCATAGCCGAGATGGGCGAGGGCCGGCTGGAGATGGAGAGGCGTCGTGTAGTAGGCAGCCGAGCCGATTTCGGCGTCGCGAAGAGCGTCGAGGAGCCGGTCGCGCTCCTGGGCCCTGACGACGTACATGTGGTAGACGTGGCCCGGCTCGTCTTCGGGCAGCTCGCAGAGCTCGTGAAGCCCCAGCTCGCGGTAGTAGGCCGCGGCCTCGCGCCGGAGGAGGTTCCAGCGATCTAGCTCAGGCAGGAAGACGCGAAGGGCGGCCGCCTGGATCTCGTCCAGCCGGGAGTTGTAGCCGACCAGTTCGAACCGCTGCTTGTCGCGGGAGCCGTGGAACCGCAGCATCCGGATCGTCTCGGCGAGCGTCTCGTCGCTGGTCGAGACGAGGCCCCCGTCGCCGATGCCGAACAAATTCTTCGTCGGAAAGAAGCTGAAGGTGCCCGCGATGCCGACGGACCCCGCTCGGCGGCCCTCCACGGTCGCACCGAATGCCTGCGCAGCGTCCTCGATGACCGGGATTCCGGCCGGGAGCTCTGAGAGCGGCGCCGGGCGGCCGAAGAGATGGACGGCGAGGATCGCCTTGGTGCGGTCGGTGACCCGGGCGGCGACGTCGGCTGGATCGAGGTTCAGCGTGACCGGATCGATGTCCGCGAAGACGGGCCTGGCGCCACGCCGCAGCACGGGTTCGACGGTCGCGTAGAACGTAAACGCCGGGCAGATGACCTCGTCCCCGGCTCTGATCCCCATCGCGTCCAGCACGAGCTGGATCGCATCCGTGCCGTTCGCGACGCCGACGGCGTCCCCCGTGCCGAGGTAGGCCCGAGCTTCCTCCTCGAAGGCGCGGACGTTCGGCCCGAGGATGAAGCGCGCCGATTCGAGCACCTCGTCGATCGCCGCCCGGACCGCAGGAAGGAACGGCTCGTACTGCGCTTTCACGTCTACGAGCGGGATCCGCACGGGGATCGAGTGTATCTAGGAGTGTCTAGCGTTTTGATTAGCGAAACGCTCGCCGAACTCGCGCAGGGCACATTTGGAGCAGAAGATCGCCACGGATTCTGTCTCCACGTCCTCGAATGCGAGATACGCCCGCCAATCGACCGCTTTCCCGGTTGCCTCAGCGCCACATTCCTCGCATCGAAGCATCGAGCGCAGGCTAACGCCCACGCTCTTGGTTTCCAAGGTGGCCTAAGCGGCCAGTGGTACGGCTCTCGCCCGAGCGAGAGCCAAACTGAGGCGGGCGAGCATGGTGAGGTCGGCGTGAAGCGCGACCCGCTCGATGCCTCGCACCCGAAGGGGCTTCAGTCCATACTCGTTCTTAAGTCTTCCGAAGGTCCGCTCCACGGCCCCGCGTCCCCGGTACAGGTCGCCGAACCGCTTGCTATCGCGCGGGACGAGCGGTTGCAGGCGGGACGCCTTGACCCAGACGCTCGCGGGCGCGCAGGCGATGGGCAGTTGGCCGCTGTTGGCGACCCCCGCATTGGGGCAGCGCCACTTCGTCCGCTTGTTCTTGAAGTCGGCACCGGCGAATGTCCAGGTGCCGTGCTCGCACTCGGGCGGGCGATGGTCACCGCGCTTGACTCCGACCGTCTCTCTGAGCGGGATGATCGGATGACAGGCGCGGTCCTCGAAGCCCTCGTGGATCGGCTTGGTGTCATACGCCTTGTCCATCGCGCACGAGTCAGGGGCGAAGCCTTTGGCGAGCATCGCGTCCAGAAGCGGTACCGCGTAGCTCGCCTCGTGGTCTCGGGCGGTCGCCACTTGCCAGGCAACCGGAAGCTCCGTCCGCGCGCACACTGCCGCGTTGAGCTTGTAGCCGTAGAAGCCCCCACCCTTGCGGGTCGAGACGGCGGAACGGTGGCCCCAGCTTGCCGTGGGATCGCTGAATCGCTCGCGCTCCGGGCCGTTCTTGGAGACGAACCGCTGACCGTTCGCGTAGGCGGGCATGTCCGATGCGTCGATAGCAACGTCCTGCCCGTACTCGGGAAGCTCCTGCCGGAGCGACGTGGCGAGAGCCTGGAAGCAGGCGTTGAGCGCGGGTCGGTTGGAGCGCAACTTCGTCGCGAAGCGGTAGCAGGCGTAGACGCTGGGCGCGTCTCCGAGAGCGGTGCGCAAGGCGTCGTGTTCGGCGATCAGGCGAGCGGTGCGGCTCCAAGTCGGGATCGCGTAGAGGCTCTTGACGAGGCAGGCCCCGACGAGCGAGCGCACGGGGTAGCCCTTCCTGCCAGTCCAGCGAAGCGACTCAAGCTCAGAGATCAGGTCGGCGATCTCGGGCGAGTCGAGCAGTTTCGAGACGAGGGCGGCACCCGAGCCGCGCGGTACACTCTGATCGATCAGGAGGTCACTCTCCTCGATCCAGGCCCTCGGAAGTTTGCGCTTCGCGGGGGCCGATTTATTCGGATTTGCAGGACTAATTCTAGTCCTGGCATCGGACGACACCGCCCTCATTCGGG